>CALGEH010000033.1 GCA_937881735.1 uncultured Shimia sp.
GTGAAGGCCGATACGGCTTATGCGCCAAAAGGGGCGACGGGCTGGGGTGTCATGGCGCTGAACCGGCTGGTGACCGATATGCTGGAAGGCTGATGGGGGCTGCGTATTTCTATCACCTGACGCGGCGGCCCCTGGAGGCGACCCTGCCAACGCTTCTGGAGAAGGCGCTGGGTGCAGGCTGGCGCGTGGCCGTGCGGGGGCGCGATGTGGCGCGGATGGAGTGGCTTGATGCGCAGCTCTGGCGCGGCCCGGAGGAGGGGTTCTTGCCCCACGGGCTGGCCACGTCGCCCCACGCCGCCGATCAGCCTGTGCTGCTGACGACCCAAGCTGAGGCGGCCAACGGCGCTGTCTGCCTTATGGCCGTGGACGGGGCCGATGTGACGGCGCAGGAGGTGGGCCGGATGGAGAGGGTCTGCGTGCTTTTTGATGGCAATGACGCGTCAGCATTGGATCATGCGCGCGGCCAGTGGAAGGCGCTGACGGAGGCGGGCTGTGCGGCGCAATACTGGTCCGAGGAAAGTGGTCGCTGGGAAAAAAAGGCAGAAAAAGAGGGTGTTTGAGGGGTGATCTTCGCTCATCGCGTGAGGATCAGACGGTCATTCGCGATCTGAATGTTTGAAAACCGCTCCAGATAGCTCATGCCCAGAAGCGACTCGAACAAATCCCCCTCATTCACCACAGCCCGCACGCCGCGATCCGTGAGGTCGCCGATGGTGATTGTGTCGATTTCGATAGGCGCTGTGCGCACGATGCCATTGGCCGTTTGCGCGGTCCCGAAATAGGTGAGTGCGTCCGGATCAAAACCAATGCGCGCCGCGTCCTCCTGGCTGAGCACCACATGGGTGGCGCCTGTGTCGACGACAAAGCGCATCGGCGTGCCGTTCACCTCTGCCTCAAGAAAATAATGCCCGCCTGCGCCGCGCGGCAGGATGATCTGCCCCGTCTCCGCCGAGACCGTCTGGCGCGGTTGCACCGTGGTCTGGATATCGCCCCAAAGCCCGTAGGCCGCGATCACGGCAATAAAAAGCAACCCCCACATCACGGCACCTTGCAGCACCTTGCCCATCTGCCCGCGATTGGCGACGAGGAACCAAAAGACAATCGCCCCACCAAGAAGTGAGAGGTAAATGAGCTGTGCGGTGTCAATATTGTCCATTGGCCTATCCTTGCACTCTGAGGGCCATATAGGTCCGGGCTGCGCCCGCGCCTAGCCCGCGATGCCAAATCCGCGCAAACCGTCGAGCACGAATTGCACCGCAAGGGCTGCCAGAAGCATCCCGAAAAGACGTGTGACGATGTTGATGCCCGTCTTGCCCAAGCCACGCTCCAGCAGGCCCGCAGAGAGGAAGAACACAAACACGATGACCATCACCGAAAGCATGACCCCAATCACCCAGAAGGCCCCGGTGAATCCCGGCTGTTGCCCCGAGAGAAGGATTACGGAGGCAATGGCGCCGGGCCCGGCAAGCAGCGGCATGGCCAACGGAAAGATTGACGGATCGGGGAAATCATCGATATCCGCCTGATCCTCGCGCCGCTTGGTGCGTCTCTCGAACAGCATCTCAAGCGCTGTTAGGAAGAGCAAAAGCCCGCCTGCAATACGGAACGCGGGCATGGAGATGCCGATAAATCCAAGCACGGATTCACCGGCCAGCGCGAAGATGATCAGGATGATGGACGCAGTCACACATGCCCTGAGACCCACGCTGCGCCCCTGCGCCGGGGTCAGCCCTTGGGTCAGGGCCACAAACATCGGCGTCAGCGCGATTGGATCAAGGATAATGAAAAGCGTGACGAACGTGGTGATGAGAAAGGCGGTGTCCATGATCCTCACTCGCGCCCGGAGGCGCGGAAGTCAAGCAGACTCAGGCCTCGGCCTTCTCCAGCTTTTCCAGCGCTTTGACCCACATCATCTCGGCGCGCTCCTGGGCTTCCATGACTTCGGAATACTTGCGCTGCCACACGGCGGCCTCGTCGGATTTGCCGTCGTCATACATGCGCGGATCAGCCAACTTCTTGGCCAGCTTGTCGCCCATTTCATTCAGCTTTTCAACGCGCTGTTCGCATTTCTTAACGTCCGCGCGCAGCGCAAGGATCGCGTCGCGCGAGGGGCGTTTGGGCTTGGCTTCTTTGGGCTTTTTCATCGGCGTATCAGAGGCCAGCAGCATGGCTCGGTAGCTCTCCAGATCACCCTCATAGGGGGCTACGCGCCCGTCCTTGACCAGCCAGAGCCGGTCGGCCACGAGGCTCAGAAGGTGCATATCGTGGCTCACGAGGATCACAGCGCCGCTATAGGCGGTGAGCGCCTCCACGAGCGCCTCGCGGCTTTCAATATCAAGGTGGTTGGTCGGCTCATCGAGGATCAACATATGTGGCGCGTCGATCGTGGCGAGCATCAGCGACAGCCGCGCCTTTTGCCCACCCGAGAGCTTGCCAACGAGCGTTTCCGCCTGCTCGGCTCCGATGCCAAAGCCCCCCAGCCGCGCGCGCAGGCGCGACGGCGTCTCGGTGGGGCGCAGGCGGCGGATATGGTCGATGGGGGTCTCGTCAACATGCAGCTCTTCGACCTGATGCTGCGCGAAATAGCCCACGCGCAGCTTGGACGAGGTGGTCATCGCGCCTGTCATCCGCTCCAGCTTGCCCGCAAGCATCTTGGACAAGGTGGATTTGCCCTCGCCATTGGTGCCGAGAAGGGCGATCCGGTCGTCTTGATCAATGCGCAGGTTGAGGCGTGACAGGACCACGGTATCGCCATATCCGACCGATGCACCCTCCATCGAGATGATCGGCGGTGACAACTCCTCGGGCGAGGGGAAGGTGAATTTCTTGAGCGCGGCCTCTTGCGGGGTGGTGATCGGGGTCATCTTCTCGATCATCTTGAGGCGCGATTGCGCCTGCACCGCCTTGGAGGCCTTGGCGCGGAAACGGTCCACGAAGCTTTGCAGATGCGCGCGGCGGGCGTCTTGCTTGCGCGCCTCGGATTCGGCGGCAGCGAGCCGCGCGGCACGGGTGCGCGCGAACGTGTCATAGCCACCATTATAAAGCGTGAGCTTGCGGTCCTCCAAGTGCATGATCTCACCCACGGCGCGGTTCAGAAGCCCGCGATCATGGCTCACGATCAGCACGGTGTGGGGGTATTTGGCGAGATAGGTCTCAAGCCACAAAGCGCCTTCAAGGTCGAGATAGTTGGTCGGCTCATCGAGCAGCAAGAGATCAGGCTGCGAAAAGAGAACTGCGGCGAGCGCCACACGCATACGCCAGCCGCCCGAGAAGGCGGAGCAGGGCATGCGTTGCTCTTTGTCGCCAAAGCCCAGCCCTTTGAGGATCGAGGCCGCGCGCGCCTCCGCGCCCCATGCGTCGATATCGGCCAGCCGGGTCTGAATCTCGGAAATGCGGGCGGCGTCCTGAGCTGTCTCGGATTCGGCCAACAGGCTCGCGCGCTCCACATCGGCGGCCAGCACCGTGTCGATCAGGCTCACCTCGTTGCCTGGCACCTCTTGCGCCACACCGCCGATGCGGGCTCGCAAAGGCATGCTGATCTCGCCCGAATCCAGCGCCAATTCGCCCCGGATGAGGCGAAAGAGCGTCGTTTTGCCCGTGCCGTTGCGCCCGACAATGCCGACCTTGTGCCCATCCGGGATGGACACGGTGGCGTTCTCGATCAGCGGGCGACCCGCGACGGAATATGAGATATCTGAAATGCGCAGCATGAGGCCCCAAGTGCCGCAAGCAGCAGCCCGCGTCAATCCACGCTTTTCATGCCAAGGCGCGCATGGTATCGGGGCCGCGATCCATCACGGGGCGGGGCGATGGGCCCAAGCTCCCTTTACTCAAAAGAGGCATATCATGGCGACTGAACGCACGCTGAGCATCATCAAACCCGATGCAACCAAACGCAACCTGACCGGCAAGATCAACGCAAAGTTCGAAGACGCAGGCCTGCGCATCGTAGCGCAAAAGCGCATTCAGCTGACCATGGCGCAAGCCGGGCAGTTCTACGCGGTGCATTCCGAGCGTCCGTTCTACGGCGAGCTGTGCGAATTCATGGCCTCGGGGCCAGTGGTCGTGCAGGTTCTGGAAGGCGAGGGCGCAATCGCCAAGAACCGCGAAGTTATGGGTGCAACAAACCCTGCCGATGCGGCCCCCGGCACCGTGCGCGCGGATTTTGCAGAAAGCGTTGGCGAGAACTCGGTCCACGGCTCGGACGCGCCTGAGACGGCGGCCGAAGAGATCGCTTATTTCTTCTCCGGGCTTGAGCTTGCCGGCTAATCCGCAGCTGTGAAATGAGCCGGAAACGGCCTTGGAAAGGCAGCCCGTAATGGGCTGCCTTTTTTGCGTTTGGGGGCAAGATCAGCCGCGCAGGCGGGATCAGATGCTTGCAAAATCCGTGATGATCTGGCGCGGTGTGGATTGCGGTGCGGGCTTGGGCGCAGATTGCGCAGCCGCAGTCTGGGTTTTGGACGCGGGGCGGGGGGTGGTGCTCGTCTTGGGCATCTTGCGTGCCTCCTAATTTGCGACCCAACCGACATGTGCCAAAGGGTCTTTCTGCCTATTCTTTCAGGTTTGCCGCGGTTCAGGGCGGTGGTGGGGCGCAAAGATGGCAGAAATAAGGCGGGGTTTTTGCGCCACAGAGCGCGCATGCAAAAACGCCGGTGGAGAAGGATATCTCCACCGGCGCTTCAGAGGCACAAAACGCGCCTCGCACGCTTGGGTCCTCAGGTTTAGGCCAGCATTTTTTGCACGGTCTCGCCAAAGGCCGATGGGGTGGGCACGATTGTGACCCCCGCTTGGCCCAGGATCTCGACCTTTTCCTGCGCGCTTTCGCCGAAGGCCGACACGATGGCCCCCGCATGGCCCATCGTCCGCCCCTTGGGGGCCGACAGACCCGCGATATAGGCGGCAACCGGCTTGGTCATGTGGTCGCGGATATATTCCGCCGCCTCTGCCTCCTGCGGGCCGCCGATCTCGCCGACCATGACAACCGCATCCGTGTCGGGATCATTCTCGAAAAGCTCGAGAATATCGCGGAAGCTGGAGCCGTTGATCGGGTCGCCGCCAATGCCGATCGAGGAAGATACGCCGATACCGTAGCTCTTCATCTGGCTCGCGGCCTCGTAGCCCAGAGTGCCCGAGCGGCCCACGATACCAACACGTCCCGGCAGATAGATATGGGGCGGCATGAGGCCCGCGAAGGCCTGGCCTGGGGTGATTATCCCGGCGCAGTTTGGCCCGATAAGGCGCATTTTGCTCTCGGCCTTGTAGCGGCGCATGTAGCGCTTCACGCGGATCATGTCCTGTGTGGGAATGCCATCGGCGATACACACGCAGGTCTTGATGCCGGCATCCGCGGCTTCCATGATGCTGTCGGCGGCGAAGGGCGGAGGCACGAAGGCGATCACGAGATCGGCCCCCGTCTCGGCCACAGCGCCTTTGACGGTGTTGAACACCGGGAGGCCGTTATGGGTGCTGCCACCCTTGCCGGGGGTCACGCCACCCACGACATTGGTGCCGTATTCGGCCATTTCGGAGGCGTGAAAGCTGCCGATCCGCCCGGTGAGGCCTGTGACCAGAACCTTGCTGTTTTTGTTGATCAGGATTGCCATCAGACCGCCCCTCCGTTCTTGCTGCGCGCGTCTTTCCACGCGGCGACCACCTTGTCAGCTGCCTCGGCCAACGTGTCGGCCGTGATGATGTTGAGCCTGCTTTCGTTGATCAGGGCGCGGCCCTCATCCACATTCGTGCCCGACAGGCGCACGACGAGAGGCATGGTCAGTTCCAGCTCCTGCACTGCGCGCACAACGCCTTCGGCGATCCAGTCGCAGCGGTTGATCCCGGCGAAGATGTTCACGAGGATGGCTTCCACATTCGGATCATTCAGAACCGCCTTGAAGGACATGAGCACACGCTCAGGGCTTGCCCCGCCGCCCACATCGAGGAAGTTCGCCGGCTCGCCGCCCGCCATCTTGATCATGTCGAGCGTGGCCATGGCGAGGCCCGCACCATTCACGATACAACCGATTTCGCCCTCAAGGCCGATATAGTTAAGCCCGCGATCCTCGGCATAGGTCTCGCGCGGATCTTCCTGGCTCTTGTCGCGCAGCTCGGAGATTTTCGGGCGACGGAAGAGGGCATTGTTGTCGAAGCTCAGTTTGGCGTCGAGGGCGACGATTTCGCCGCCGCCGGTCACCACGAGCGGGTTGATCTCGACCATGCTCGCGTCAAGCTCTTCCATCGCGCGGTAGGCACCGATGATGGTCTTGGTGGCCTGATTGATCAGCGAAGCGTCGAGGCCCAGCTGAAAGGCAATCTCGCGCGCCTGGAAGTTTTGCATACCGACGGCAGGGTCCACCACGGAGCGAATGATGCTGTCGGGCTCGTTCTCGGAAATCTCCTCGATCTCCATCCCGCCTTGGGCGGAGGCCACGACGACGACACGCTCTTCGGTGCGGTCCATCACGAAGCCAAGGTAGATTTCCTGCGCGATGTCAGTGGCTTCCTCAACATAGAGGCGGCTCACCATCTTGCCTTGCGGGCCGGTTTGGTGCGTGACCAGCTTGCGGCCCAGCATCCAGCTGGCGGCGTCGGAAATCTCGTCATCCGAGGAACAAATCCGCACGCCGCCCGCTTTGCCGCGCGCTCCGGAATGGATTTGCGCCTTGACGACGCATTTCTCACCCGAAAGCTCGCGGGCGCGATACACAGCCTGCTCGGGGCTATAGGCGATGCCGCCACGGGGTACGTTGACCCCAAAGCGCTTGAGCAGGTCTTTGGCCTGATACTCGTGGATATCCATATGCTTAGCCTCCGTTCTTCGCGACAATTGCATCCGCGACGGTGAGGACGTTATTCGCCATCCGCTCGGAGGCCGCGTCGATCATCTTGCCGTCAAGGCTGGCGGCACCTTTGCCT
>CALGEH010000034.1 GCA_937881735.1 uncultured Shimia sp.
TATAGGGTGCAATGACCCATCGGCTGGTCGACGTTATCCCCTCGCTGGATGATATCAACCACCTGATTTTAAATGAAATTAATTAGGCGGCCAGCAACGCGGTGACCGCCCAAATGCCGAGAAGGGCCCACACGGGCCAAGTGGGCAGTTTTTACGGGATGATGCGTGTATATTTCATACCTTCGAGCGAGGCCCCGGCCAGAAGCCCGGCCTGACCGAAGATCACAGCATTTACCGGCGCGACAGAGGTGGTTGTCTCGGCGCGGATATTCTCGCCCTGATCGCGGAAGACATATTCAACATCCGCACCAGCGGCCCAGCCTGAGGAGCGCCGGAAACCTGCAAGCGCCTCATCGGTCATGAAAAACAGTACGTGGGCGAATTGCTGCGCACCAATTTGTAACCCGATGCTGCCTTTGGTGGCGGAATAGTAATCCACCGTAGCACCGTTGATCTGCAACGCGCCGCGCCCGTAGCCGCCGCCGATGCCAAGCCCGGCCTCGGTGACCAATGGCATCACCAGGATACCTGTCGACTTGCTGGCCAGATCCTGCGTGCCGGGGAAGTTGGAGTAGAGGTAGTTCAGTGTGGCATCGACGCGCGCGTCGATCACTTGGGGGCCAGGACTGCCAATACCGTTGCCACATGCTGCCATCGTGGTGAGGCCGGTTGCCGCTGCGCCCAGCATAACCCCGCGTCTGGTGAGATTGCTCATAATATATGCCTGTTTGTTGCCTGATACATGTACATGCCAGGCGTTCGGGCGCCCGATTTGAGCAAAATTATAGGCGGAAGAGCGCGCAATGTCACCCCGTTTTGCACGTTTTAGGCGAGATCGCGCCGCTCAGGCGCGGGCTTTGGCCAGGCGCCGGGCCATGGCGGGGGCGAAATAGGTCAGGATTCCGTCGCAACCTGCGCGTTTGAAGGCCATGAGGCTTTCTTCCATCGCCTTGTCGCCGTCAATCCAGCCGTTTTGTGCGGCGGCCATGATCATCGCGTATTCGCCCGACACCTGATAGGCAAATGTGGGCGCGCCGAACGTCTCTTTCGCGCGGCGGCAAATGTCGAGATAGGGCATGCCGGGTTTCACCATCACCATATCCGCGCCCTCTGCGAGGTCGCGCTCGATCAGGCGCATCGCCTCATCGGTATTGGCCGGGTTCATCTGGTAGGTCCGTTTGTCGCCCTTCAAGGCGCCTGATGCGCCCACCGCATCGCGGAAGGGGCCGTAAAAGGCGCTGGCATATTTGGCAGCATAGCTCAGAAGCATCACATTGCGGTGGCCCGCACCCTCAAGCGCTTGCCGGATTGCTCCGATGCGCCCATCCATCATGTCCGAGGGGCCGATGATATCCACACCCGCCTCGGCCTGGCTCAGCGCTTGGCGCATCAGAGCCTCGACCGTTTCATCGTTGATGATCTCGCCATCCACCACGAACCCGTCATGGCCGGTATCCGAGTAGGGGTCGAGCGCCACGTCGGTCATGATTGAAATTTCGGGCACAGCCGCCTTGATCGCGCGGGTGGCGCGGTTGCTGAGATTGTCGGGGTTCCACGCCTCGGCGCAATCTGCGGTGCGGTTGTTGGCATCGGTGTAGGGAAAGAGGCAAATCACGGGGATGTCCAGATCGGCGGCTTCGCGCGCGGCTTCGACCACCTTATCCACGCTGCGGCGCAGGACGCCGGGCATGGAGGGCACTGGCTCCTCGATCCCCTCGCCACTCCGCACAAAGACTGGCCAGATGAAATCCGACGCACTCAGGCTGTTCTCGGCCACCAGCGCGCGAATGGACGCGTTTTGGCGCGTGCGGCGCAGGCGTGTGGCGGGGAAGGGGGCTTGGGTCGGGCGCATTGGGCAATTCCTTATCGGGGTGGCATTTAAGTGCCATGTAAATTGCCGCATCTCAAGGGGTAGGAATTGCCGCGCGGCGGCGGTATGAGAGGCGCTCAAGGCAATCGCGGGCAGGCCATGGACTGGTACATCACCGTTTTCGAACTCATCGACATGCGCAGTTTCAGTAACCTTTGGTTCTGGATTGCCCTGGCTGTGCTATGGTCCACCGTCAGCCATTGGGTTTTGGGGGTGCCGTGGGATCTCGTGATCCGCGCCCGCAAGCAGCAGGGCCAAGCGCTTGAGGATATGGAGACGCTGGTGCGGATTAACGTTGACCGCACCCTCTATATCGCGCGGGAATCGGGGCTATTGCTCGCCGCGTTCGGGTTTTTCCTGCTGACGGTTCTGGTGCTCATGGGGTTCGTATACAAACGTGAATTCGCCCAAGCTGTGTTCTTGCTGGGCGTGCCTGTGGGGATCGTGTGGCTTTTGTCCGTGGCCACCGCCACCCGGATCGAGGCGCAGGCGCTCGAGGGCGAGGCGTTGATCAAGCGGCTGCACAAGCATCGCACGATTGTGCAGCTTATCGGGGTCGTGTCGATCTTCATTACCGCGATGTGGGGGATGCTTCAAAACCTCTCGGCCTCGGTCCTCGGAATCTGAGGGCGCTGGGATGGCTGGACCTGCTTCCCTGACAGTGTCAGGCGCGCCCGAAGGGTTTGACGCGCAGCTCGTCCTCAAAGAGGCCGCAAACGGTGGCGTGATCCATGTGGCGCGCGATGACAAGCGCATGGCGGCCATGGCGTCGGCGCTCAGGTTCTTCGCCCCCGAATTGCCGGTCTTGATGTTTCCCGGCTGGGATTGCCTGCCTTATGATCGCGTGTCGCCCAATGCCGATATCTCGGCCACGCGGATGGCGACGCTGGCCACGCTTGTGCATGGCGGGCCCTCCGAGTTTGTCCTGCTGACCACGCTCGGGGCCGCGATGCAACGTATCCCGCCGCGCGATGTGCTGCGTGAGGCCGCGTTTTCCGCGCAGGTGAACCAACAGATCGACGAGGCCGCTTTGCGCGCCTTTCTCGTGCGGATGGGGTTTGTGCAATCCCCCACGGTGACCGAGCCCGGAGATTACGCCGTGCGCGGCGGGATCATCGACATCTTCCCGCCGGGGCCGGGCGGGCCTGTGCGGCTCGACCTCTTTGGCGATGTGCTCGACGGTATCCGCCGGTTCGATCCCGCGACACAGCGCACCACCGCGCAGCTTCAGGCGATCGAGCTTGCCCCGGTCTCCGAGGTGATCCTCGACGACGCCGGCATCACCCGGTTTCGGCAAAACTACCGGATCGAGTTCGGCTCGGCCGGCACGGATGATCCGCTTTACGAGGCGGTGAGCGCCGGGCGCAAACATCAAGGCGTGGAGCATTGGCTGCCGTTTTTCTACGAGCGCCTTGAGACTTTGATGGATTACCTGCCGGGCGCGCCTGTCGTGATGGACGACGCACTCACCCCTTCGCGGCTGGCGCGTTGGGACAGTATCGCGGATCAACACGATGCGCGTCGCCATGCGCTGAGCGCCAAGGGGCCCAGTGATAGCGTCTATAAACCCGTGCCGCCGGAGCTGCTCTACCTGAATGACTCGGCATGGACCCAAGCCCTTGCGCCGCGCCGTGCCGTGCAGTTATCCGTCCTGCCGCAAGCCACGGGTGTGGGTGTCACGGATGCCGGGGGGCGTATCGGGCGCAGCTTCGCGCCCGAGCGACAGCAGGAATCCATCAGCCTTTTCGGCGCTTTGAAGGAACATATCACCGCGCAAATGGTCAAGGGGCCGGTGTTGCTGGCAAGCTACTCCGAGGGTGCGCGCGAGCGTATGGAGGGCCTTCTGGCGGATGAGGGCCTCCTTGGGCCTGTCACGGTCAAATCCGCCAAGCGGGTGGGCAAATCCGGCCTCCATCTGGCCGTTTGGGGCGTTGAGCAGGGGTTTGAAGGTCCGATGGGCCACGGTCACCTCACCGTCATCGCAGAACAGGATATCCTGGGCGACCGCCTCATCCGCGCGCCCAAACGCCGCCGCCGCGCCGAGAATTTCCTGACCGAGGCCAACGCGCTCAGCCCCGGTGATCTGATCGTGCATGTGGATCATGGGGTGGGGCGGTATCACGGGCTTGAGGTGATCACGGCGCTCGGGGCGGCACATGAATGTCTCGTGCTGGAATATGCAGAGAATTCAAAACTGTATCTGCCCGTCGAGAACATCGAACTGCTGAGCAAATTCGGCCACGAAGAGGGGCTTCTGGACAAGCTTGGCGGTGGTGCGTGGCAATCGAAAAAGGCCAAGCTCAAAGAGCGGATCCGCGAGATGGCCGATAAGCTCATCCGCCTCGCTGCCGAACGTGCCTTGCGCACCGCCCCCGTGCTGGATCCCGAGCATCACGCGTGGGAGGAGTTTTCCGCCCGATTCCCGTATGAGGAAACCGACGACCAATTGCGCGCCATCGAGGACGTGATGGCCGACCTGCAGGCGGGCACCCCGATGGATCGCCTGATCTGCGGCGATGTGGGCTTCGGCAAGACCGAAGTGGCCATGCGTGGGGCCTTTGCGGCGGCGATGTCCGGCCTGCAGGTGGCCGTGATCGCGCCCACGACCTTGCTTGCGCGCCAGCATTACAAGAGCTTCGCCGAGCGGTTCCGCGGCTTTCCCATCACCGTCCGGCCCCTGTCGCGTTTTGTCAGCGCCAAGGAGGCCGCAGCGACCCGCGAGGGCCTTGCGCGCGGTCAGGTCGATATCGTCGTCGGCACCCATGCGCTTTTGGCCAAATCCATCCGCTTCGCCAATCTTGGCCTTCTGGTGATCGACGAAGAGCAACGCTTCGGCGTCAGCCACAAGGAGCGCCTGAAGGCCCTGCGTTCGGACGTGCATGTGCTTACGCTCTCTGCGACACCCATTCCCCGCACATTGCAGCTTAGCCTCTCCGGCGTGCGTGACCTCAGCATCATCGGCACGCCCCCCGTCGACCGCCTCTCGATCCGCACCTATGTGAGCGAGTTCGACACAGTCACCATCCGCGAGGCGCTTCTGCGCGAGCATTACCGCGGTGGGCAAAGCTTTTACGTGGTCCCGCGCATCACCGACCTGCCCGAGATCGAAGCGTTTTTGGAAAACCAAGTGCCTGAGCTGAACTACCTCATCGCCCATGGCCAGATGGCGGCGGGCGAGCTCGACACCCGTATGAACGCCTTCTACGACGGTAAATACGACATCCTTCTGGCCACAACAATTGTCGAATCCGGCCTCGATATCCCCACAGCCAACACGATGGTCATCCATCGCTCGGATATGTTCGGCCTGAGCCAACTCTACCAGATCCGGGGGCGGGTAGGCCGCTCCAAAACGCGCGCCTACGCTTACCTGACAACCAAACCGCGGATGAAACTCACCACCACGGCGCAAAAACGCCTCCGCGTGCTCGGAAGCCTCGATACGCTCGGTGCAGGCTTTACGCTGGCCTCCCAGGATCTCGACATTCGCGGCGCGGGCAACCTTCTGGGCGAGGAGCAATCCGGCCAGATGCGCGACGTGGGCTACGAGCTTTACCAATCCATGCTGGAAGAGGCGATTGCCAAGATCAAAGCGGGCGAGATGGAAGGCCTCAGCGAGGCCGATACGCAATGGGCGCCACAAATCAACCTCGGCGTGCCGGTGCTGATCCCCGAGGATTACGTGCCCGATCTTGATGTGCGCCTCGGCCTCTACCGGCGGCTCAGCGGCCTGCAAAGCAAGGTGGAGTTGGAAGGCTTCGCCGCTGAGCTCATTGACCGTTTCGGCAAACTGCCCAAGGAAGTGAACATGCTCATGCTCGTCGTGCGCATCAAATCGATGTGCAAAAAGGCGGGCATCGCCAAGCTCGATGGCGGCCCAAAAGGCGCCACGCTCCAGTTCCACAACGATAAATTCGCCTCGCCTGAGGGCCTTGTAGAGTTCATCGAAGAGCAAAATGGCCTCGCGAAACTCCGCGACAACAAGATCGTCGTGCGGCGCGATTGGCGCAAGGAATCCGACAAGATCAAAGGTGCGTTCGCCATCGCGCGCGATCTGGCCGAAAAAGTCATCGCCGCGAAGAAAAGCCGCAAGAAGGCCTGACCGCGTCTCTTGCTTCTTCTTAGTCCAAATACTCAAAAAAACGCCCAAGCACGCGCTACCCTCGCTCCCGAGATGCCCGGCCCGCCACAGGGCGACACCCCACAAAACCAGCGCGCCGTAAGGCGCTCCTTTGGATCAGGTGTCGGTCTGCTGCGTCGCCTTGAAGGCCTTGATGCGCGCAACAAGCATGGCGCGCGCCTTGATGTTTGCGCGCCGGACGCGCACGGCTGTGAGAAACGCCTCCTCGGCGGTTTGCGATGTGGCCCCCATCAGATTGGCCAGATCATCGACGATCCGCTCATCCCCGGTCAGTTCTTCGGCTTTGAGCGCCTCTTGCGCCAATTGGTCCGCGAGATCTTCGGCAACCCCCATCGCTCAGCGCGTCCCTTCCGTCAGGCGGCGCTTCACATAACCGGTGACGTTGTTGATCATCACATCCATATGGGGCTCTTCAAAGAAATGCCCCGCACCGTCCAACTCGTCATGCTGCACGGTGATGCCCTGCTGCTCGTGCAGCTTATTCACCAGCGTGGTCGTGTCTGCCGGTGGGGCCACGCGATCATTCGTCCCATTGATGATGAGGCCGGACGCCGGGCAGGGCGCGAGGAAGGAAAAGTCGTACATGTTGGCGGGCGGCGACACAGAAATGAAGCCTGTGATCTCCGGGCGGCGCATCAAAAGCTGCATCCCGATCCACGCACCGAATGAAAAGCCTGCGACCCAGCAATGCTTGGAGTTGGCGTTCATCGATTGTAGATAATCCAGAGCGGAGGCTGCATCGCTCAACTCGCCTACGCCCTGATCATATTCGCCCTGAGAGCGTCCCACGCCGCGGAAATTGAACCGCAGCACGGTAAAGCCCATGTTGTAGAAGGCGTAATGCAGGTTGTAGACAACCTTGTTGTTCATCGTGCCGCCGAATTGCGGGTGCGGATGCA
>CALGEH010000035.1 GCA_937881735.1 uncultured Shimia sp.
AAAAGGGCTGTATCATGCCGGATCATCTCGGCGCTCAGCGCATAGCCTGGGACATAGCCCGGGTGAGCTGCAACTTGCGCCACACCGCTTTGCGAGATGAACGCGCCGTCGCGCAGACCCGCGCTGAAGGTGATGGCCTCGGGTGCCACAGGGCGGTTTGCGCGGTCATAGACGCAATGCGCCGCCGTCAGCACCAGATCAGGCGCAATGAGCGCTCCGGTGCAAAACCCCTTGCCGCCCAGATCGAGCCGTCCCACAGCCTCCCAGCCGCGCCCGTCATCGCCGGTATCAAGCCGCTTGAGCGCCGTTTGCTCCGCATATGCGACAAGAGGCACAAGCGCGCAGGCCAGAACCAAAGCAATGAAACGCCGCATAAAACTCTCCGCATACAGGATCAGAAGGCAAGATCTAGCAGCGGTTTAGGGCGAAATTTGAGCGGTTTAAGCAGGCATTCGCAGGTTTGGAACTTGCGGTTCAGTGACGCTCGCACCTTCGCATATCTTGGGCGGCATCGGCCCGCCTGTGGCCCAGTCCAGAAGCTCGACCGTATGCACGATCGGCACGGCCGTTCCGCCACCGATCTGCATCATGCACCCAATGTTGCCCGCCGCAATCACATCGGGGTTTTTGGCCTCCAGCGTTTGCACCTTGCGGACCTTGAGCTGCTTGGAAATCTCAGGCTGCATAAGGTTATAGGTCCCCGCCGATCCGCAGCACAGATGTGAATCCTTAGGCTCCACGATCGTAAAGCCCGCACGTTTTAGCAGGTCTTTCGGATAGGTCTTGATCTGCTGCCCATGCTGGAGCGAGCAGGCGGCGTGATAGGCCACGGTAAGGCCCTTGTCGTCCCCCTCGGGCAGGTCCAGCTGCATCAGGATTTCCGACACATCCATGGCAAGCGACGATACCCGTTCGGCATCTGCCGCCAGTGGGCCACCCCGGAACATATGCCCGTAATCCTTCACCGTCGTGCCGCAGCCGGAGGTGTTGATCACGATGGCATCAAGGCCATCCCCGTCCATCTCAGCCGCCCATGCGCGGATATTCTTCGCCGCCGTCCCGTGGCTCTCGGATGTTTTGCCCATGTGATGGGTAAGCGCGCCGCAACAGCCCGCGCCCTTGGCCACCACCACCTCACACCCCAGCCGCGTGAGCAGCCGAATGGTGGCATCGTTGATATCCGTATTGAGCGCTTTTTGCGCACATCCCGTCATCAGCGCCACGCGCTTCTTGCGCGCGCCGTGTGGCGCAAAGCTCTGCGGGTCGTCATTGCGGCTCACCGGCGGCACTTGTTTCGGGGCCATCTCCAGCATCGCGCGCAGCCGCGCAAAGGGTCGCCCGATCTTGGCGCCCAGAAGGGCCACACGGAACCGCATCGGATAAGGCAGGATGCGCGCAAGCACCCAACGCAGCGCGCGATCCGAGAAGGGGCGCTTGTATTTTTGTTCGATATATTCGCGCGCATGATCAACCAGATGCATATAATGCACGCCCGACGGACAGGTGGTCATACAGGCCAGACAACTCAGGCATTTGTCGATATGGCCCACAGTCTTCGCATCGGGCACACGCTCATTCTCCAGCATGTCTTTGATGAGGTAAATCCGGCCACGCGGGCTGTCCAACTCATCGCCCAGCACTTGATAGGTCGGGCACGTAGCCGTGCAGAACCCGCAATGCACGCAGGTGCGCAAAATCTCATTCGCGCGGGCGGTGCCGGGGTCTGTCAGTTGTTCAGGGGTAAATGTTGTTTGCATCTCAGATCACCGCCTCTTCGGCTGCGGGGGCCATCAGACCCGGATTGAAGAGGCCCTTGGGATCAAACCGCGCGCGCAGGCCCGCCTCTATCACGGCCAGTGGTGCGGGCTGCGGGTGGAAGGCACCAAGCCGCGCTTTGGTCTCGGGTGCGGCCCGCATGAGGGTCGCGTGGCCTTTGAAATCACCAAGGCTGGCGCGCAAATCCATGCCGCTCGGGACGCGCAGCCAGACGAGGCCACCGCCCCAGTCATACACCGCCTCCGCCCCCGGCAACGTCGCCACAAGACCCGGCGCATCCGACGGCTTCACTGACAGCCGCCAGACATCGCCCGACTCACCTGCCAAGGCACGCACATCGCGGATATCTTCCCAAAATGCGGCCGCGTCCAGATCCAGCTTGAAAGCGCCAAACGGGGCCAAAACCTCGACCATCTGCGCCCCGCGATACTTCACCGATGCCTCGAACCCTTCGAGCCGCACCATCGTGCGCCCGCCCGCGACATGCGCCGCGCCGGTCACGTCATAGGGTGTGCCCAGCGCCGCACTCAGCGCCTTCACAGCGCGCGCGTCATCCAGCCCATTGGCAATCAACGTGCCGGTGCTGCGCGCAATCGGCAGAACCTTGAGCGATACCTCGGTCAAGACGCCAAGCGTGCCGTAACTGCCCGCCATCAGCTTCACCAGATCATAGCCGGTGACATTCTTCATAACACGCCCGCCATTCTTCAAGACGCGCCCCTGCCCATCAACAAACCGCACGCCCAAACAATGATCCCGGCAGGCACCCGTCTGAATGCGTCGCGGCCCCGAGGCATTGCTCGCCACCACACCGCCAATCGTTGGCGTGCCGGACGTGCCCAAAAGCACGCGGTGATCCATCGGCTCAAACGCGAGCCGCTGGCCTTCTTCGGCAAGCGCCGCATCCACCTCGGCCACGGGTGTTCCTGCGCGCACCACGAGCGTCATGGCACCCGGCTCATAGAGCTCGATCCCCGAAAGCGCGGAGGTGCTGAGCGCCGCGCGGAGGGCGGGCGCGCCAATGGGCCGCGTGCCACCACCGCATATGCGTAGCGACGCGGTTGCCGCCGTGATCATCTCCGCAAGGGCGGCTTCCGTGTCCGGTGTCATCTGGTTACTTTCTGTTCTGAAATACCTGTAGTGGTCGTGCTCACTCTGCCGCAATCCGGCGCGCTTCGCTGCGTCCCAAAGGAAAGACTTTGGCGGGGTTCAAAAGCCATTCAGGGTCGAACACGTCCTTCACCGCCATCTGAATATCCAGATCGCCGGGCGCATATTGGTAATCCATCAGATCGCGCTTCTCGATTCCCACGCCATGCTCCCCGGTCAAACAGCCTCCTACCTCGACGCAAAGCTTCAGGATCTCCGCGCCAAACTCCTCGCAGAGTTCCAGATCACCGGGCTTGTTCGCGTCATAAAGGATCAGCGGGTGCATGTTCCCGTCGCCTGCGTGGAACACATTGCCGACCTTGAGGCCGAACTTGTCGCTCATCTCGCCAATACGGCGCAGAACCAAGGGAAGCTGGCTGACAGGGATCGTGCCATCAAGGCACATGTAATCCGCGATCTGGCCCATCGCGCCAAAGGCGGATTTGCGGCCCAGCCAGATTTTCGCGCTCTCCTCGGCAGACGTGCTCTGACGCAGCTCAACGGGGTTATGGCGCTCGGCAATCTCCAGAATGATCGCAAGCTGCTCGTCAATCTCAGCGGGGCTGCCCTCGACCTCAACGATCAAAAGCGCCTCGCAATCAGGATAGCCCGCATGGGCAAACGCCTCAGTCGCGCGAATGCACGGGCGGTCCATGAACTCGATCGCGACGGGCAGAACGCCCGCCTTGATGATGTCCGAGACACACGCGCCCGCGACCTCATTGCTGTCATATCCGATCAGCACGGGCCGCGCGCCTTCGGGCTTGGCCAGGATACGCAAAGTGGCTTCCGTCACCACGCCCAGCTGCCCTTCCGAGCCGCAGATCACACCCAGCAAATCCAGCCCGCCCGCATCCAGATGCGCGCCACCGATCTCCGTCACGGTGCCGTCCATCATCACCATCGTGACGCCCATGAGATTATTCGTCGTCACGCCGTATTTTAGGCAATGCGCCCCACCCGAATTCATCGCGATATTGCCCGCGATGGCGCAGGCCAACTGGCTGCTGGGATCGGGCGCATAAAAAAACCCGTTCTCCTCCACAGCGCCGGTGACGCTCAGATTGGTGCGGCCAGACTGCACCCGGATGAAACGGTTCTCGTAATCCGTCTCCAACACATCGTTGAGACGCGCCACGCCAAGAATGACACAATCACCCGTCGGCAAGGCCCCGCCCGCAAGCGACGTCCCCGAACCTCGCGGCACCACAGGCACGCCCATCCGGTGGCAGACCTTGAGCGCGGCGGCGACCTCCTCGGTGCTGGCCGGCAGGACAACGGCGAGTGGTGGACAGCGATAGGCGGTGAGCGCATCACACTCATAGGCGCGTGTCTGCGCCTCCTCGGAAATCACCGCACCTGCGGGCAAAGCCGCCTGAAGTGCGGCGACAATCTCGGCCTTGCGCGCCAAGATTCCGGCATCGGGTGTTGGCATCTGCATCGGGGGCTCCTTTTGAAGCGTTTCGCCTTTGGCTTGAAGTGCTCAATCGCGGCACAGCACCTATTGGTAATAAAATATAACCAATTTGTCCCTCTGGCAAGCAGAGCGAGGCGGCGGTATGAGTATCACATGGATTTACTCAGCCGTCTTGGCCTCTTCACCCCACTGGATTTTGCCGCGATGACCCTCTTGGTCGGGCTATGGCTTCTGTCTGGGTATCTTATTGAGAACCCGGGCAAATCATGGCCTTCGGTCTCGCATCTCATGGCCAATTACCGGCGCGCGTGGATGGTACATATGGTCACCCGCGATCCGCGTATTTTTGATGCGCAGATTCTCAGCAGTCTCAGACAAGGAACTTCGTTTTTCGCCTCGGCCACGATGATCGCCCTTGGGGCGGGTCTGGCGCTTTTGGGCAATACCGAGCAACTGATAGGCCTTGCGGGGGATTTGGCCATTCCTCAAGACCCCGAAATCGTTTGGGAAATCAAGATCCTCGTGGTCCTCGCCTTTCTGGGCAATGCGTTTTTCAAGTTCGTCTGGTCGAATCGGCTCTTTGGATATTGCGCCGTGATCATGGCCGCCGTGCCCAATGAGACGGACAACCCTCTGGCCCCGGTGCGGGCCACCAAGGCAGGCGAGATCAACATCACCGCCGCGCGCAGCTTCAACCGCGGCCTGCGCGCGATCTATTTCGCGCTCGCCGCCGGGGCGTGGCTGGTGGGGGCGGAGGCCTTGATCGGGGCAACCCTGCTGGTCTGCCTCATCCTCGTGCGGCGCGAATTTGCCTCGCAATCGCGCAAAGTGCTGCTTGGCCCCGAACCGACAGAAACGCCATGACATATTTCACACATAGACGTGACGTGCAGGTACGTGATCATCGGTTATAACACCCGGTATGAAACAGCTTGCTTTAATCATCGCACTTTCTTTGGCCCCGTTCACCGCCCTTGCCGGCGCGCCCGAAATCACTGAGGTGCGCGCAGTCAAAGAGGGCATGGGTTGGCGCTTTTTCGTCACGATGGCTCATAAGGACACAGGCTGGGATCACTACGCCTCTGGCTGGGAAGTGGTCGATGCAAACGGCACTGTGCTGGGGACGCGCGAGCTTGCCTCTCCCCACATGAGCAATGAGCCCCTCACGCGGTCCCTCGGGCATATCATGCTGCCGGACGGCACCCGCGAAGTCTTCGTGCGGGCCTTTTGCTCGGTCGGGAAGAAAAGCGCGGAGCCGACACGCGTCAAGATCAGCTATTACGACTAGCGTTTAACGCCGCCCCTCGCGCAGCCATCCCCCAAGGATCAGCGCCGAGATCAGCGCGAGAACCAGCCACGCGGGTAGAAGGTCCGTCTGGGTGACGGACGCCGTGCGATAAGCCCCGCGCGGGGTGATGCCCATCCATGTGCTGCCAGAGGCCGGGCGTCCCTCACGCACGGCGCGGATCGCGGGCACACCATCCTCAATCGCGCGCGCGCCGCCATTCGTCGCAGCGATAAGTGGCGCGAGGATATCCGCACTCGCCATGGTCTGCTCAAACTCAACCGGCGCGGCGGGGCCTAGGCCGATCACAGCCGTCTGGTCCCCATTGGCAAGACGGTAGAGACCGATCACCGGCCCGTCATAAAGCGCCTCATAACGGCCCGGGCTTACCTCCTCCATCGGCAGGATCACCTCGTCGCCCAGAGGCGTTGTGATGGTCACATCGCCCGCGCCCTCCTCCAATGTGCGGCGGATGATGCACATCTGCTGGCCTGTGGCCTCGGCCCAGAGGGCTTCTTCCTCAAGCTCAGGTTCTTTCATCATCCAATGGGCCAGACGGCGCAGAAGTTCGAGCTGCGGCCCGCCCCCCTCAAAGCCCCGATTCCAGAGCCACGCGTGATCGGATGCCAGAAGCGCCACACGCCCCTCGCCCACACGGTCGAGCACCAGCAAGGGCCGCTCCTCCGCGCCCGTCATCAGCACATCACCCGTCACCTCGTCGAGATCGATCTGCCGCAGCCAGCGGCCCCACTCGCCTGCGTGCATCTGCTCCAACCCTGCGGTCACCGGATGACGCGCGCCAAGCTCGGATATGGCGGGGCGGTAGCCCTCTTCGATCACACGGGCCGTGGGGCGCGCGGGCACGATGGCTTCAAGAGGCGAGCGGTAGAGGCTGTCGGCGCTGGCGAAATCGGGGCCTGCATTGATCAGGACCGCGCCGCCTTGCTCCACGTAATTGCGCACGTTGTCGAGATAAAGCGAGGGCAGAATCCCGCGCCGTTTGTAGCGGTCAAAGATGATCAGGTCGAAATCGTCGATCTTCTCAAGGAAAAGCTCACGCGTGGGAAAAGCGATCAGGCTCAACTCGCGGACGGGGACGCCGTCCTGCTTTTCCGGCGGACGCAGGATGGTGAAATGCACGAGGTCCACGGAACTGTCGGATTTCAGAAGGTTGCGCCATGTGCGCCCACCCGCATGCGGTTCGCCCGAGACCAACAGAACACTCAGCCGGTCACGCACGCCGTTGATCTGGATAAGCGCGGAATTGTTGCGGTCCGTCAGTTCACCCTCCGCCAAGGGCGTAGTGAATTGCAGCACGTTGCGCCCCCCATGCGGCAGGATCAGCGGCAGGTTGATCTCTTGGTTCACCGGCACGTCAAAGCGCTGGGGCGTCTCACCATCGACGGATATATCCAGCGGCACAGTGGCCACCGACGGCGCGTCACCGCTGTCGTCCACACGCAAGGACAGCGTGATCTCTTCCCCCAGAATGGCGAAGGCGGGCGCGTTCTCGACGATCAGGCGGCGATCCCAATCACCCGTGCGCCCGGTGTGTAAAAGGTGCAGCGGCGCGGGCAGGTTCGGCGCGCGCTCGATATCATGAAGGCGTCCATCGCTCAGCATGAAGATGCCCGCAATACGCCCCAGCGGCTCCTCCGCCAGCGCCTCGGCCAGCGCGGTCATCATCTGCGTGCCGCTATTTTCGGACCCGTCCGACACGGTGACGCGACGCACCTCCGTATTGTCACGCGCGGCGATGCGGGCAGCCAAGGTCTCGGCGGCGCGGGCGGTATCCTCGGCCCGGGTGGCAAGCTGTTGGCTGGAGCTTTCATCTTCGATGACGATCACGATATCAGTGAGATCCGCGCGTTCCTCACGCTGAAGAGCGGGGCCCATGAGGGCTGCCAGAACCACGATCCCCGCGAGGCCGCGCAGCGCCCAACCCGAGAGGCCGCGAGAGAGTGCCAAGGCCGCCCCGGCCAGCGCCATACCGCCCAGCGCCGCGATCAGCCAGATTGGCAAAAGTGGATCAAAGATGATGCTTCCGGTCATTGGCCAAGCCTGTCGAGAAGGGCAGGCACATGGACCTGATCGGATTTATAATTGCCCGTCAGCACATGCATCACGAGGTTTACGCCGAAACGGTAGGCCAGCTCGCGCTGCCGCTCACCGGCAAAGCCGCGCCCGACGGGAAACATCGGATTGCCGCGCGCGTCCACGGCCCAGGCGGCGCCCCAATCATTGCCGCCGATCACCACCGGGCTCACCCCGTCATTGAGATTTCGAAACGGCATTCCCTCGATCTGCTCGGCATCGGCAGGGGCGGATTCCACCCAGACGGGGCGGCCTGCATGACGGCCCGGAAAGTCCTGAAGCAGATAGAAGGTGCGCGTGAGCACATGGTCCTGCGGCACCCGCTCGAGCGGCGGGATGTCGAGCGGGGCGGCGAGGCGTTGCAGCTTGGCCCCGTTGGGCGAAGATGCGCCGAAGGCCGCGATGTCTGCATCGCGCGTGTCAAAAAGGATCATTCCTCCCGAACGCAGATATTGGTTGAGCCGCACATAGGCTTCTGCCGAGGGCGTCGGCTGATCGGGTGTAATGGGCCAGTAAAGCAGCGGGTAAAACGCCAGTTCGTCACGCTCCAGATCGACGCCCACGGGCGGTGCTGGTTCGACCGTTGTGCGGAAAAAGAGGGTCTGACCCAACCCCAGAAGGCCCGCGCGGGCGGTGTCGTCCACCCGCGCATCGCCGGTGAGCACATGGGCCAGCGTCACCTCGGACGAAAGCGCTGCCTGGCTTTGCTCGGCGGCAGCCCGGGCCTGAGCATCGGGGGCGATGAGCATGAGCGCCGCGAAAAGCGCCGCCGCGCGGGCCGGGATAAGGCGACCCGAGAGAGCCAGCGAGGCGAGGATATCCGCCGTGAGAAACAGCAGCGCCGCCGCCAGAAGCCAACCGCCCAGCGGGGCCTCGGCAGGCCGGGCAAGCCCTTCAACGGGGACCCGCGCGGGCCATGTGACAGGCTCCAGCACATCCTCCGCGCCCACCACATTGCGCGCGATACGCCGGTCCGGACCGTCATAGAGGCCCGGCCGCAAATCAGGGCCAAGCGCGTCCGCGACAAGCGCCTCCCCCGCCACACCGGGCAGGGTGCCCCCGTCCTGCAAGCTGCCGAACCCGTCGAGCACCTGAACAGGTTGCCAAGTAGTGCCGATCAGGTCCTCAGCATCCGGCAAGGTCGCTGCGGACGAAATCGCCAACCGCTCCAGCATCTGCACGAAAAGCCCCGAGAGCGGCAGAGAAGACCATTCAGCATTGGCCGTGACGTGGAAAAGCACCACCTGCCCCTGCCCGATCCGCTTGCGCGTCACCAAAGGCGTGCCATCGGTCAACTGCGCGATCACGCGGTCGGCCAAGGTGGGGTCGGGCTGTGCCATAACCTGCGAATTCACGGTCACATCATCGGGGATTGCGAGGCCTGCAAAGGGGCTATCCTCGGCAAAGGGCGCGAGGGATTTGGGCGCGCCCCAGCTCATAGCACCACCCACGGTGCGCCCGCCCACGCGCAGACGCACGGGCATGAGGGCATCTTCCTCCGAGCGCGACACATCGCTCGCCGCAAGGCGTGGGCCCGCAAAGCGCAGCAATGTGCCACCCGCCTCGGCCCAGTCCAGAAGAGCGGCCTGCTCCGCCCCCGACAGGGTCCCCACATCGGCCAAAACAATGACATTGGGGCTGGCGGGCAGGATATCCGTAAGCGCACCGTCCAGTATATCGGCGGCGGGGGCCAAGGCCCGCTCAAGATAATGCAGCGGCGACAAAAGCTCGAGGCCTTCGCGGTCGTCGCGGCCTGCAATGAGAGCCACTTCGCGGCGTTTGAGGCTATCGTCGGAGAGGGTCACGGCACCGGCATGGCTCTGCCCAGCGATCTCGAACCGCGTGATGCGCGCACGCAGCTCGGCAGGCAGCGGCAGAGCAACCTCGCCTTGCACCTCGCCTTGCGCGAAGGTGTGCGTGGCACTGCTAAGAACACGCGGCGTGCCAGACGGATCACGCCCGTGGGCCAGAATGGTCACCTCGCGCGCGGCACCCGGTTGGGCGCGCTGTACCGTGAGGGCGAGCGTGCCATCCTCGATGCGCGCGGGCGTCAACGCAAATATCGGCGCAGCGCTCTCGAACACCGTCACCGGGCCGCGCGCCTCCAAAGCCTCAAGCAAGTTGGCGCGCCCCGCGCGGGCAAGCCCATCGGAGAGCCAGCGGGTCTCGAACCCTTCCGCGCCCAGCACAGCAGTAGCATCCTCCATCTGTGCCTCGGACGGGGCCCATGCGGCAGGGGATGCGGCGGCCAGACGGCTGCGCCACGTCTCTGCGGCCTGAAACACCGGCGCCTCGGGATCGGTGAGGCGCATCAGCGCCACGGCCCGCCCATCGCGCCCGGCCTCGGCCAGCATCGCGTCCAGAAGATCACGCTTCTCGGGCCAATCACGCGCACTGGCCCAGCTCGCATCGAGCACCACGAGAAGCGGTCCGGTCTCGCGCGCCTCGCTTGCATCACGCGGGTTGAGCACCGGCCCCGCAAGCCCGACGATCACCGCCGCCACCGCCAGCATCCGCAGCAAGAGCAGCCACCACGGCGTGCGGTCCGTAACGCTATCCTCGTCCTTGAGGCCCAGCATGAGCGCCACGCCCGGAAACCGCCGCCGCACGGGCGCGGGTGGCACGGCGCGCAGCAAAATCCACAGGATTGGCAAAAGCGCCAGCGCGACCAAAAGCCAGGGGGCTGCAAAACCGATGGGGCCAAGCGTCATGTGACGCGCCCGCCGCTGATCGCACCATGGAGCCACAAAAGTGCGGATTGCGGCGAGGCATTGGTGCGGTGGGTCTGCACCTGCCAGCCGGTCGTGGCGCAAATCTGTGCAAGCTCTGCCTTGCGAGCGGCGAGCCGCTCCAGATACTTGTCGCGCAGGTCCGACGCTTTGAGCGTCTCATGGGCCAGCGTGCCGCCAACGGATTCGAAAATCGCGCGACCCCGGAACGGAAACGCCTCCTCCGCCGGGTCGAGTATTTGCAACAGCACACCGCGCACGCCGCGATCGGCGGCCTTGGTCAGCGCCGCGCGAACCGGCTCGAAATCCCCCAGAAAATCCGACACGAACATGGCCCGGCTGTGCGGAAGCATCCCGCGCGCTTCAGGCGCGCCGTAATCCTCGGCACCGTCTTGGGAAAAGAGCGCGGCCAAACGCTCCACTTGAACGCGGCCCCGGCGCGGCGGCAAAGCACTGCCCGTGAGGCCCACACGCTCACCGCCGCGCAACAGCAAAATGGACGCGGCCAGCGCCAAAAGCCGCGCGCGGTCCGCCTTCTCCGGCAGGCCTGGCTCAGACGCAAACCGCATGGAGGCTGCACCATCCACCCAGAGCATCACGCTCTGCGCAATCTGCCATTCCCGCTCACGCACATATTGCACATCGCTGCGCGCGGAGCGGCGCCAGTCGATCATGCGCCGCGAATCGCCTTGTTGCACAGGACGGTATTGCCAGAAATCATCGCCCATGCCCGCACGCCGCCGCCCGTGCTCCCCCAGCAAAACGGTGCCAGCCAGCTGATCCGCCCGCGCCAGAAGCGCGGGGAAGCGGGCAGCCTCGGCCTCTGCCGATGCCCTGAGACCAGATACGCGCAAGGTGAGGGCGGCGTCGCTCACGCGGCGGCCCGTGGCTGCATCAGCGCCTCGGCAGTCTCGGTGATAAGTGCCTCAAGGCTGTCGCCGCGTGCGCGCGCCGAGAAATTGAGCGCCATACGGTGAATGAGAACCGGCTGCGCCATGGCGGCCACATCCTCGGCATTGGGTGCAAGCCGCCCCTGCAAAAGCGCCCGCGCCCGCACCGTCAGCATCAGCGCCTGCGCCGCACGCGGGCCGGGGCCCCACGCCACGCTCTCGCGCACCTTGTCGCTGGCGGTGACATCATCGGGGCGAAACGCCCGCACAAGATCAAGGATCATATCCATCACACCGTCTCCCACCGGCATCCGGCGCAGCAGCTTCTGCGCCGCGATCAGCGCATCGGCGGTAAATACCGCATGCGCCTCTTCCTCCGCCGCACCCGTAGTAGCCAAGAGAATGTCCCGCTCCGTCGCGCGGTCCGGGTATGGCACATCGATCTGCACCAAAAACCGGTCAAGCTGCGCTTCGGGCAGGGGATATGTCCCCTCTTGCTCAATCGGGTTCTGCGTGGCCAGCACGTGGAACGGGGCGCCAAGGCTGCGGTCCTGCCCCGCCACGGTCACCTGCCTCTCCTGCATCGCCTGCAACAGCGCCGATTGGGTCCGGGGACTTGCACGGTTAATCTCATCCGCCATCAGAAGCTGACAAAAGATCGGACCGGGAATGAATTTGAACGCACGGCTGCCATCAGCGCCAGTCTCGAGGACTTCGCTGCCCAAAATATCGGCAGGCATCAGATCGGGGGTGAACTGCACCCGGTTGCCGTTAAGCCCCATGACGGTCGACAATGTCTCCACCAGTCGCGTCTTGCCTAACCCCGGAAGGCCCACCAATACGGCATGACCACCGCACAAAAGCGCCGAAAGCGTCAGGTCCACGACCCGCTCCTGCCCGATGAACCGGCGGGTGATCGAGGCGCGTGCCTCGGCCAGCTTGGCCTCCAGCATTTCGATCTCGGCCACCAAATTGGCGTCATCGGTCATGGCAATACTCCTGTCCAAGCTATATCCAGACATAAGAATGTATCGCGCGAAGAGGAAATGGCAAAAGGTATGAGCGGAGAAAAGATCACGACCCCGTCAGCAGAGAACATCGCAGCCTCGGCAAAAGCCGCCGGCAAGAAGGGCCTGCCGCCCGTCCATCTGTGGGATCCGCCCTTCTGCGGAGACCTTGATATGCGCATCATGCGCGATGGCACATGGTTCTACCAGGGCACGCCCATCGGGCGTCCGGGCCTCGTGCGGCTCTTCTCGACGATCCTGCGCAAGGACGGCGAAAAATATTTTCTCGTCACCCCGGTGGAGAAGGTCGGCATCATCGTCGAGGACGCACCTTTCGTGGCCGTTGACTTTGAGTCGGCAGGCTGTGGCACCACTCAATCACTGGCGTTTGAAACCAACGTTGGCGACACAGTGCGCGCGGGACCAGACAACCCCATTCGTGTGGTGCGCGACCCCGAGACAGGCGAGCCG
>CALGEH010000036.1 GCA_937881735.1 uncultured Shimia sp.
CGCGCCGTGAAAGCCCGTCGCCATGAAGAAGTTTGCGCCATAGATGTTGCCCGCAAACCCGAAGCTGGCGTGGGTGTATTCATAAATCTGGCAGATCGTGAAGAACACGCCAAGACCCACCGCGAGGATCAGACCCATCTTGATGTCCTTGCGGTTGTTCTCATGGACAAGCGCATGGTGTGCCCATGTCGCCGCAGCGCCCGAGCACAGAAGGATCAGCGTGTTGATCAGCGGCAGGTGCCAAGGATCGAACGTCTCGATTCCCGCAGGCGGCCAGATGCCGTCGACCATGGGAGACATCTCGCCCATCGGATACATCGCGTGTTTGAAAAAGCTCCAGAACCACGCAGCGAAGAACATGACTTCGGACATGATAAACATGATGAAGCCATAGCGCAGACCGATCCGCACAACGGGCGTGTGATCGCCA
This sequence comes from uncultured Shimia sp., assembly GCA_937881735.1. Taxonomy (GTDB): domain Bacteria; phylum Pseudomonadota; class Alphaproteobacteria; order Rhodobacterales; family Rhodobacteraceae; genus Roseovarius. The sequence goes on from CALGEH010000036.1 coordinate 431, forward strand.
GCCTGGTTCTCCGTCACCGTATCAGCCCACCAGCCGAACATGGTGTAAAGCACACCCGCCAGTCCGATGAGGAACATCCAAGGCTGATTTGTCTCGGCCTGTGGCGAGATCATCAGAACCGCGCCGAAGAGCATGACAAACCCCGCCAATGCGCCCAGAAGCGGCCAGATAGAGGGGTTCAGGATGTGATAGTCGTGGTTTTTTTCATGTGCCATTTTTCAGGGTCCCTCGAATAGCGGCTTAGTTAACGGTTTGGCCCGTTTTGGTGTTGGTCTCAAGAGAGGCCTGCCCCTCGGGCAGATCAATCTCGTAAAACGTATAGGAGAGCGTGATCGTGTGGGTAAACTTCGCATCCCGGTCATCCACCAGATCGGGATCAACAAAGAATGTCACCGGCATTTCCACACGTTCGCCCGGTTGCAGCACCTGCTCCTCAAAGCAGAAACAGTGGATCTTGGAGAAGAACGCGCCCGCCTCGTAAGGGGTCACGTTATAGCTCGCCATGCCCGCCACAGGGCGGTCAGTGGGGTTATAGGCCTCATAGAAGGCCAGACCGGTCTCGCCAATACGCAGTTCCATCTCGCGCTCCACGGGCTTGAATTCCCACGGCATGTCGCGTGCTTTGCTTGCATCAAAGCGGACCTTGATTGTCCGATCAAGGATCACGTCGGGTGAGGCCTCGGCCACGTTGGTGACACCGCCAAAGCCCGTGACACGGCAGAACCAGTCGTAAAACGGCACCGATGCCCAGGCCAGCCCGCCCATGAAGACCACAACTCCCACGAGGCGCACCACGGTGCGGGACGTATCTGTCATTTTAGCCATCAATATCCCCCTTCAACCTGTGTCGGCACCACGAAACTGTCGTCGCTGACCTTGGCGATGGTCAGCCCGAAGATCAGCGCCACGGAGCCCGCAAGAACGATCCCGAGCCCGAGATTGCGGCCAAAGCGGCGGCCATGAAGCTCGTGGGGTTTGCGAAAGCTCATCCCAGAACGCTCAAAATCTGCCATCCGCCAAACCCGTAATAGGTCAGGATCGCCTCACCCCAGAGCGCGCCAAACAGCGCGAAGAGGTAATAGAGCGAATGTTTGAACACCTTTTTCTCATTGGCATAACCATCGGCCTCGGCCATGTCCTCATCCCGCCGCCAGATCTCCCACGCGCCCTTGAGAAAGAGCAGGCTGTAGAAGAGCGCGACAGCCAGATAGAGCGGCCCGCCAATTGATGTAAACGCCAGCGCCAACGCAACCGGGGTCAGGAGTAACGTGTAGACGAGGATGTGGTTGCGCGTAGCGCGCCGCCCATGCGTCACGGTCAGCATGGGCACGCCCGCCTCATGGTAATCACCCTTCATAAACAGAGCGAGCGCCCAGAAATGCGGCGGCGTCCACATGAAGATCAGCGCGAACATCAAGACCGCCTCGATAGAGACGGAGCCCGTCGCCGCCGCCCAGCCGATCATCGGGGGAAACGCGCCCGCAGCACCACCGATCACGATGTTCTGCGGTGTCCAGCGTTTGAGCCACATGGAATAGATCACGACATAAAAGAAGATGGTAAAGGCCAAAAGCCCCGCCGCGACAAGGTTCGTGGCAAGCCCTAGCATCACGACAGAAATGCCCGACAGCGCCATGCCAAAGCCAAACGCCTCGCCTTCCGAGACCTTGCCGGCAGGGATCGGGCGACCGCGTGTGCGCTTCATGATCCGGTCAATGTCGGCGTCCCACCACATGTTCAGCGCGCCGGATGCACCCCCGCCCACGGCGATGAATAAGATGGCGGCAAACCCGATCACGGGGTTCACGGCACCGGGGGCCACAAGCAAACCCACGAGGGCTGTGAACACCACAAGCGTCATCACGCGCGGCTTCAGCAGCGCAAAGAAGTCGCCGAAGCTTGCGTCACCCGGTTGGGTTTGGCTGGCAGAGAGGCTTGCGTCGCTCATTTCCATCCTGTTCTGGCGGTATGCATAGGCACACCGCCCACGTAGCTACAAAAATGCCGGGCCTCGCCGAAGGCGCGCCCGGCAGGTCCCGTGTTACTCGGCGGCAGCCACGTCAAAAGACTGCGGCACACCTGCATATTCGTCGATCGCGCCTTCAAGCCATTCGGCATAGGCGGCTTCGCTCACCACTTTCACGGTGATGGGCATGTAGGCGTGATCCTTGCCGCAAAGCTCGGAACACTGCCCGAAATATACGCCTTCCTTCTCGGCCTGGAACCAAAGCTGCGCGAGGCGGCCGGGAACGGCATCCTGCTTCACACCGAAGGCTGGGATGGTCCAGCTATGGATCACATCCGCGCCGGTCACGGTCATCACGACGACCTTGCCCACGGGCACGACAACGGCGGTGTCTGTCGCCAGCAGGAATTCGCTTTCGCTATATCCTGCGGCCTCAAGCTCGGCGATCACTTCGTCGTTCTTCACCTTGCCTTCACCGATCATGAAGCTGTCAAAGGCGAACTCGTGGTCGGTATATTCATAGCCCCAATACCACTGGTATCCGGTGACTTTGATGTTGATGTCGCCCTCGGGAATTTCTTGCTGCTTGAAAAGCACCGGCAGCGAGAAAGCCCCGATGAAGACCAGAATGACGATGGGCACCACGGTCCACGCCACCTCGATGGGGGAGTTATGCGTAAAGGTCGCGGGCGTCGGGTTCGCCTTTCGGTTGAACCGGACAATCGCATAGATCAACAGGGCCGTTATGAACACCGTGATCGCGGTGATGATCACCAGCAAAAGACCGTCGAGCCACTGCAAGTCACGTGCAAGTTCGGTCGCTGCGGGCTGAAACCCGATCCCGGCATCCTTGGGCGCACCGATGATCTCAAGACCTTCCTTTTCGATAAGGGTTTGCTGTGCCCAAGCGGGCATTGCGGCGGTTGCTGCGGCAGCGGCCAACAGTTTGGAAAGATATCGCATGAGTCACCTTGGTCGGTTAGGGCGGAGATACGCGTTAAATCGGGCACCATGTCCGGCTAGAACCGGCACCCATTGTTTCAGTTGCTGTTAAAACCATATTCTGAACATACAAACAAGAAAGACCATTGCGTCAAACAGACGCTGTTTTGGTTTGAACCCAACAAAGTGTTGCAAATCAGAGGCCAGCTTCCATGACAGATAGTCCATTTCGCCCATTTGACACCATGCTGGACGCAGGCGAGGCCCTGACGCTTCTGCAAAACGCTACCAGCGGCGCCGATGATGGCGAACTTTTTCTCGAGCGCACCCGCAGCGAAGCGCTCGTCTTCGACGATGGGCGCGTTAAGACCGCAAGCTACGATGCCGCCGAAGGGTTCGGTCTGCGCGCCGTCCGGGGCGAGGCTGTGGGATATGCCCACAGCTCCGAGATTTCTGAGGCCGCGTTGCGCCGCGCCGTGACCACCGCGCGGCTGGCGGTGGGCGACGGAGGCGAGACGCTTGCCGATGGGCCGGTGGCCACGAACGTAAAGCTTTATACCGATGAGGACCCGATTGCCGGGGCAAGCTTCCCGGTGAAGATCGAAACATTGCGCGAGATGGATGCCTTCGCCCGTGATCTGGACCCCCGCGTGGTTCAGGTCACGGCGGTGATCATGGCGTCCTGTCAGGAGGTCGAGATTCTGCGCCCCGACGGGGTACATTTGCGCGACGTGCGGCCCATGACCCGCGTCAACGTCTCGGTGATCGTAGAGCATAACGGCCGCCGCGAATCGGGCACGGCAGGGGGCGGCGGGCGCGTGGGCCTCGACGGTTTGATGGATCCGATCGATTGGCAGGGCAAAACCCGCGAAGCGCTGCGCGTGGCGCTGGTGAACCTTGAGGCAGAGCCGGCCCCGGCGGGTGTGATGGATGTGGTGCTCGGCCCCGGCTGGCCCGGCATTTTGCTGCATGAGGCCATTGGCCACGGGCTTGAGGGTGATTTCAACCGCAAGGGCTCTTCCGCATTCGCCGGGCTGATGGGACAGCAGATCGCCTCAAAGGGCGTGACTGTTCTGGACGATGGCACCCTGCCCGACCGGCGCGGATCAATCAGCGTGGATGATGAGGGCACGCCGTCGCGGCGCAATGTGTTGATCGAGGACGGCGTGCTCGTCGGCTACATGCAGGACCGCCAGAACGCGCGGCTGATGGGGGTGGAGGCCACGGGCAACGGGCGGCGTCAGAGCCACGCACATGTGCCGATGCCGCGCATGACCAACACCTATATGCTGGGCGGTGACACCGCTCCAGGCGATATCGTGGCCGACCTCAAGGACGGCATTTATGCGGTGGGCTTTGGCGGTGGTCAGGTGGACATCACGAACGGCAAATTCGTGTTTTCCTGCACCGAGGCCTATCGCGTGAAGGACGGCAAAGTGGGAGCCCCCGTGAAGGGCGCCACCCTGATCGGCGACGGGGCTACGGCGCTGCGCCAGATACGGGCCTTGGGCAACGACATGGCGCTCGATCCCGGCATGGGCAATTGCGGCAAGCAGGGGCAATGGGTTCCCGTTGGTGTGGGGCAGCCGACGCTGATGATCGGCGGGTTGACCGTGGGGGGCTCCGCGACCTGAGCGGGGTGGGGCGGTGCTTTAATCTGTAGCGGTTTTGAGGGGGTGATTCTTTTGGGGCAGCCAAAAGGTCCGGCCTAAGAATAGTGCCTTGGTGCACTTCTTTCATTATATAAAATAGATATTTACGGCAAAATTAGCTATGATCTGACCGTAGTTTACCGCCCGTTAACCTCAATGCCGCTACGGTGTCTGAGCAACAGGCGGAGCGACGATGTCCGAGGATACACATCCTTCCACTCACCCCCCACTCCCACCCACCACGGAAGATGATCGGGTGTCGTGGCTTCGTTTGTTGCGTTCGCGCCGTGTGGGCGTGGCGACATTCTATCGCCTGCTGGCCGAACATGACACGGCGCAAGAGGCGCTGATCGCCCTGCCCGGCATTGCCCGATCGGCAGGTGTCAGCGGTTATGAAATCTCCTCAGAACGCTCTGTCCGCGCCGAAATGCGGGCTGCAGACGATGTGGGCGCGCAGATGATCTGCGTGACCGATCCGACATACCCCACCCTGCTCCGTGAAATTCCTGACCCGCCGCCGATCCTTTGGGCCATCGGCGATCTCGGTATTCTCAGCCGCCCTATGGTGGGCATGGTGGGTGCGCGCAACGCCTCGTCCTTGGGCACGCGGATGGCCCGCGCGCTCGCCACGGATCTGTCCAAGCGCGGCTATGTGATCGCCTCGGGCCTCGCGCGCGGGGTCGATACCGCCGCGCACAAGGCCTCACTTAAGGGCGGGACAGTGGCCGTCATGGCGGGCGGTGTGGACGTGATGTATCCCGCCGAGAATACCGTTCTGGCCGAGGAGATTGCCCAAAGCGGCCTGCGTATCTCGGAGCAGCCCGTGGGCCTCATTCCTCAGGCGCGGCACTTCCCGCGCCGCAACCGCATCATCAGCGGTCTGGCAAGCGCCACCGTGATCGTGGAGGCGGCGGCGAAGTCTGGCTCTTTGATCACCGCGCGCAACGCCGCTGAACAGGGGCGTGATGTTCTTGCGGTTCCGGGCCACCCGTTCGATGCGCGCGCAGCCGGGTGCAACCAGCTTCTGCGCGATGGCGCGCGGCTGGTGCGCAACGCAGATGATATCGTCGAGGCCCTGCCCGAACTGGTTCAACCCAGCACACAGCCCGAGCTGCCCATTCAAACAGCTGAGCCACGCGTCACCAGACGCCCCACGACGAACACGCCGCCCACGATACCAGAGCCACACACCGCCCAGACGCGCACCCTGCGCGAAACGGCAGACCTACACAGCGAAATCCTCAACCGCTTGGGCCCGTCCCCTTTGGCCGAAGATCAGTTGATCCGCGATCTCAAGGCGCCCGCCCAAAAAGTAGCCCCCGCACTCTTGGACCTGGAGCTTGATGGCCGCATCCGGCGCCAACCCGGCGGACTCCTGTCGCTCAACTAAGTTCCCCCTGCAATCCGGCATCCGGCCCCGTAATCGGGCTGCATTGACAATTGCCCTTGCCAGCCCACATGTTGCGCCGCCATAACGCTTCTTTGCAGAGCGAAAGGAATTTCATGCCCGTTGTTGTCGTCGAATCTCCGGCCAAGGCCAAGACTATCAACAAGTATTTGGGGTCTGATTACGTCGTTCTGGCCTCCTATGGCCACGTTCGGGACCTGCCGCCAAAGGATGGGTCGGTCGATACCGAGAACGATTTCGAGATGAAATGGGAGGTGGGTTATGATAGCCGCAAGCATGTCAAAGCCATCGCCGACGCTCTGAAAAACGACAACGCCCTGATCCTCGCAACTGACCCCGACCGCGAGGGCGAGGCGATCAGCTGGCACCTCGAAGAGACGCTGCGCAAGCGCAAGATCATCAACAAGGACACCCCTGTCAGCCGCGTGGTGTTCAACGCGATCACCAAGACCGCCGTGACCGAGGCGATGAAAAACCCCCGCGAAGTTGATGCGCCGTTGGTGGAGGCCTACCTCGCCCGCCGCGCTCTGGATTATCTGGTGGGGTTCAACCTCTCGCCGGTGCTTTGGCGCAAGCTGCCCGGCGCGAAATCCGCAGGCCGGGTGCAGTCCGTGTGCCTGCGCGTCATTGTCGAGCGCGAGATGGAGATCGAAGCATTCAACCCCCGCGAATACTGGAGCGTGAAAGCGCTGCTAACCACACCGCGCGGGCAGGACTACGAGGCGCGGCTGACCACCCTTTCGGGCAAGAAGCTTGATAAATTCGACCTGGCCAATGCCACGCAAGCCGAGATGGCCGTGCAGGCCGTGTCCTCCCGCGCGCTTCATATTGCGTCGGTCGAGGCCAAGCCGGGCACGCGCAATCCATCGGCCCCCTTTATGACATCGACGCTTCAGCAAGAGGCGAGCCGCAAATTCGGCATGGGCGCGCGCCAAGCGATGAGCACGGCCCAACGCCTCTATGAGGCGGGCCACATTACGTACATGCGGACCGACGGGATCGACATGGCGCCCGAAGCGGTCACCGCCGCCCGCGACGCAATCAAGGACCGGTATGGCGAAAAATACGTGCCCTCCTCGCCGCGCATCTACAAAAACAAGGCAAAGAACGCCCAAGAGGCGCATGAATGTATCCGCCCAACGGATATGACCAAGGACGCCGCGGCGCTGAAAATCAGCGAAGGTGATCAACGCAAGCTCTACGACCTGATCTGGAAACGCACGCTCGCGTGCCAGATGGAGGCCGCCCGGCTGGAGCGCACCACCGTGGATATTGCCAGCAAGGATGGCGAGGTTACCCTGCGTGCGACAGGTCAGGTGGTGCTTTTTGACGGGTTCCTGCGCGTCTACGAAGAGGGGCGCGATGATGTGCCCGAAGATGACGAAGGCCGCCTGCCACAGATCACCCAAGGCGAGGACGCCCCCTTCGCCAAGTTCTCGCTCAGCGCGCAATTTTCCAAGGCGGGTGAGAAATCGGATGACGTGATCGAGACGGATGCAAGCGGCGGCATGTCCCGCAGCAGCACCGCCATTCTGGCCGGGAACGAGGCCGTTCTGGGCCTCCAGCACCACACCCAGCCCCCCCCACGCTATACCGAAGCCACACTGGTCAAGCGGATGGAGGAGCTCGGCATCGGGCGCCCCTCCACCTATGCCAGCATCGTGACCACCATTCAGGATCGCGAATATGTCCGCAAGGATGGCAACCGCCTGATCCCTGAAGACAAAGGGCGGATCGTCACGATTTTCCTGCTCAATTTCTTCAAGAAATACGTGGGCTATGAGTTTACCGCCAACCTTGAGGAAGAGCTGGACCATGTCAGCGCCGGCGAAGCGGACTGGAAAGAGCTGCTGGGCCGCTTCTGGACCGATTTCTCCGCCGCAATCGGCGAGACGTCCGAGCTGCGCATCTCCGAAGTGCTCGATGTGCTGGACGACGCACTCGCCCCCACGCTCTATCCGCCGCGCGAAGATGGGAGCGATCCGCGCACTTGCCCGCTCTGTGGCAAAGGCTCGCTGCACCTCAAGACCTCCAAATCCGGCGGGTTTGTAGGCTGCGGCAACTATCCTGAGTGTCGCTATACCCGCCCCATCGGCGGTGAGGCCGCGGAGGGGCAGGACCGTATCTTGGGCGAAGACGATGGCGATGAGATCAGCCTGCGCACTGGACGGTTCGGCCCTTACGTGCAGCGCGGCGAGGTGACCGAAGAGGTCAAGAAACCACCGCGCGCCTCGCTGCCCAAAGGCTGGCAGGCCGAGGCGATGGATTTGGAGAAGGCGTTGATCCTTCTCAGCCTACCACGCGAGATCGGAGAGCATCCCGAAGGCGGCATGATCTCGAGCAACTTTGGCCGATTTGGTCCCTATATTTTCCACAAGGGCCCCGAAGATGCCAAAGGTGTCTACGCCAATCTCAAGGACCCCGACGATGTGTTCGCCATCGGCATGAACCGCGCGGTGGAGCTTTTGGCCGAAAAGCGCGCCAATCCTGGCGGGCGCGGGCGCACGGCGGCCAAACCCCTCAAGGAGTTGGGCGAGCACCCCGAGAGCGGCGGCGCGATCAACGTGATGGAGGGCCGTTATGGCCCCTATATCAAATGGGAGAAGATCAACGCGACCTTACCCAAGGACACCTCACCCGAGGATGTGACGATGGACATGGCCGTGGCACTGGTTGCCGAGAAGGCTGCAAAGTCGGGCAAGGGACGCAAGGCCGCTCCGAAGAAGGCCACAGCGAAAAAACCGGCGACCAAGAAGAAAGCACCGACCAAAAAAGCACCGCCAAAGGCAAAAGCAGAACCCAAGGACTGATCTACGCATAATAACGCCGATGTGAGTGGCAAAGCGGGGGCACAATCCTTATCTAAACTGGGAAAAGCCTGATGCAGGAGCCAAAGCCATGCCCAAGTCGAACCTCACCCGCCGCCATGCCCTCATCCTTGGCGCGGGCGCGATGAGCACGCTCGCCGCTCCAGCCATCGCAGCCACGCCCATCGCACCCGTGCGCCACAACACATCGAGCTTTAAGACACGTGCGTGGCAGGACCATTTTCAATCGTTGGGCTCCGGCGCGATTATCTGCGACACGGACTCGCGCGCGCTGCATTACTGGAATTCGGATGGCACCGATTACCGCGTCTATCCAACCTCCGTGCCGATGACGGATGAGTTGACCCGACGCCGATATACAAAGATCGTGCGCAAGAAGGTCGGCCCCACATGGACCCCGACCGAGAATATGCGCAAGCGCGACCCCTCGCTGCCCGCGTTCATGCCCGCGGGCGAGGACAATCCGCTGGGTACGCATGCGATGTATCTGACATGGCCCGCCTATCTGATCCACGGCACCCATGATACGCGCAAGATCGGCCGGCGCTCGTCTTCGGGGTGTATCGGGCTTTACAACGCAATGATCGAAGAGTTGTACGGGATCACACCCGTCGGGATGCAAGTCCTCGTTATGTAAGGCGGCAGCTTTCAAAGGCGCACGTCCTCGCGCCTGCCCCCGTTGACTCCTCAAGCGCCGCGCCGCATATCGGGCCGCAGAGATCATATATGAGGGGCACGCCATGCAGAAAGTCTATGGCTCGGCCAAGGAGGCGCTCGACGGGCTTCTCTTTGACGGGATGTTCATCGCCGCAGGGGGCTTCGGCCTGAGCGGCATCCCGGAATTGCTGCTGCAAGCGATCAAGGACGCGGGTACCAAGGATCTGACCTTCGCCTCCAACAACGCGGGCGTGGATGATTTTGGCATCGGCATCCTGCTGCAAACCCGTCAGGTGAAGAAAATGCTCAGCTCCTATGTGGGCGAGAATGCCGAATTCATGCGCCAATATCTCAGCGGCGAGCTTGAGCTGGAATTCAACCCCCAAGGCACGCTGGCCGAGCGCATGCGCGCTGGCGGCTGCGGTATCCCCGGGTTCTACACCAAGACGGGCGTGGGCACCGTGATTGCCGATGGCAAAGAGGTCAAAGAGTTCGACGGGCAGGAGTATATCCTTGAGCGTGGCATATTCGCGGACCTCAGCATCGTAAAAGCCTGGAAGGCCGACGAGACCGGCAATCTGGTCTTCCGCAAGACCGCGCGCAACTTCAACCCGCCCGCCGCCATGTGCGGCAAGGTCTGCGTTGTGGAGGTCGAGGAGATCGTGCCGACGGGCTCTCTGGATCCGGACGCGATCCACCTGCCGGGCATCTATGTGCACCGCATCATTCAGGGCGCTCACGAGAAACGCATCGAACAACGCACAACACGACAGCGCCCCTCCGGGGCGACCGACAAACGAGAGGGCGCATAACATGTGGGACCGCAACCAGATGGCCGCCCGCGCGGCGCAAGAGCTTGAAGACGGCATGTATGTGAACCTCGGCATCGGCATTCCGACGCTGGTGGCCAATTACGTGGGTGACAAGGACATCACCCTGCAATCGGAAAACGGGATGCTGGGCATGGGCCCTTTCCCCTATGAGGGCGACGAGGATCCAGACCTGATCAACGCGGGCAAGCAAACCATCACCGAATTGGACCGCACCGCCTATTTCGACAGCGCGCTCAGCTTTGGCATGATCCGGGGCGGCAAGATTGCTGCGGCCATCCTTGGCGCGATGGAAGTGGCCGAGAATGGCGATCTGGCAAATTGGATGATTCCCGGCAAGCTGGTCAAAGGCATGGGTGGTGCTATGGATCTTGTGGCGGGCGTGGGCCGTGTGATCGTCGTGATGGACCACACCAACAAGCATGGTGAGAGCAAATTGCTCAAGGCTTGCACCCTGCCTCTGACGGGGAAGGGCGTGGTAGACCGGATCATCACCAATCTGGGCGTTCTGGATGTGGTTGAGGGCGGTCTGCGCATCGTGGAAACCGCAGAGGGCGTGACCGAGGACGAGCTTCGCGCGGCCACTGAAGCCACCCTCGTCTGAGCCGCTCTATATACCCCCATATATAATGTGACCCAAAAGGCGGCGCCAGACGGTGCCGCCTTTGCGCGTTTATTCGGCCCGCACGAGGTTGAGGGCGCAGCCATCCGATAAGAACTGCGGCCGCGTCTTGCATAGGCCAGGCTCCGAAATGGGATATCAGCTGACCGATGCGGGCAAGGCGCGTGCGCTCGATGCGCTGGCGCAATCGGAATATTTCGGCCCCATGCCCGTGCCGCTGGCAGTCTATGCCGAACAGGTTCAGCGCCAGTCGATCCGCAACATCCAGATCAGCCGTGATCAGCTGACCGGTGCAATGGGCCATCTCGTCCTGCCCCCCACATTGCTGGATCAGCTTGGCCCCGCTGTGAGCGCGGGCCGCTCGATCCTGATGTATGGGCCGCCCGGCAACGGTAAATCCAGTATCTCCAATGGGATACGCGATGCGATGGGTGACAAGATCTATGTGCCCATGGCGATTGAATATGCCGGGCAGGTGATCACCGTCTATGACCCCATCGTTCATTCCAAGGCCGAGGCCGAGGCGGACGATCCCAATTCCCTGCGCCGACGCCGCACGTTTGATTCGCGCTATGTGCGTTGCGAGCGTCCCACCGTGATCACGGGCGGGGAGCTGACGCTGGATATGCTTGACCTTGTGTATAACCCCACTGCGCGCACCTATCAGGCCTCGCTTCAGCTCAAATCAACCGGCGGGATTTTCATCGTCGACGATCTGGGCCGGCAGGTGGAGCCGCCGCAGAACCTCGTGAACCGCTGGATCGTGCCGCTGGAGGAAAGCAAAGATATCCTCGCCCTGCAATCGGGCGAAAAATTCGAAGTGCCCTTCGACACGCTCGCAATCTTCTCGACCAACTTCCACCCCAACAAGATCTTCGATCAGGCTGCCCTGCGCCGGATTTTCTACAAGATCAAGATTGACGGCCCGAGTCAGGCGGACTTTCTCAAAATCTTCGCCATGGTTGCCCGCAAAAAACAGATCCCGCTGGATGAACCATCGCTCGTGCACCTGCTCAAGAAAAAATATGCCGAGATCGACAATATTTACGCCAACTATCAGCCGGTGTTCCTCATTGATCAGATGATCTCGATCTGCGAGTTTGAGGGCATTCCCTACCAGATGACGCCCGCGCTGATCGACCGCGCATGGGCCAACATGTTCGTCGAGGAATCCGAAATCGTGAACTAACGCGTCACGAGGGTTTTTTCCGAGGTTTTTTCCGCGCAACTTCGCGCCGCGCGCTCTATATGGGAGGGGATGACGCCCCTCCCAACCACACCCCTACCCGAGAGTTTCAACGCGTGGTTCGCCGCGCGCGGCTGGTCCATCCACCCGCATCAGGTCCAGATGCTGGAGCGCGCCCGCGATCCGGCGCTGCTGCTCATCGCGCCCACGGGCGGCGGCAAAACACTGGCCGGGTTCCTGCCCACATTGGCCGAGTTGGCGGATGGCAACCACACCGGCATGCACACGCTTTACATCTCCCCGCTCAAGGCGCTGGCCACCGATATCAAGCGCAACCTCACCACGCCCGTGGAGGAGATGGGCCTCCCCATCCGCATCGAGGATCGCACCGGCGACACATCCTATACCAAAAAACGCCGCCAGCGCGCGGACCCGCCCCATATTCTGCTGACCACGCCAGAAAGCCTCGCCCTGCTGACCTCATACGAGGATGCACCGCGCATTTTTGTGGGGCTTCAGCGCGTGGTGATTGATGAGATTCACGCATTAGCAGACTCAAAACGTGGCGATCAGCTGATGCTCGCCCTCACCCGGCTTCAGGCGCTCTGCCCCGGCCTGCGCCGCGTCGGCCTTTCGGCGACGATCGAGGATCCTGCCGCCATCGCGCATCTTTTGGCCCGCCACCCCGATCCGTGCGAAATCCTTCAGGCTGATCCCGGCCCAGCGCCCGATATCTCAATGCTCGAAATCGCCGAGCCACCCCCTTGGGCGGGCGGCGGTGCGGCCTATGCCATTCCGGCGGTGCTGGAGGAGGTCAAAAAGCACAACACCACGCTGATTTTCCACAACACCCGGGCGCAGGCCGAGATTTTCTTTCGCAATCTGTGGCTCGCCAATGACGAAAACCTCGCCATCGGCATCCACCATGGCAGCCTTGACCGCGCCCAGCGGTTGCGGGTCGAAGGGGCAATGCAGCGCGGAGAATTGCGCGCCATCGTCTGCACCGGAAGCCTTGATCTAGGGATTGACTGGGGCGATGTGGATCTCGTCATTCAGGTGGGCGCGCCCAAAAACGTCAAACGCCTCGTGCAGCGGATCGGCCGCGCGAACCACCGCTACAACGCGCCCTCCAAGGCGCTGCTGGTGCCCGCCAACCGGTTTGAGGTGATTGAATGTCGCGCCGCATTGGAGGCCGCAGCGGCGCATGATCTGGACGGCGATCCGCGGGGCCCCGGGCCTTTGGACGTACTTTGCCAGCATATCCTGATCCGCGCCTGTGCCGGACCGTTCGACGCAGATCATCTCTACGCCGAGGTGATCACATCCGGCGCCTACACCACCCTCACCCGCGCCGATTTCGATGCCTGTTTTGAGTTTTGCGCCACCGGGGGCTATGCGCTCCGGGCCTATGACAAATGGCAGCGGTTGCGCCAGCGCGACGGCCTTTGGCAGCTGCGCGATCCGCGTGCGGCGCAGCTTATCCGCATGAACGTGGGCACAATTCAGGACAGCGATACGCTCAAGGTCCGGCTACAGCGCAACCGCGGCGGCAAGCCTTTGGGCGAGGTGGAGGAAGCCTTTGCCGCCACCCTCACTCCCGGCGATACGTTCCTCATTGGCGGGCAAGTGGTGCGCTACGAATCCATGCGCGAATTGACGCTCGAAGTAAGCCGCGACCCGAGCAGAAAGCCTAAGATCGCCACGTTCGGCGGCACGAAATTCGCGACTTCTACACAGCTCAACCAACGCATCCTGCGGCTGTTAGCCCAGTCCGATTGGCCCGAGTTCCCCGCACATATTCGCGACTGGCTGCACCTTCAGCGCGAGGTCTCCGAAATGCCCCGCGCGGGTCATTTGTTGATCGAAAGCTTTCCACATGATGGGCGCGAACATGCCTGCATCTACGGCTTTGCAGGCCGCAATGCGCAGCAGACCTTGGGCCTTTTGGTGACCAAGCGGATGGAGGAGATGGGGCTGGATCCGCTGGGCTTTGTCTCCACGGATTATGCCACGCTCATTTGGGGGTTGGAGCCGCTCATTGATGCCACAGATCTTTTTGATATCAGCGCCTTACGCAACGGTCTCACCAGGTGGCTCACCGGCAATACGGTGATGAAACGCACCTTCCGCGCCTCGGCCCATGTGGCGATGCTGCTCAACCGCGCGACGCCTCAGGCGCGCAAAACCGGGCGACAGGCGACGATGTCGTCGGATATTCTCTATGACACGCTGGTGAAATACGACCCTGACCACCTGCTCCTGAAGATCACCCGGCAGGAGGCGATGCGCGGCCTCGTGGATTTCGGCCGGATCGAGGAAATGATCGCGCGCATCAATGGCCGCATCACCCTGCGACGCCTGCCGCGTGTGACGCCTCTGGCAGCCCCCCTGTTCCTTGAGGCGGGGCGCACGCCCGTCAAGGGCGCCGCTGAAGAGCGCCTTTTGGCGGAAGAAACCGCGCGGCTGATGCAGGCGGCTGGCCTCGCGCCCTAGCCCTCTTGGATGCTCTGCAAATACGCGACCAGCGCCGCGAGGGGGCGCGGTGTAGGCGTCATCACCCCGTCTCCCGTATCCACCGGAACCGTCTCGCCATTCAACAAAAGCCCAAATTCCGGCATCTGCTGGCCCGGCTGTGCGGCGCGGTGATAGCCGTCAATCGTGCTCAAAACGCGGGTGGTGGGAAAGGCGCTCCCCATGCCGAGCGTCGTCAGGTCGCTCGGCGCGGGCGACATGCCTTTGGCCCACGGACCATCGCCCTTGCCCGACGGGCCATGGCATTGCGCGCAGTTCTCAAGGTAGAGTACACGCCCCTCGGACGGGCCCGGCATTTCAACCTGCGCACAGGCCGCGATTGCAGCCACAATGGCCAGTGGGACATAGATCTTCATCTCGCGCCTCCAATTTTTGCCCAGCATCGCGCGCTTATCGCCCGCCCGCCTTGATCTGGCTCAACTGCCTGAGGTCAGCTTGCCCGCCAGCGCGTCATCAATCAACTGGATCGTCTCCTCAACCCCGTAAAGCGCGATGAACCCGCCGAAGCGCGGCCCTTGGGACGCACCGAGCAGCACCTCATAGAGCGCCTTGAACCAGCCCTTGAGCGGGTCAAACCGGTCGCGCCCCTCGGCATAGACGATCCCCTGAAGCGTCTCGTCGTCACGCGCACCGTCGTGGGCCGCCAAAGCACCACGCAGAGCGATCAACGCCACACGCTCTTCCTCGGTTGGCGCACGGTAGGTCTTCGCGGGCTTCACGAAATCGTTGTAATAGGCCACGGCGAACCCTGCCGCCTGATCCAGATCGGGATGCGTCTCAGGCGAGGCATCGGGCGCATAGCGCTGGATAAAGCCCCACAGATGCGTTTTGTCCTCGGCCCCGGCGACCGACGCGAGGTTGAGCAACATCGAGAATGGCACGACCATATGGCTCTCTGGCACGTCCCCGCCGTGGATGTGCCAGACCGGGTTATTGGCCCGCTGCGCCGCGTCCTGATCCACATATGCGCGCAATTGCTGGTGGTACTCGTCCACCGCCTTCGGGATCACGTCAAAATGCATCCGCTTGGCTGTCTTGGGCTTGAGATACATGAAATAGCTCAGGCTCTCGGTCGAGGCATAGGTCAGCCACTCGTCGATGCTGATCCCGTTGCCTGAAGATTTGGAGATTTTCTGGCCATTCTCGTCGAGGAAAAGCTCATAGCTGAAATGCTCGGGCTTCTTCCCACCGAGGATTTCGCAAATCCGGTCATAGATCGCCGTATTGGTCGCGTGCTCCTTGCCATACATCTCGAAATCGACATCCAGCGCGGCCCAGCGCGCACCAAAATCCGGCTTCCATTGCAGCTTCACGCGGCCGCCCGTCACTGGCAAGGTCCACTCTCGCCCATCCTCGTCGTCAAAAGTCACCGTGTGGTTCACGCCATCCACGTTTTTCATCGGCACATAGAGAACCCGGCCCGTCTCGGGATGGATTGGCAGAAAGATCGAATAGGTCTGCTGACGCTCGTCCCTGAGCGATTTCAACATAACCTTCATCACATCGTCGTAGCGTTCACAGGCCCGGCGCAGGATCTCGTCAAACTGCCCGGAGGCGTAGAACTCCTTGGCCGAGTAGAACTCATACTCAAAGCCGAACGTGTCCAGAAACCGCCGCAGCATTGCATTGTTGTGGTGCCCAAAACTTTCATGCGTGCCGAACGGGTCGGGCACGGATGTCAGGGGCCTGTGCATATGCTCGGCCAGCATCTCTTGCTGGGGCACGTTGCCAGGCACTTTGCGCATCCCGTCGAGATCGTCGGAGAAACAGATCAACTTGGTCGGAATGTCGCTGATCACCTCAAAGGCGCGCTGTACCATCGTGGTGCGCAGCACCTCACCAAACGTGCCGATATGTGGCAGGCCGGACGGCCCGTATCCCGTCTCAAAAAGCACATAGCCCTTCTCAGGTGGCGCCTTCTCATAGCGTTTGAGAACCCGGCGTGCTTCTTCAAAGGGCCAAGCTTTGGAAGTCATCGCGGCGTCGCGCAGATCGGACATTGGGGGCTCTCCTGATTTACCTTGGCGCAGGGCGCGGCAAAGCTCTGCCGCTACCTATTGCCGAGGGGCGGCGCAGTCAATAATCTGCGCAGCAACACATAGGCGGGAAGGACCCCCAACATGACCCAGACGCAGCCCTATTCCCTCAGCGCGCAGGACTGCCTCGTGGCGGTAATGATCGCGGTCTCCGCCTCAGATGAAAAAATCCAGACGGCGGAGTTGGTAAAGATCGAGACCGCCGTGAACAACCTGCCCATCTTCGGCAATTACGATGCCGACCGGATCAACACGGTGGCACAAGTGGTGTTCGACCTGTTCTCGGTGGAGGATGGCCTGGACGCACTTTTTGGCCTCGTGCGCGACAACCTCCCCGAACGGCTGCACGAAACCGCCTATGCGCTGGCCTGCGATGTAGCCGCCGCCGACGGATCAATTCATGAGACGGAACTGCGGCTTTTGGAAGAAATCCGCTATGAGCTGAACCTTGACAGGCTCCACGCCGCCGCGATCGAGCGCGGCGCCCGCGCGCGCCACCTGACCCTTTAGGAGAACCACCCATGCGCTGCGTCTTCATCAACATCCGCTGCAAGCCCGGCCACTCTTACAAGGTGGCCGAGCAGATCGTTCTGCGCGAGGTCCATTCCGAGCTTTACTCGACCTCCGGCCCCTTCGATCTGCTGCTCAAGCTCTACATCCCCGAGGATGCGGATGTGGGTAAGTTCATCAACGACAACCTGCTCGACATTCCCCATATCGAGCGGACCGAGACCACCCTAACCTTCAAGGCGTTCTGAGCCAGCGCTGGTCGATCTGCGCACTCCGATTAGCCCTGCGGGGTTCTGGAAGGCGCAGATGCGGCACATTACGGGCTTGATTGGGCAAGGGATGGACCAAAAGCGCGCCTCTGGCCATGCTACGCCCACAAAGCACCAAGGAGGTCTTGGCCATCCGGCGCATGGCCAGCCTTTGACCGCATCTATCCGGTGAACATCCTCGTGGAGCTTGGCAGCGCCGCACCGTGGAAGAGGCTGTCATCGCCCTCGGGGGCAGCTTCTCCGCCGAGCATGGCATAGGGCTGGAGAAATGCAGCAGCATGGCGCGCTACAAGGGACCCACAGCACTTGCCGCGATGCGCGCCATCAAAACAGCGCTCGGTCCAAATGGGGTTTTGAACCCCGGCGAGGTGCTTGCAGACTGACCCTTCAGACCAGCGTCCTAGCTGCGCCAGTCAAAGAACCCCGGCCCCGCTTTTTTCAGCAGATCGGCTGCCATGGCACGGCCAAGCTCGGCCCCGTCCTCGATCGGCGCGCTGCGGTCATCCTTGAGGCTCTCGGAGCCATCGGGGCGGAGCACTTCGCCGCGCAGGCGCAGCGTGCCACCGTCCAGCTCAGCAAGGCCCGCGATGGGCGTCTCGCAGGAACCGTCGAGCGCTTCGAGAAAGGCGCGCTCTGCCGCGAGGCGCTGGCCTGTCTCAGTGTCGTGGATCGCCTCAAGCATATTGGCCGCGCGCATATCGTTCGCGCGCCGTTCGATTCCGATCGCCCCTTGGGCGACGGCGGGCAGCATCTCTGTTACGTCCATCGCGGCGGTCACCACTTCGGAGCGGCCCAGCCGTTTGAGACCCGCCATGGCGAGGAAAGTGCAGGCGGCCACGCCCTCATCAAGCTTTTTCAGGCGGGTCTGCACGTTACCGCGAAACTCCACCACATCGAGGTGCGGGAAATTCACCATCACCTGCGCACGGCGGCGCAGAGAGGAACTGCCGACTTTCGCACCTTCGGGCAAATCAGCAAGGCTCTTGGCGTTGGGCGAAACGAACGCATCGCGCACATCCTCGCGCGGCAGGTATGTGTCCAGCACCAGCCCCTCGGGTTGCAGCACCGGCATGTCCTTCATGGAATGGATCGCGATGTCGATATCCCCGTCAAGCATGGCCTGCTCGATCTCACGGGTAAATAGCCCCTTGCCGCCCAGCTCCTTGAGCGGCGTGTCAGTGGCGATCAACGCCCGGTCGTCACCAGTGGTCTTGATCACCACGATCTCGAACGCCTCTTCAGGCAGATCGAAAGCGGCGCTCAGCCGTTTGCGGGTTTCATACGCTTGAGCGAGCGCCAGCGGAGAGCCGCGCGTGCCCAGTTTCATCGGGGCCGAAGGGGATGGCATGGTCATTTTCATGGCGGAATGTGTAAGGCTGTCTTCACATACGCGCAAGCGCGGTATAGTTGAGATTACATGCCCATACGGGCGAGCAAAACGCCCGAGGAGGACTACGAATGGCTGAAACGAAGACGATCCTGCGTGCATTGGCTGGTGAAACACTGCCCACGCCACCGATCTGGATGATGCGGCAGGCCGGGCGCTATCTGCCCGAGTATAAAGCCACCCGCGCCGAGGCCGGGGATTTTCTGTCGCTTTGCTACAACAGCGATCTGGCCACCGAGGTGACCCTTCAGCCGATTCGCCGCTATGGGTTCGATGCCGCCATTCTCTTTGCAGATATCTTGTTGGTCCCACAGGCGCTCGGCGCGGATTTGTGGTTTGTGACCGGTGAGGGGCCACGCCTCTCGACCATCACCAGCGAGGCGGATTTTGCCAAGCTGGGTGGCAAGGACGACATTCACGAGACGCTGAACCCCATTTACCAGACCGTGCGCAACCTGCGCGGCGCGCTGCCCGCCGAGACGACGCTCATTGGCTTTGCCGGCGCGCCATGGACGGTGGCCACCTATATGATTGCGGGCAAAGGCACGCCGGATCAGGCCCCGGCCCATGCCCTGAAAGGCACCCATCCGGCGGTGTTCGACGCACTGATGGCCCGGATCACCGAAGCCACAATCGAATACCTCTCGATGCAGATTGAAGCGGGCGCCGAAGTGGTCAAGATCTTCGACAGCTGGGCAGGATCGCTCAAAGGGGCGGATTTCGAGAAATATGCGCTGGAGCCCACCAAAGAGATCATTGCGGCCCTCAAGGCGCGCCACCCTGATACGCCGATCATCGCTTTCCCGCGTGAGGCGGGCGAGAACTACATCGGATTCGCCAAGGCTACTGGTGCTGATTGCGTCGCAATCGACGACTCGGTCACCGCAGAATGGGCCGCGCAAAACGTGCAGATCGATGGCTGTGTGCAGGGTAACCTCAAATCCTCGCATATGGTCACGGGCGGCGATGCGCTTGTCTCTGAGACGCGGCGGATTGTCGACGCGCTCAAGGGCGGGCCGCATATCTTCAACCTCGGCCACGGCATCACGCCCGATGCAGACCCCGAAAACGTGCAACTGATGATCGACACGGTGCGGGGCAGCTAAAGCCCAATGTGCAGCGCCTAGCGCTTTTTGCGCAGCCTGCCGGGGGTCTTGCTATGAAACCCCGGCGGCCGCTTGGCGACCCAACGCGCAAAACGCTCCAGCCTTGGATGGGCGCACAATGCCTCGGGCGTATTGAACTCCCGTGCCAATTCGGCCTCGGTCAGGGTCGCGTGGATCTCATTGTGACAGATCTGATGCAGCAAAACGACGGGACCGCCCTTGCCGCCTTTCAGCTTCGGAATGAGGTGATGCAGGCTCTGCTTGGCTTCCCTTGGGATGGGCCGTAGGCAGAGCGGGCAAAGAGGCACATCGTCCAAGGCGGGTTGATCCTTTGCATGGGTCAGGGCAAGAGGATGTGTGTAGAGCCCCAAAAGGCAAGGGATGCGCATGGAAAACCCACCTGAGATCGTGCTGCAAGCGATGGACTATGCCCGCCAGGGCTGGGACTTGGCGCAAGGCTGGCTCTTGAGCCCCGCTGCTTGGTCACAATTCGCCATCCTTATCGCAGCTTATCTTCTGGCGGTGCTGGTCAGCCGCAAACTCCGCCCGTTTATCATCCGCCTCCTCACCCCACCCGAAGAGCAAGAGCACGTCATCGCCCAAGCGCGCCGCTTCGTGCTGCTCCTCGTGCCGCTGGTCCTGCCCCTTCTGGCCTATGCGTTCACCGGGATCGGCGAAAGCGTGACGCGCTCGATCTTCGGCTCGGGCGAGGTGATCGCGTTCGGCAAGCGGGTCTTCTTGTTCCTCGCGGTACGCGTGTTGGTCCGCGACATCCTCAAAGAGCCGTTCCTGCGCCTTCTCGGCCGCTATGTGCTCATGCCGGTGGCCGCACTCTATACGGTGGGCGCGCTTGAGGCAGTGACGGCGGCGCTTCGGTCCACGGTCGTGCCGCTCGGCAATATGTCGTTCGATCTTTTGTGGCTCATTCAGGGCATCGTCGCGGGCGGGATCATCTTCTGGTTCGGGCGCTGGTCCAATGATCAGTCGACCACCTACCTCTCCCGACAAGAGGAGATGCGCCCCGCCACACGCCAGCTTGCCGCCAAGGCCGCCGAGATCACCATTTTCGGCGCAGCCTTCCTCATCTTGATGAATTTCATGGGCATATCGCTCACCTCGCTTGCGGTTCTGGGGGGCGCGATTGGTGTGGGCCTGGGCTTTGGTCTGCAAAAGATCGCGGCGAATTTCATCTCAGGCGTAATCCTTTTGCTGGAAGGGCAGGCGACAGTTGGCGACTATGTAGAGCTTGACGGCGGCGAGGCGGGCACGATCATCCGGACCACCGCCCGCGCGATGATACTGGAGACTTTCGATGGTCGCTGGATCGTGGTGCCAAACGAGGATTTCATCACCACCCGCGTGGTGAATTATTCCGATCAAGGCAGCGCGAACCGTTTTGAGGCCGCGTTTTCCGTAAGCTACGACACCGATATCAACCTCGTCCCCAGCATCATCGAGGCGGCGGTGGCCAAGCACCCAGACGTTCTCGGCGCGCCCCAGCCCCCCGATTGCGAGCTGCGCTGCTTTGCCGATAGCGGCGTGGAATTCGCCGTGGAGTTCTGGGTCAACGGTCTGGATGACGGTAAGAACAAATACACCTCCGATGTGCTCTTCCTCATTTGGAACGCGCTCAAAGAACACAATATCGAGATTCCATTTCCCCAACGCGTCTTGCATCACAAAGGGCTGCCGGAGAGCGTAACCCGCATGCAAGACACATGAGCCACGCGCTCATCATCGGCGCGGGGCCAGCGGGGCTGATGGCTGCCGAAACCTTGGCCGAGGCGGGGCATAGCGTCGAGGTGGCAGAGGCCATGCCATCGCCAGGGCGCAAGTTCCTGATGGCGGGCAAGTCGGGGTTGAACCTCACCAAGTCCGAGGATTTCGGAGCGTTTACAGCCGCCTACGAATGCCCCGAGATCGCACCGATGCTGGAGGCTTTTGGCCCGATGCAGGCGCAGGCTTGGGCCGAAAGTTTGGAGCAGCCGCTCTTCACAGGTACAACGGGGCGCGTGTTCCCCAAGGCAATGAAGGCCTCACCGCTTCTGCGCGGATGGCTGGCACGGCTGGATGGGTTGGGTGTGACACTGCGCCGCCGCTGGCGCTGGACCGGGTGGGACGGCGATGCGTGGCTCTTTGAGACGCCCGAGGGCACACAGCGCCTCACCCCCGATGTGGCCGTCATGGCCTGTGGCGGAGCAAGCTGGGCGCGGCTCGGCTCGGACGGCGCGTGGGCTGCGCAACTGGCAGACCACGTGGCTCCGTTTCAGCCCGCCAATATGGGCCTGCGCCGGGTTTGGTCGGACCATATGCGCCCCTATTTCGGCACGCCGATCAAAGGCACGGGGCTTAACGCGGGCGAGACACAAGGGCGCGGCGAGTTCGTCATCACCGCAAACGGCCTTGAGGGCGGCGGCATCTATGCGCTGTCAAAGACGCTCCGCACCGGCGCGCCGCTGATCCTCGATCTGATGCCAGACCTCAGCGAGGATGAGATTCGCACCCGCCTCAGCCGCCCGCGCGGCAAGGCCAGTCTCGGCACGCATATTCGCAAGACCCTGCGCCTTGCGCCCGTAAAACAAGCGCTGCTGATGGAACTGGCCCGCCCCTTGCCAGATGATCTCGCCCCCGTGATCAAGGCCCTGTCGCTCACCCATGACGGCCCCGCCCCGATGGATGGCGCAATCTCGACAGCGGGCGGCCTGCGCTGGGACGCGCTGGACGAGAGCCTCATGCTGCGCGACCGTCCCGGCACGTTCGCGGCGGGTGAAATGCTCGATTGGGAGGCACCCACGGGCGGTTATCTCATCACCGGCTGCATGGCCACGGGGCTCTGGGCGGGGCGCGCAGCGGCGCACTACGCCGCGATTGCCAAGCCGGGCACCCCCGTGCCAAGTTGAACCCGCACGAAAAAAGGACGCATCCCATGCCCACCACCGGTTCCTGCCTTTGCGGCGCGGCGACATTCACCCTTGCCGAGACGCCCAAACATATGGGCGCATGCCATTGCGGGCAGTGCCGCAAATGGTCCGGCGGCGTGCTTTTGTCGGTGGAAGTGGCCCCGGACGCCATAACCATCTCCACGGGCGAGACGATCACGGCCTTCAAATCATCCGACTGGGGCGAGCGGGCGTTTTGCAGCGCCTGCGGAAGCTCGCTTTACTTCCGGCTTACAGCTCCCGGCCCGATGCAAGGCACCTACTACATCAGCGCAGGCACGCTAGATGCGGGCGACCCAGCCCTGCACGAAGAGCTTTTCATCGACGAAAAGCCCGCAGGATACGCTCTGCAAGGGCAGCACAAAATGATCACTGGTCCAGAGTTTTTCGCCATGATCGAAGAGGCCATGAAGCCTCAGAGCTGATCGCGCAGAAATTCCAGGATAAGCGCCTGAACCCCGGCGTCGCCTGATGTCCAATGCTGATCAAAAAGCGGATCGGGGGCGGTGAACACGACCGAGCGGTCATTGGTGTCCATGAACTCCCCGCAATCTCCGCGCAGGACGGGCAGGCGAAACCACGGATCGCGCTTGCCCACCAGCGACAGAACCGGCTCCGCTTCAGGCGCGGCAAGCCCGATGTATTCCGGCCAGCCCGCGTTGCAGGTCCAGCCCTCGATCACCCTTGCCACCAAAGGCGCGCCGGTGAACGTGGCCGCCGTGATGGCCCCCTCGCTATGGCCCGCCAGAATGATCGGCGCCTGCGTCAGCGCGCGGATCTGCGCAATCGCATGGCCCACCTCGGCCTGGCGCCAGCTCAGAACGGCACGGTGCAGGCCGCCTTCCGGCCCCTCAGGACGGCAGCTTACGGGCTTGTCACTGCGTGCAAAACTGTCAGGGGCCACAAAGACATAGCCCGCCTCTGCATACATCCGTCCCGCCGCATGGGCGATCTCGATGAGGCCGGAGCAGCCATGCATGTAGAGAACGACTGCGGGGACATCAAAGAGATGCACGGCCAGATCAGCCACCGTCCCCTGCTCCGCCCCCTGCCCGCCCGGTATATAGACGAGCGCGCCCTCATAGGTCCGGGCAAGCTCCGTCGCATCGCGGGCCGTCTCGGCAAAAGCAGGGGCCGCAACCATGCAAAGAAGGGCCAAAATCCGCCTCAACGCCGCGCCAACATAGCCAGCCGGATGAGCGCGCGTTCAACCACCGCCATCTGCGGCGCGGTCTGCGCGGCGGAGCGCATTTGCAGATCGGTCTCGGTCAAAAGGCTCAGAGCCATCTCAAGGTTTGGCGCACCCCAGCTCGATGCCTGCCGGATCATTCGGTCCCGACGCGGGCCAAAGACGGGCGGGCGCATCCGCGCGATGCCCTGGCTCGCCCCGCCGGGATCGGCGGCAGCGGTGTAGAGCGTGCGGAAATGGCGCGTGGCGGCGATACAAAGCGCCACGGGCTGCACGCCTTGGGCCCGCAACCGCTTCATGATCGGGCCAATCTCGCCCGACCGCGCCTCGGCCACAATATGCAGCACATCATCCAGATCCGCCTCCACGGACGCAGGAGCACAAAGCGCGATCTCATGGGAGGTCAAAGGCGTGGCATCGCCCAGTTTGTAAAGCGCGATCTTCTCGATCGTCTGGCGCAGATCACCGGGATCCAGCGCGCGGGCGAGATCTGTCAGATCGCGCATCGCATCATGGCCGGGCATGGGCAACCCGGCGGCGGAGAGCATCGCCTCAAGCTCCCCCCGGCTGGGCGGGTCGTCATAAATGCCCGCCGCATAGGCATTCTTGTGGGCCTCAAACGCCTTGCGCAGCTTAGAGGTGGGCTTGAGCTGACCGGCGGTCACGATGATCTGGGCGTCACCCTCGCGCCAATCGGCAAGGGCCGCAAGGATGGGTGCCGCCAGCGCCTCGGTCGCGTCCTCGACAAAGGCCACGCGCGGGCCGGGGAAAAAGCTCTGGGCCTTGACCGCATCATCCAGACGCGCGGGGTCCTTACGCAGCTCACCCGCTGGCATCCTTGCGAGGCGCATCTCCTCCTCGCCCTGTGGGCCAATGAGGGCAGCGATCACCTCCTGCCGCTTCAGCGCGATGCGCATGGCGTCCGCGCCATAGATCAAAAGGCCCGTGCGCTGCGCCTCAGGGCGGGCAAAATAACCCGGCGCATCGCGGGGCCCGAGCTTCATTGCCCGGACCTGCGAAGAGGCGGGTGATCAAACGACGACATTCACGATCCGTCCGGGGACGACGATGACTTTCTTGGGCTGGGCCCCATCCAGCGCCCGGATCACAGCATCGAGTGCGAGGGCGGTTTTTTCAACCTCATCTTTGGGCATGTCGGCGGGCACATTGATCTCACCCCGCCGCTTGCCGTTAATCTGCACAGGCAGTGTGATGGTGGCATCAACCAGCATGGCCTCATCCGCGACGGGCCAAGGCGCGGTAGCAGCGAGACCCGTATGGCCGAGCATTTGCCACAGCTCCTCCGCCAGATGCGGCGTCATGGGTGACATGAGCTGCGCCAAGGCACTGGCCGCTTCGCGCTTGGCCGCGCCACCAGCGGTGGATTTCGCGAGGGTCGCCGTGAACGCATAGAGCCGGGCAATTGCGGCGTTGAAGCCAAACGCCTCGACACCCGCCGTGACCGCCTGAATGGTCTTGTGCATGTCGCGCAAGAGCGCCTCATCCGCCTCTTGCGGGGTGTCATCGGCTGTTACGATCTCTGATACGATCCGGTGTACGCGGGCGAGGTGCTTGTGCGCCGCCTCCGCGCCCGAGGCCGTCCACTCCACGTCCCGCTCGGGCGGGCTGTCCGACAGGACAAACCAGCGGGCGGTGTCGGCACCATAAGCCGAGATGATACTGATCGGGTCCACCACGTTCTTCTTGGATTTGGACATCTTGGCGGAGGGGATGATCTCCACCGCCGTCCCGTCCGCCAGCTTGCCGTCCGTCACTTCCTCGGGCAGGTGATAGATCGGGCGACCATTCGGGCCGGGCGTTTGGTAGATCTCATGTGTCACCATCCCTTGGGTGAAGAGCGCGTCAAACGGCTCAATCGCCTTCTCGGGCAAATGCCCGGTAATCTGCATCGCGCGGGCGAAAAAGCGTGAGTAAAGGAGGTGCAGGATCGCGTGCTCCACCCCGCCGATATACTGATCCACATTCATCCAATAGGAGGCCGCCTCCATATCCGTGGGCGTGGCGGCGTGAGGCGCGGTGAAGCGGGCGAAATACCACGAGCTGTCCACGAATGTGTCCATCGTATCCGTCTCGCGCCGGGCGGGCGCGCCACAGGCGGGACAGGGCGTGTCGCGCCATGTCGGGTGGCGGTCGAGCGGGTTGCCGGGCACGTCGAAGGTGACATCATCGGGCAGACGGATGGGCAGGTTTTCCTTGGCCTCGGGCACCACGCCGCAGGTCTCGCAATGCACGACTGGAATGGGGCAGCCCCAATAGCGTTGGCGCGAGAGGCCCCAATCACGCAGGCGGAATTTAGTGACGCCCTGGCCCACGCCTTGCGCCTCGCAGAAGGCGATGGCGGCGTCGATGGCCTCTTCGCCGGTCGCCTCTTCAGCCCAGTTGAAAGGCTTCACCCACCTAACTTTCTCTGACTTCTGAGGCTCATATGCCACTCGCCCGATACCCCAAGCAATTTGGTCGGTAAGGCTTTCACCGTCTTGGTCAAATTTATGCGGCAAGGAAAAGGCATCATGGTCAAGGAAGTCGAAATGTCCGGGCTTACCTTGCGCTTGATCGAAAGACGGCCAGAATTCTTCCGGTATTGCACCATTAAACTTATCGACAACCTTGACGTTCCCCGGGAGATAAGCTGGAGCGAAGGTAGGAATGACGGGCAAGCCGTATTTCCGGGCGAAATCTAAATCACGCTGGTCATGGGCCGGGCAGCCGAAGATTGCGCCCGTGCCGTAATCCATCAAGATGAAGTTCGCCACATAGACCGGCAGTTCCCAAGCCGTGTCAAACGGATGGCGCACGCGCAGGCCGGTATCGAACCCCATTTTTTCTGCCGTCTCAAGCGCCTCTTCGGTGGTCCCGCCCCGGCGACATTCAGCATTGAAGGCGGCAAGCTCGGGGTTTTCCTTCTCCAGCTGCTTGGCCAGCGGATGGTCCGGCGCGATGCCGAGAAAACTCGCGCCCAAAAGCGTGTCGGGCCGCGTGGTGTAGACCTCCACCCGGTCATGGCCCGCAGGCCCGTCGATGAGACCAAACGCAAACTGAAGCCCGCGCGATTTGCCGATCCAGTTCTCCTGCATCAGCCGCACCTTTGCGGGCCAATTCTCAAGCCCGTCCAGCGCGCCCAAAAGCTCATCCGCCATGGACGAAATCGCGAAGAACCACTGCGTCAGCTCGCGCCGCTCCACCTCCGCGCCCGAGCGCCAACCGCGGCCATTCTCGACCTGCTCATTGGCGAGAACGGTCATATCCACCGGGTCCCAGTTCACCACGGCGTTCTTGCGGTAAACGAGCCCGGCCTCCAGCATATCGAGAAAAAGCGCCTGCTGTTGCCCGTAATATTCCGGATCACAGGTGGCGAATTCGCGGCTCCAGTCAATCGAGAGGCCCAGGGGCTTCATCTGATCGCGCATGTCCGCGATATTCTGATAGGTCCAATCCTTGGGGTGCCCCCCGCTGGCCATCGCCGCATTCTCAGCGGGCATCCCGAAGGCGTCCCAGCCCATTGGATGCAGCACGTTATGGCCGGTCGCAATCCGGTGGCGCGCGATCACATCGCCCATCGTGTAGTTGCGCACATGACCCATGTGGATGCGGCCAGACGGATAGGGGAACATTTCCAGCACGTAATATTTGGGCTTCTCGGATCCGGCCTCGGCACGAAAAATCCCGGCCTCATCCCAGGCTTTTTGCCATTTTGCTTCGATCTCGGCGGCGGAATAGCGCGACATTGGGGCGGCCCTCTTCGGTCAAATATGCGTGGCGTCGGTGATAGGCCCAAGGGCGCAGGGCGTCCAGTGGCAAGCACGCAAAAACCGAAGCCTATGCAGGGGATGGGACGCTGCCTATAAGGGGCAAAACGACGCGAGGCAGAGCCATGAATATCCTTTTCATCCACCAAAATTTCCCCGGGCAATGGAAGCATCTGGCCCCAGCCCTTGCGGCGGCAGGTCATAGCTGCACGGCGCTGACCCTGCGGGTGACTAAGCAGAGCAATTGGCAAGGCGTGCGCGTGCTGCCCTATGCCCTGCCCAAACGGGCGGCGCAGAAGGTCCATCCGTGGCTTGTGGATCTCGACACCAAGGTGACGCGGGCCGAGGCGTGCTACCGGGCGGCGGCCAAGATGAAGGCACAGGGCTACACCCCCGATCTCATCCTCGCGCACCCCGGCTGGGGCGAGCCGATGTTTCTGCGCGATCTGTGGCCCGGCGCGCGCATGGCGATCTATTGCGAGCTTTACCACAAGCCCGGCAAGCCGCATCTTGATTTCGACCCTGAGTTTCAATCCCGCGAACCCGAAGTGCAGCCCCTGCGCATCCGCCTGAAGAACGTCTACAACCACCTGCATTTCCCCATGGCCGAGGCGGGCATTTCGCCCACGCTGTTTCAGGCGGATACATTCCCGGCAGAGTTTCGCGACAAGATCACCGTCAGCCATGATGGCATCGATACTGTGGCCTCTGCGCCCGATCCACGCGTGAAGGTGCAACTGAAGGGTCATCCCGAGTTTACCCGCGACACCGAAGTGATCACCTTCGTGAACCGCAACCTTGAGCCTTATCGCGGCTATCATGTCTTTATGCGCGCCCTGCCGCGCCTCCTCAGGGAGCGGCCAAATGCACGGGTGATCCTCATCGGTGGTGATGAGGTGAGCTATGGCGCAGCACCCCCTAAGGGTCAGACATGGAAACAGATTTTTCGCGATGAAGTGTCAGATCAAATTTCACCAGAGGATTGGAAGCGCGTGCATTTTCTGGGCCGCATCCCGCATGAGGATTTCACCCGGATCTTGCAGCTGAGCCGTGTGCACGTCTATCTCACCTACCCGTTCGTGCTCAGCTGGTCCTTGATGGAGGCGATGTCGTGCGGAGCGGCGATCGTGGCCAGCGGGACGGAGCCTGTGCGCGAGGTGATTGAGGATTGGCAGACGGGACGCTTGGTGGATTTCTTTGATCGCGAGGCGCTTGTGGGTCAGATCAACGAGCTTTGCGAGGACGCCGAAGCGCGCGCCACTTTGGGCGCAAACGCACGGGCCTTGATGCAGGATCAATATGACCTCAAGACCATCTGCCTGCCGCGACAACTCAAATGGGTGGACGAGGTGATGGACCTGCCGCTGGTGCTGTAACCGGGCTCAGTCGGTCTTCTCGTATAAGATAAACGGCGTGCGCGTGGCCACCTGATCATAGAGCATTCGGCCTTTGTAATTGTTCTCTTCCGTGGTCCAGTAGGTCACCTTTATTCCCGCCGCCTTGGACGCACCGTGCACCGCATCGATGAGCGCGCGCGCCACACCCTTGCCCCGTACAGCGGGTTCAGTGAAGAGGTCCATGAGGTAACAGGTGTCCTCCTCGGACCACAAAAGCCGATGGAAAAGGAAATGGACGAGGCCCACGGGCCGCCCGTCCATCTCCGCGATGAACCCCTGAAATTCATGCGCGTCGTCGCTCAGCAAACGCTCAAACGCAATCTCATAGACCTGCTCGGGCAGTGTGGTGCGGTAAAATTCCAGATAGGCCGTCCACATGCGCGACCACTCCGCACGGTCGTCGCGCCGCAGCGCCCGGATGGTGATATCAGCTGTCATAGAGCGCCCCTCCTGCCCGGGCGTAGCAGGCGACATATCCCGGCAGAGGTCAAGGCGCGCCTGACATTTCTCCACCCCGCGCCCTCGCATACCTCACTGGCCGCCGGGGTTCTGGCCAGCCACATTGACGCCTATGCAAGCGCGTCCGAGTTTTGGGCCTCCGTGTAATGTGCAGATTTATTACGACGAGGAGTCGCCACCCGCACCTTCTTCCCGCAAGTCAGCTTCACCCACCCCCACCCGCACGCCCCATATCTGCGTCAGCTCAACCACTGAGGCCTCCAGCCATGTGGCGCACCAATGCCCACCAGCGACAGTGAGACGCGGTATTGCCACGGCGATCAAAATTACAATGATTGGGTGTCAGCCACCTGCCCCCGCACAAAACCGCAGGGAAAGGATAGTTAGAAGTTGCCCGCTTGGATCCGCAACTGCCGCGCACGCGACAAGATTGCATCCTCAACTGCGCGCTGAGTGCCCGCGCTGACGGGACCAGAGCGCGATTGCAGCGCCACATTCAGGCTGCGCGCGTCCAATGCCGGATCGCTGATCAGGATCGTCGCGCGGTAAGAGTTGCTGCTACCGGGGGGGGTGCCGTAGCCCGTGGAGATCACGCCGGTAAACGGATCAGCCGATTGGATAGGCAGAAAATCCAGCACGTCGAGCGAGGCTGTCCAGAGGAAGCGGTTCACCTTAACGCCCGCATCCTTGCCACGGAACGCATCAAAGAGGCTCGTCCCCGAGGTCACACCCACATTGGACTCGCGCCCGCCCTTCAGGGTGATCGCCTCTTTGTCCAGCGTGGGAGGCTCATCGCCACAGGCTGCTACCACCAAGGTTGCCAGCACCAATGCGCCACGCTTTGCAAAAGTCAGGATCATACCGCCCACCGCCATTAACTGCTTCTTTTCCTAGTATCCAACCACGCCCGGCGGGGCAAGCTGTTTAGCCTCGTCACCCCTCTCATCGCCTATATGCTGTGGCTCGACCGCGCCGATTGGTGGTTTGCAAGTCAGGAGCACTGGATTACCTATCAGGCATATGCGCAATTCCCCGGAGCCGCCATCATGAGTCTTGCCGATATCACCGCCCGCATCACAAAAGCCGAGGTCGCCGCCTGCCGCGCGCCGGGCTCAGTGCATCTCATCGCCGTCTCCAAGGTGCAGCCCAATGAGAGGGTTGCAGCCGTTCTGGACGAAGGCCACCGCTGTTTCGGCGAGAACCGCGTGCAGGAGGCGGCGGGCAAATGGCCCGATTTCCGCGAGACCTATGCTGGCGTCGACCTGCACCTGATTGGGCCTTTGCAGAGCAATAAGGTGCGACAGGCCTTTGGGCTTTTTGACGCCATTCATTCCGTGGACCGGCACAAACTGGCCACCGCCATCGCCCGGATTGCACAAGAAGAAGGGCAGTGTCCCAAGCTTTTCGTGCAGATCAACACCGGCGAGGAGCCGCAAAAGGCGGGCGTCTTACCTGACGCAGCCGATGCGATGATCGCCGAGTGCCGCGCTTTGGACCTCGCCATCGAGGGGCTGATGTGCATCCCGCCCGCCGAGGAAGAGCCAAGCCTGCATTTCGCGCTTCTGGCCAAGATCGCAGAGCGCAACGGGTTGAGCGGCCTCTCGATGGGGATGAGCGGCGATTTCGAGAGCGCGATTGCGCTTGGAGCCACCCATGTCCGCGTGGGCAGCGCCATTTTCGGCGCGCGCGTGGCCGCTGGCTGACGTCTGGGATCAGCTGATAACGAGACGCGTCCCCGGCGTGGCCAGCGCCGCAATCCGCCAGATGTGATCGCGCCGAAACGCGATACAGCCATCAGTGGGGTATCCCGGCCTGCGCCACTGGTGCAAAAAGATGCAAGAGCCGCGCCCCGCCTCCGCCTCGGGCCAGTTCCAATCGGTGATCATCACCACATCATAGAGCGGATCACCCCGCCGGAGCGCCTCATGGCTCTGCGCATAAGGCGCGCGCACGGGGTGGTTATAGTCAGGCTGCCCGTTGGCATCAGACCATAGATCACCGGGGCGGATGGGCTCAGCCCACGGCGCGGGCGGCGGCACACGGTCGGGCCTGTAGAGCAGGCCCGCGATGCGCAGCACACCCTTTGGCGTGGCCCCATCCCCCTCGCGTTTGTCGGCGGCAAGGCCCCCTTTGCCAATCGTACAGGGCCAAAGCTGCCCAGCGTAGCGCAGGCCCATCTTGGTGAGGATCATATCATCGGTCATGGGGTTAGCTTAGCCACCCTCGCGCCGGGGTCTAGAGCGAAGCCTCGGGCCGGAACCCCTCGGGGATGGAATCGCGCCCCTCCAGCACCAGATCGGCCATGACCTCTGCCACTTTCGGCGCCATGCCAAAGCCGATCTTGAACCCGCCATTGGCGATGAACTGCCCCTCATGCAAGGGATGCGCCCCGAGCATTGGCGCGCGCGACCGGGTGCGGGGCCGCAATCCCGCCCAGCGCGCAATCACCGGCGCGTCCGCCAAGGCTGGCACAGCCGTGCAGGCTGCGGCAATCACATCGTCAAGCTGCGCGTCCGTCTCGGTGCCGCTGGCATAGTCCCGCTCGGAGGTGGAGCCGACGGCCACGGTCCCATCGGCATGTGGCACGATATGCACGCCGCCGGCGAAAAGCTGCGGCCACTCGGGGGCTGCGAAATCTAAAAGCGCCGCCTGCCCCTTGATGCCCATGCCGATCTGCCGGGCCGCATCTCGGTTCAACGCCTCAAGCCCTGCCGTGCCCGTGGCATGGATCACCTGCCCGCGCTGCACGCCCTCGCGCAAAACTTCCCCGCCCCGCTCGCGGATAGCCGCCACCAAAGCCGCGCAGGCTTGTTTGGGATGGACCCGCGCGGTCAGCGTGTCATGGATCACAAAACCAGTGGGCGAGGCGGGCGCCCAATCAAACATATCCGCCTCCGCCACATGCCATTCCGCCAGCCCGAGCCAGAGCGCCCCCGCCCCGCGCCCCCGCGCGCGCGCCAACTCCAACGCCGCCGCATCGGCCAGAGGCTGAAGCCGCCCGGTGCGCGCATAGCCCGCGCTGAGGCCACCCACCGCCTCAACACCTGCCCAAAATGCCTCGGCCATCAGCAGGCTTTCCAGCTGAAACGCCTTCTTTTCGTTCCAGTTTTCCGGCACATGCGGGGCCAGCGCCCCAACGATGCCCCCCGATGCCCCGGCCCCCGGCCCATAAGGATCAATCACCCGCACCCGGGCACCCCGCTCAAGACAGGCCCAAGCAATAGAGAGACCAAAAATACCGGCCCCGTGGATGGTGATATCGGACATTGCCAAGGCGGCGATCCCTCTGCATGGTCGGCATGTGTTTCCATGCCGGACGATAAAGGACAACCGCATGCAAAACCAGCAGGCCAATTTGAGCTGGCGCAGCAGCGATGGGGCAGGCGATGTGCCGGTATCAGAGCGGTTCGA
Source organism: uncultured Shimia sp. (assembly GCA_937881735.1). Taxonomy (GTDB): domain Bacteria; phylum Pseudomonadota; class Alphaproteobacteria; order Rhodobacterales; family Rhodobacteraceae; genus Roseovarius. The sequence goes on from CALGEH010000036.1 coordinate 33,524, forward strand.
TGATCCCTATTTCAGCCTCGACAACGGGCTGGAGGAAACACGGCATGTCTTCCTTGCAGGCAACGACCTGCCCGCGCGGTTTGAGGGCGGGTTTCGCATCGCCGAGCTTGGGTTCGGCACCGGATTGAACATGCTCACGGCGGCCCTTGCGTGGCAGATGGCTGGCGTGCCGGGCACGCTACACTTGATCTCCTTCGAGGCCTATCCGATGGACGCAAGCGAAATGCGCCGCGCGCTCGCGGCCTTCCCCGAGCTGGGCAGTTTGCGCGATATTCTGGTGACCGCATGGTCGCAGGGCGGACCGATTGCACTGAGCGAGACTGTGCGGCTTGAGGTGATCATCGGCGATGCCCGCGAGACACTGCCCGCATGGCGCGGGATGGCGGATGCGTGGTTTCTCGACGGATTTTCCCCGGCCAAAAACCCCGAGCTTTGGGGCGCGGACCTCATGGGGCAGGTCCATGCCCACACCGCCCCCGGCGGCACGGCCGCGACCTATACCGCCGCGGGCTTCGTGCGGCGGGGCCTGAGCGATGCAGGCTTCGACGTCGAGCGGACGCCCGGCTTTGGCCGCAAGCGCCACATGACCCGCGCAAGGCGCCGCACATGACCGAACAAAACACACGGCTGGGCATCATGCTGATGGTCGCCACCACGTTCATCTTCGCCATGCAGGACGGGCTCTCGCGCCATCTGGCGGGGGAATATAACGTGCTGATGGTGATCATGGTGCGCTACTGGTTCTTCGCCGCTTTCGTCATCACCATAGCCGCGCGCAAGGCGGGCGGCCTCCGCGCCGCAGCCCGCACCGACCAGCCCCGCGTGCAAGGGTTTCGCGCGCTGCTTCTGGTCACGGAAATCTGTGTCATGGTTCTGGCCTTTACGCTTCTGGGGCTTGTGGAAAGCCATGCGGTCTTTGCCTGCTATCCCCTGCTGATCGCGGCTCTCTCGGGCCCCGTGCTGGGCGAGCATGTGGGCTGGCGCCGCTGGGCCGCAATCGCGGTGGGCTTTGTTGGCGTCATCATCATCCTTGAGCCGGGCTTCGGCGTCTTTCAGATCGAAGCGGTCGTGCCGCTGCTGGCAGCCCTGATGTTCGCACTTTACGGCCTTCTGACCCGTTACGTTGCACGACAAGACAGTGCCGCCACCAGCTTTTTCTGGACCGGCACGGTGGGCGCGGTTGGCGTCACCGCCGTGGGCATCTGGTTCTGGGAGCCGATGAGCGCGCCAGATTGGGCGTGGATGAGCCTTCTCTGCGTTACCGGCGCCTTGGGCCATTTCACCTTGATCAAATGCTATGAGGTGGCCGAGGCGAGCGCTGTGCAACCCTTCGCCTATCTCCAGCTTGTCTTCGTCACCGTCCTGGGCGTCACCGTTTTTGGCGAGGCGATCCGGCTCAACGTGGCGCTGGGGACGGGTATCGTCGTGGCGGCGGGGCTCTTCACCCTCTGGCGGCAGCGTCAGGTGGGATGAGGCGGACGCGCTGGTTTCAGGCCTATTTCACGTGACTATTTCACCGTGATCGTCGCGCCCAAAAGCTCTTGAGTGAACGGGATCGGCAAAGCCTCCCTGCCCAGCCGCGCACGGTAAACGGGCAGGCTCTCGGTCACACGCTGGATGTAATTGCGGGTCTCGTTGAAGGGGATATGCTCGATCCAGTCGATGATATCCATACCCCCCGCGCGCGGGTCACCAAAGTCCTCCATCCATCTGAGAGGGCGGCCCGGCCCGGCGTTATAGCCCGCCGAAATCATCACCACATTGGCGTCGAACATCCCCGAGAGCTGCGCGATATAGGTGCTGCCAAGCTGCGCGTTATAGCGCCAATCCGACAGCACGCGCGCGCGCTCATGCGCGAGGCCCAGATCGCGCGCGACATCGCTCGCGGTGCCCGGCATCAGCTGCATAAGCCCCTCGGCCCCCGCGCCGCTGGTCACGCCGAAATCAAACTCCGACTCGCGCCGCGCAATGGCCAGCGCCATCTCCATCGGCACGGGCAGGTCCATCTCCTGCATCGGGTGCAGCGCGTAATATGGCTCGGGCAAAACGATCCCACGCCGGGCCACCGCCTTGCCCAGCATGACCTGCAAATGCGGCGCGTCCATCTCTTTCAGCACGGCGGCGATCTGGCCAATCCCTGCACGGTCCTGCGTCTCGCTCAACGCTACGAAAAGCTGCTCCGACAGGGTCAGCCGCCCCGCAGCATGAGCCAGAACCGCGGCTTGGAAAAGGGGCGCTTGGGTGAAGGGCGCGCCGCGCCAATCGGGAAAGGTTTCCGTGCCAGCAAGCGCCGGGTCAGTGGGCAGTCCGGCCTTTTCAGCCGCCAGAAGGCCGTAGAAGCTGGTCTGATGCGCGGCCCCTTCCTCATAGGCAATCTGCGCCGCGTCACCATCGCCCAGAGCCTCCTGCGCGCGACCGATCCAATAGCCCGCCCGGCCCAGCGAAATCGGCGTGGCCACGGCGGCGCGCAGTCGTTGAAAATGATCCAGCGCCAACTCAGGCTCGTTCAGGAACCTGAGCGCGAGGTAGCCTGAGAGCCACTCCAGATCAGCAAAGGATGAGCCTTCCACAAGCTGATGGCGCGAGGCCAGATCATAGGCAACCGCATACTCCTGCGCCCGCATCATCCGGCGCGACAGGGCGCGGCGCCAACCGGCCCACTGATCCGCGCGACCCAGACCACCATCAATGGCGCTTTGGGAGCGCATAAGGGCGATGGCTTTTTCGTCCTCGTCAATCTCCAGATACCGCTCAAACCGGGCATGGGCGAGGCCTGGATCATCGCGGAGCGCTTCTGGAAGGCTCGCGATCTTTGCATCCAGCCCGCGTTGCCCGGACGCCGCCACTTGCCGAATCTCGGCTATGGCACGCGCACCGTCGCTGGCCAAGGGCAGCATCAATTCCGCATCGCGCAGGCCCCGCCAAAGGGTCATATCGAGCCGCGCGTCATGGTGCGGGGCCAGAAGTTCCGCATGGGCGGCGAGGAAATCAGCATGCTCTTCCGCGCTCAGATCAAAGGAACGCCACGCCATAACGACGCTGGCATCCGCATCCCCCACCTGCCCCGCGGCGCGTAACGCACGGTCAAGCCGCAAGATGCCAGCACCCGTCTCAGGCAAACCGCCTGCGTGAAAGGCCAAAACCTGCGCTTCTGTAGCCTCGGCAAAGTCTGGCTCCGCCCGCGCGCGCAAACGCTCAAGGCCCGGCCAATCGGGATATGCCTCTAAAAATGCCAAAACCTCCGCCGGGCTGCCACGTCCCGCCCGCAAGCGGTGCCACTCCACCAGCACCACAGCGCCAGGCCCGTCCCGTGCAGCCAAGTCAGCGGCCCGCTCCCACCGGCCATCGCCCAAAGCATCCAAAGCAGAAGCAAGCGGACGCGGCGCAATCTTCGCTGGCTCCGCCGTAGCAGACAGCGCAAGCCCGAAGGCCACGCAAAACGGGAAAATACAGCGCAACATCTCTTGCATTTCCTAGCTGATCAAAGGATAGACAGCGCCAGCCTAAGGCCGCGCCCGAGGGCCGTCCACCCGCTAAACTTGGCAGGGGGGCGGCATCCCGCTAGGGTCGCGAAAATGTTATCACGAGAGGGCCAAAAGGGCCCTGACAGCACAGAAAAAGGAGCGTTCCCATGATCAAAGGTTCCATGCCAGCTCTGGTCACGCCGTTCAAGAACGGCGAAGTGGATTTCGACACGCTCAAAACACTTGTCGAATGGCATATCGGCGAAGGCAGCCATGGCCTTGTGCCAGTGGGAACAACGGGCGAAAGCCCGACGCTCACCCATGCCGAGCATGAAAGTGTTGTCGAAGAGGTGGTGCGTGCCGCCGCAGGGCGCATCCCTGTCATCGCAGGCGCCGGCAGCAACAACACCGTCGAGTCGATGCGTTTCATGCAGCACGCACACAAGGTGGGCGCGACCGCCGCTTTGGTCGTAACGCCATACTACAACAAACCCACACAGCGCGGCCTCATCGCCCATTTCACAGCCCTGCATGACTGCTGCGACCTGCCGATTGTGATCTACAACATCCCAGGCCGCTCGGTCGTGGATATGACGCCCGAGACCATGGGCACGCTGGCCAAGCTGCCACGTATCATCGGGGTGAAAGACGCCACCGGTGATCTAGCCCGCGTATGCCAGCAACGCATCACATGCGGGCCAGATTTCATCCAAGTCTCCGGTGAGGACGCCACCGCCCACGGCTTCAACGCCCAAGGCGGCACTGGCTGTATCTCGGTCACAGCCAACGTCGCGCCCAAGCTCTGCGCCGAGTTGCAAGCGGCGTGCCTTGCCGGACGCTATGACACAGCGCTTGACCTTCAGGACCGCCTGATGCCCCTGCACCAAGCTATCTTCACAGAACCGGGTCTTGTCGGCGTAAAATACGCAATGTCCAAGCTGGGCCTTTGCTCTGAAGAAGTACGTTCGCCGCTCACAGGGCTGGCAGATGAGACCAAAATCTTGGTCGAAAACGGGTTACGCCACGCTGGGTTATTGAACTGAGTTAAGCATTTAGCGCCGTCCGGAAGCAATCGCGGCGGGCCCTGCTGAGATAGGGGCGAAATTGAGTATTTCTTCTAGGGCCTGTGGACAATCAGGATTCCCATTGGGCCTGATTTCTGATTCAAACTT
>CALGEH010000037.1 GCA_937881735.1 uncultured Shimia sp.
ACGCCACCCCGCGTGGTGATCAGCGAATTCGTGGATATCGCCAAAAGCTTCTTTCCCGAGGGCAAAGAGGCCAGTTTCGTTAATGCAGTGCTTGATCACATGGCACGCGAGGCAAAACCAGAGGCGTTTTGAAGACTATTTTCGGCCAAGCCTTGAGACGCGACGATAAAGGCATATACTTAGAGGTAACCGGGAGGAGCGTCCCAATGCCCAAACTCATCCGCCTCTACATCATCCAATGCGCGATCGGCTTCGGCCTTGCGGCGGTTTTCGTTGGCATGCTTTTGTGGTTCAACATCGCAAATCTGGGACATCTGGTGTTCAATTCCGACAAGGGGTGGCTCGCGCTTCTGGTTCTGTGGATTTCCAAAGGTGTTGTCTTTGGCGGGGTGCAGTTTGGCATCGCGATCATGCGCATGAAGGATGATGATGATGACGAGCCGCGCGGCGGACATCGTCGCCGGGTGCAGTCCAATCATGGCAAGATGATTCCGGTGCGCGTCGCCGCAGGCGGGCGTCCGCAGGAAATGCGCCCCCGCTGATCAGCGGCGATGCCTCGCGCGTAGCACTGGTTTTTTCTCAGAATTATCCAGACGGTCCTGTCTCTGATTTTGCACAAAAGCAGGTGCCGTTTCGCGCAGAATCTTGGGCCGTATCGCATCCTCGTAATTGTTGAAGCCCCGGATTGTCTCAGTAAACGCGCCGGGTCCCGAGATGACGTTGTCCTCAAAATATCGGGTGAGGCCGCTTGGTCCGGCAGCCTCTGGCTCAATCACCAGCGCGTTCACCGTGATCCCTTCGGACTCAAGCGCTTGGCGGATTTCCGTGGGGCGTGGCCCGTTATTATTCGCACCATCGCCAGAAATATCCACCGTCAGAGCGGCGCAATCGACGCGGCGAAGCTGGTCGCGGGCAAAGAGCATTGCGGCCCCCAGCCCGGTGCGCCCCGAGCGAATGCCCTGCGGGGCATCGCGCAACTGGATCGAAATCTCAGCCAGCGTCTCAGGCCCTTGTACTGTGGTCCAATCCACCAGAAGTGTCTGGTTGAACTGCCCGCTCCACTCAAACACGGCCAGCTTCACATGCCCGCCGGGTGCCGTAAGCGCCTGCACCACCTCAGGGTCCTCCACCGCGGCCGGAAGCCCACCCCGTTGCAGGGCAAATTCGAACACATCCACTGAGAGCGATACATCCAACCCCAGGATCAGCGCCTGCCGACAGGTTTCTGCCGCCGCGCTGAGCGGGGCGAGGGCCGCTATCGCTGCAATTTTGCAAAACATGCGCAGAATTATCTCCCCTCATCATGCGGCAAAGCCTGAGCTATGCACCACGTTACCGCCTGCGCCGCGGCTTTCAAATCACAACATCGGGTGGAAAGAAGTGGCGGGCCCGCAGCAACCGTTTGGTTATCTCATTCCCGAGGACCTGTATGTACAGGTGGGCGCCGGGTAACTGGACCAGGGTCCAGACAGAGCCAGCTCCCTCGGAATTGCTTAAGGCCACCGGAATGCAACCGTAGACGTGAGGAGCAGAACCCGCCATTGAACTAGGTAATGCGCGAGAGGGGGCAGGACAAGGGGTGGGCGCAAGGGGTTGCGCGTGTTCATTCTTTGTTCATACTGATGCATATGGACGCATCACCCCTTCATACGGCCCCCGGTCAGATCCTCGCGCGCGGGGTATGTCGGCATCTGCTCAGCCATGATTTCGCCTGTCTGGAGGAATATGTGCCGGCGCGCGGCCTGCGTGTTGACGTCATGGCGCTGGGCCCCAAGGGCGAGCTTTGGGTGATCGAGTGTAAATCCAGTCGCGCTGATTTTCTCTCGGACAGCAAATGGCAGGGCTATCGGGACTGGGCGGACAGGTTTTTCTGGGCCGTGGATGCAGAGTTTCCCCACGATATTTTGCCAGACGGCACGGGGCTGATGATCGCCGATGGCTATGACGCGGAGATTGTGCGCATGGCGCCTGAGGCCAAGCTCGCGTCCGCGCGGCGCAGTGCTATCACCCGCAAATTCGCCCGCGACGCGGCGCTGCGCCTGCAAAGCTGGCGCGATCCTCTTAGACTGCGCGCGCGTTAGCCGGAGACAGATTTGGCTGCAGCAATGATTTCGGCGGCGATTTCTTCGGCCTCTTCGGGCGAGAAATCCATCGGGATCTCGATCCCCTGCGATTCGACAAAAATCCGCACCATGCCCTGATCGGTTGGGCCGATCTGCATATTCGCCTCGATGTCGCGTTCAGTATTCAGGCCCATGATCGGCTCCTCTCAGACCCAAGCGTTCTAGGCCGCGGCAAAGGCAATGGCAAGCAGCCGCCAATCGCGATTTCGCATGCCAAGAGGCTTGCAATCGCGGCGCGGCACGGGTAAATCGCCGGGCAGGGCCGCCTTAGCTCAGTTGGTTAGAGCGCTTGATTGTGGATCAAGAGGTCCCCCGTTCAAGCCGGGGAGGCGGTACCATTTTAACCACATTGCTATGACGCAAGGCTACTCGCCGCGATCAATCTGGATCGTCTGGCGCAATTTGCCTGAGAGCCGGTCATAAATCATAATCCTGTCGTCTTCCGTCACCACCGCGATCCAGTCGGAGCCTTGGGTGAAGGCCGTGGCCTCGGCCCCGCCGGGCAACGTCAGCGCGGCAGGCAGGTCCGGCCCCGCGCCACCCGAGAAGCGGGTGACAAAGAGCGCTACGATCACTATGAACCCGATAATCATCGTCGCCGTCAGCACAGTCACCAAGCGGCGCAGATGCTTTACCAGCCCCGGATCGAGCTCTTGCACGGTCTCAGGCGCATCATTGGAGCGTTCGGTCATGGCGCAGGCCCCCCTCAGCGTGCGGATATCTCATGCCCCGCCGCCCCGTCTGGATAAGGCATTGGCGCGCGATGTGCCAGAGGAGGCGGCGCTGTCGCGCACCCGTCTGGCGCGGCTGATCGGCGAGGGTCAGGTGCGGCTCAACGGGGCTGTGGCGCTCGATCCCAAGACGCGGGTGGCCGAGGGTGATATCGTGGAGATCACCGTGCCTGAGGCGGCGGAGAGCCATATCGAGGCCGAGGACATCCCGCTTGAGATCGCTTATGAGGATGATGACCTGATCGTGGTGAACAAGCCTGCGGGCATGGTCGTGCATCCCGCGCCCGGCACGCCGTCTGGCACGCTTGTGAACGCGCTGTTGCATCACTTTGGGGGCAAGCTTTCGGGTGTGGGCGGGTCCAAGCGGCCCGGCATCGTGCACCGGATCGACAAGGATACGAGCGGGCTTCTGGTCGTGGCCAAATCCGACGCGGCGCATCATGGGCTTGCCGCCCAGTTTGCCGCCCACACGGCGGAGCGGCACTATATCGCGCTCTGTCATGGCGTGCCGGAGGCCTCTGATCCACGCCTGCGTGGTTTGCGTGGCGTCAGCTTTGAGCCGGGCAATATCCTGCGGATCGAGACCGAGCTTGCCCGCCACAAGACCGACCGGCAGCGTCAGGCGGTGATCTGGGGCGGCGGGCGGCATGCGGTGACGCGCGCGCGTCTGATCGAGCGGTTCGGCACGCCGGCTTGCGTGGCGCTACTGGAATGTTGGCTGGAGACCGGGCGTACCCACCAGATCCGCGTGCATATGGCCCATGCGGGCCACGGGTTGATCGGTGATCCGGTCTATGGCGGGCGGCGTAAGCTGCCGCAAAAGGCCCTGCCCGAGGGCGGTCTGGAGGCGGCGCAGGGGTTCCCGCGTCAGGCGCTCCACGCGGCGTCTTTGGGGTTCGTACATCCTCTGAGCGGGGATGAGATGCGCTTTGAGGCGGATCTCCCCGGCGATATCGAGACGCTCTGTGCCGTGCTGCGCGGGGCCTGAGCCGGGGCCTCTGTTACGCCTGTGCACAGCTGCGTGAGACCGTGGTCACATAGGTTACAAACCTGCTTTTGGCGCGTCATATAACGTTAACGGGTGACCTGCTAAGCCTCTTGAAAGGGCCACGCACCGATCCTAAGTTGATGTTAAGGCCCTAAACATAGGGTTATCTGGAGGGTTTTGAGATGGCCAATTACGCAAATCTGCCGGCGCCGACGCCAGAAGGTGGTCTGAACCGCTATATGCAGGAAATCCGTAAATTCCCGCTCTTGGAGCCGGAAGAAGAATATATGCTGGCCAAAGCTTGGGTTGAGCAAGAGGACACCGAGGCCGCGCATCGCATGGTCACATCGCACCTGCGCTTGGCTGCCAAGATCGCGATGGGCTATCGTGGCTACGGCCTGCCGCAGGCTGAGGTGATCTCGGAGGCGAATGTGGGCTTGATGCAGGCGGTGAAACGCTTTGACCCTGAGAAGGGATTCCGCCTTGCGACCTATGCGATGTGGTGGATTCGTGCGAGTATTCAGGAATATATCCTGCGCTCGTGGTCTTTGGTGAAGCTTGGCACGACATCGGCGCAAAAGAAGCTCTTTTTCAACCTGCGCAAGGCCAAGAACAAGATTGGCGCGCTGGAAGAGGGCGATCTGCGCCCCGAGAACGTCAAGACCATCGCGACGCAGCTTGGTGTGACCGAGGCTGAGGTGATCTCCATGAATCGGCGGATGTCGGGCGGAGATGCGTCGCTCAACGCTACCGTCGGCTCCGAAGGTGAGGGGACGATGCAATGGCAAGATTGGCTGGAAGATACCGATGCCGATCAGGCCGGCGATTATGAGGCGCGCGATGAGCTTGAAGCGCGCCGCGAGATGCTGACTGCTGCGATGGATGTTCTGAACGATCGTGAGAAGGACATCCTGACCCAGCGGCGCTTGTCGGATAAGGTTGTGACGCTTGAGGAGTTGAGCGGGCAATACGATGTGAGCCGCGAGCGGATTCGCCAGATTGAGGTGCGTGCGTTTGAAAAGCTGCAAAAGCGGATGCGGGCGCTGGCGCAGGACAAAGGCATGTTGACGGAGGCCTGACCGCTCGCCCCTTGGCGCGACGGCCCCCGCAGAGTAGCGTGTGGGGCAACTCAGAGGGGCACGAGATGATCCAGAGGACGCAGCGAATATGGGCGATGGGCGCGGCTGCTGCGGCGTTCACCCTGCTTGCGGCCTGTGCTGGCCGTGACGTGGTCATGTATGCAGAGCCGAGCCCCGATGCGCAGATTGAGGTCATGTATGTCACGACTCAGCGTGGTTTGGGCACGATGAACGACACGTTCGGAGAAAAGCGAAACTTCTCCCTCAACCATTTCCGCGCAGAGGTCTCCGTGCCACCCATCCACGAGGTGGGCAAGATTGAATGGCCTCGTGGCACGCCCGACGCCTCGCGGCATTTTGTGATCACCGATAGCCGCCTCTTGCCGGATACGGTCCAGATGGCCCGGCGGATCGCCGCCGAGCGTAGTGGCGGTAATACGATGATTTTCGTGCATGGTTACAACAACACACTGTCGGAAGCGATGTATCGCTTTGCGCAGATCAAGACGGATTAAGGCGTCAGCGGTCCGGGTGTGTTGTTCTCGTGGCAATCTGCGGGGGATCCACGGGGATACATTTATGACCGCGATTCGGTGCTTTTTGCGCGTGACGATCTGGTGGAGACCATCCGCGAAGTGGTGCGCCATTCCAATGAGCGGGTGTTCCTGCTGGCTCATTCCATGGGGGCGCAACTGACCATGGAGGCACTGCGACAGATTGCGCTCACAGGCGATCGCGCGCTTTTGGACCGGGTGGCAGGGGTGGTGCTTATCAGCCCGGATATTGATCCCGATCTTTTCCGCGATCAGGTGGAAACAGTAGGCAAACTGCAAGCGCCGATCTTTGTATTCGTGTCTCGTGAGGATTGGGCTCTGGGATTTGCAAGTTGGATTACCGTTTCAAAAGAGAGGCTTGGGGGGATTACTTCGGGTGAGCAGGTTGCGGGGCTTGATGTACGGGTAGTTGACGTCTCGGGGTTGGAAGATGGCCGGGATATGAACCACGCGACAGCTTTCACGTCGGCTGCGGCGGTGGGTGTGTTGCGCGGTTTGATCGATGAGGCGAATGCGGGTGGAAACCCGTTCCCGGCCTATATTGCGCTCACCGGAGATAAGGTGAACCGCTAGAGCGGCGCGCAGGGCCGATATTGAGAGGGGAGATACCATGGCTGGAGGTTGGGCCCGTGACGGGGCCGTATCAGAGCAGATCGAGGCGTCAATCAATGATGAGTTGGCGAGGCTGAAGGCGCGGCGGGCGCCGGAGGGCGAGAGCCTCACGCATTGCGCGGAATGCGAAGAGCCTATCCCCGAGGCGCGGCGTGCGGCGCTGCCGGGGGTGAAGCTGTGCATTGACTGCGTGGCCGAGCGCGACGGGGCACAGGCCGCGCGGGGCGGTATCAATCGGCGCGGCTCCAAGGACAGTCAGTTGAAGTGATCCAGCGGAGCGCCCTTGCGGGCGCACCGGTTTGTTTAGGCGTTCAGGCCACGCGGGCCGTGTTTGTTGGCGTTGAGTCCACGCTGGCCGTGTTAGTTGGCGTTCAGGCCACGCGGGCCGGGGCTCCGCCCCCACCGTTGAATTTCCCAAAGGAAATTCAACGGCTCCCCCGGGATATTTTCGGCAAGAAGATGATGGATTTAGCCTTCCATTGCTTCCAATTCGTCGATGAATCCCTCGATCATGCTGAGGCCCTTGTCCCAGAATTTGGGGTCGGAGGCGTCAAGGCCGAAGGGGGCCAGGAGAGCTTTGTGGTGTTTGGAGCCGCCTGCTTTGAGCATCTCGAAATATTTGTCCTCAAAGCCTTCGGGGGAGTCCTCGTAGACAGCATAGAGCGCGTTCACGAGCCCATCGCCGAAGGCGTAGGCGTAGACATAGAAGGGCGAGTGGACGAAATGGGGGATGTAGGCCCAGAACGTCTCGTAGCCCTCCATGAAGTCGAACGCCGGTCCGAGTGATTGGGCCTGGACGGACATCCAAAGCGCGTTGATATCCTCGGGGGTCAGTTCGCCTTCGCGGCGGGCGGCATGGAGTTTGCACTCAAAGTCATAAAAGGCGATTTGGCGCACCACGGTGTTGATCATATCCTCGACCTTGCCGGCGAGCATCACTTTGCGTTCGGCATCTGAGGCGGCACTGTCGAGCATTTTGCGGAACGTCAGCATTTCCCCGAAGACGGAGGCTGTTTCGGCCAGTGTGAGGGGGGTGGAGCTGAGAAGTTCGCCTTGGTCAGCAGCGAGGACCTGGTGCACGCCGTGGCCGAGTTCATGCGCCAAGGTCATGACATCGCGGGGTTTGCCGAGGTAGTTGAGCATGACGTAAGGGTGGACATCGGTCACAGTGGGGTGGGCGAACGCGCCGGGGGCCTTGCCGGGTTTGACGCCTGCATCAATCCAGCCGCGATCGAAGAAAGGCTTGGCTAATTCGCCCATACGTGGGTCAAACGCGGTGTAGGCGTCCATCACCGTCTGGCGGGCGGCGTCCCACGTTACGGTCTTGGTGTCCTCCATCGGCAAAGGTGCGTTGCGGTCCCAGACCTGCATCCGCTCAAGGCCGAGCCATTTGCGTTTCAGTTCGTAGTACCGGTGGCTGAGGCGGGGGCAGGCGGCGACCACGGCGTCGCGGAGTGCCTCGACCACCTCAGGCTCCACATCATTGGAAAGGTGGCGACCGGTCTGGGCGGTTGGCATGCCGCGCCAGCGGTCGATCACCTCTTTCTCCTTGGCTGAGGTGTTGTGGACACGGGCGAAAGTGCGGATGTTTTCGCCGAAGACACGGGCCAGTTCGCGGCTGGCGGCCTCGCGTTTGGAGCGGTCTTGCTCGGTCAGAAGGTTCAGCGTGCCTTCGATGTTCAGCTCCTCGCCGTCTACCTCAAAGCTGAGCCCTGCGATGGTCTCATCAAAGAGACGCTCCCACGCATCACCCACCACGCCCATATCGTGCAGGAATTTCTCCATCTCATCGGAGAGCTGGTGTGGCTTCATCGCGCGGATGCGGTCGAGCACGGGTTTGTAGCGCGCGAGTTTTTGATCCTCGGCCAGAAGCCCGGCGAGATGGTCATCCTCCAGACGGTTCAACTCAAGCGTGAAGAACACCAGCGGCGTTGTGTAAGTCGTTACTTTTTCTTGGCAATCGCTAAGGAATTTGGTGCGCCCGCCATCGGTGGTGAGTTGGTAGTAGCGCAGCCCGGCGAAGGACATGATGCGCCCTGCGATGGCGCTGATCGCCTCGTCGCGCTCGATACATTTCAAGAGGGCGGCGGCGTCGAGCGTGTTCAGCTTGCCTTCGTAATCGGCGGCGAAGGTCGTGCAGGCCTCCTTGAGCCAGTCCATATCTCGTTTGAGTTCGGGTGCGTCCTCGGAGGCGTAAAGATCGCTCAGGTCCCATTCGGGCAGGTTGCCGAGCCCCTCGCTGCCGGAGCTTGGATTGGCGTCGAAGGCGGGGCGGGGCAAATGGGTCATGAAGCTCTCCTTTGGTGCTTTGACAGACATAGGCGCGGGGCGGGGCAGGCTCAAGGCCCGGGTTTTCCTGCGAGTCATCTCGACGGCGGTGGCTCAGCCATATTGCGCCAGAATCGCGTTCAGATCATCCAGCGTATTGGCCTCGTCCAAGGGCTTGTCATGGCGCCAGCGCTTCATCCTTGGAAAGCGCAGCGCGACGCCGGATTTGTGGCGTGGCGAGGCATGGATGCCCTCGAAGGCGATCTCGAACACATGCTCAGGGCGCACCTGCCGCACGGGGCCAAAGCGCTGGAGCGTGTTCTTGCGGACCCAGGCGGTGATCTGGCGAAACTCGGCATCGGTCAGGCCGGAATAGGCCTTGGTGAAGGGCACGAGATCGTTGCCGTGGCGCACGGCAAAGGTGAAATCGGTGAACAGATTGGCGCGGCGCCCGTGGCCTTGCTGGGCATAGATCATCACGGCGTCGATGGTCAGCGGATCAAGCTTCCATTTCCACCAATCGCCCTTTTTGCGCCCCGCGTGGTAGGGGCCAGCCGCGGATTTAATCATCAGCCCCTCGGCGCGATTGTCACGGGCGCGTGCGCGGCTCTCAGCGAGATTTCCCCACGTTTTGAAAGGTATCAGCGGGGAGGAGTGGACAGGTGCTGTGCCTGGCAGCGTGCCAAGCAGCGTGTCGAGCCGGGCGCGGCGGTCGGCGAAGGGCCGCGCGCGCAGGTCTTCGCCGTCTTCCTCAAGAAGGTCGTAGGCGAGCAGGATCACCGGCGCGTCCTTGAGCAGTTTTTTCGGCACAGTCTTGCGCCCGATGCGTTTTTGCAGGTCGTTGAAGGGTAGGGGTGCTGCGCCGTCCCATGCGACGATCTCGCCGTCGATCACGGTGCCGTCGGGCAGGAAATCGCGGGCGCGGGCAAGCTCGGGGAAGCGGTCGGTCATCAGGTCCTCGCCGCGCGACCAGACGAAATGTTCACCCCCGCGCAGGATAAGTTGACCGCGGATGCCGTCCCATTTCCACTCTGCGCGCCACTCAGATGGCTCCCCAAGGGCTTCGGGGGCCTGCTCAAGCCCGTAAGCGAGGCAGAACGGGTAGGGCCGCGAGAGGGAAGCGGCGGCGTCCTGAGCCTCGATCAGCGCGTGGTAGGTGGTCGTTTCGGGCGTCCAGTCGCCCATCAAACGGTGCGCGAGGGCCGCCTCGTCCTGCCCGGTGGCCTGTGCGAGGGCGCGGGTCATCAGTTTGCGTGAGATACCCACGCGAAAGCCCCCGGTGAGCAGCTTGTTGAAGACCAACCGCTCCGCCGCGCCCATCTGGTCCCATGCGTCCAGAACGGTGGCTTTGCGTGTGTCCTCGTCTGCATGATCCAGCGCGCGCAGGGTCTCGATCCACGCAGTCAAGCTTGCGTTATGCGTGCGGCTGTTGGGGGGGAGCGTTAGGGCGATAGTTTCAGCCAAATCGCCCACGATGGGATAGCTTTCCTCGAAGAGCCACAGGGGGATGCCTGCACGCTCGGCGGCCCAGACCCGCAGCTTTGTGGTCGTGATGGTGCGCTTGGGGCGGCGGCTGGAAAAGAGCGCGATTGTCCAGAGTTTGTCCGTGTCGGGGGCGGTGTCGAAATAGGCCGCAAGGGCCTTGGTCTTGGCCGTTGTCTTGGTGGTCTGATCAATGGCGGTATAGAGATCGGTGAAGGCTTTCACGCGCCGTCCTCCTCAAACGTCTCGCCGGTAAATTCAGTTGGAACGGGCTTTGCGTTATAACCCTCTTCGTTCAACCATCGCGCGAAGATGTCAGTGTAACCATGCGTAGGGTATATATTTTCAGCTCCAGTATCTTTGATTGCTTCATTCAACCCAGACCAGTCGGCATGGTCGGACATGACGAACCCACGGTCGAGCGCGCGCCGCCGCCTCACCCCGCGCAGGCGCATCCATCCGCTGGCAAATCCGGTGGAGGCCGGGCGGAACCGGCGCGCCCAATTGCCCGCCAAAGCGCCTGGCGGTGCGAGGATGAGCGCGCCGGGATGCGCCCTGGGATCAAGCTCTGGTGTGACGTGGATCGTGTCGGGGAGCGCTATGCCCTGACCGCGCAGAATGGCATTCGTGGCCTCTACTGCGCCGTGGGTGAGGATGGGCGCGACGGCGGGATCGAGGAGCGACAGGAGCCGCTGCGCCCTGCCCAGCGAATAGGCCCCGAGGAGCGAATATGTGCCCGCCGCCGCATTGGCCGTCCACCACGCGTTGATCTCGGCGGCGGTATCCGCCTCGGAGGGCCATGTGAAAACGGGCAGGCCAAAGGTGCATTCGGTGATGAAGCTGTGACAACGCACGGGCTCAAACGGGGTGCAAAGCCGGTCGGGGGTTGTTTTGTAGTCGCCTGAGACGACCCAGACTTCCCCACCCACCTCGACACGCACTTGCGCGGAGCCGGGGATATGGCCCGCCGGATGCAAGGAGACGCGTGCGCCACCGATCTCGCGCACCTCGCCGTAAGCGACTGTATCAAGTGTGATATCCCCGAGGCGATGGCGCATGACGGGGGCTGCGATATCCGTGGCGAGATAACGGTTATGCCCCTCCCGCGCGTGGTCGGCATGGCCATGCGTGATCAGCGCGCGGTCCACCGGGTGCCACGGGTCGATGAAGAAATCACCGGCGGGGCAGTAAATGCCTTGGGGTTTGAATTCCAGAACCATGCCGGGAACATAAGCCGCGTGCCGCGATGCGCCAGCCTTGCGGTGATGCCCGCTGTGTTTAAGGTGGTGTCAAAGAGGGAGAGCACGATGCGGTTTGTAAGATTTGGTGAGGCGGGGGCCGAGCGGCCTGGAGTTTTAGACAGCGCGGGGAACGTGCGCGATTTATCGAGTGTGGTGGGCGATCTGGCGAGCGATGTTCTGACCGCGCTGCCGGATGTGGACCCTGAGAGCCTGCCGCGCGTTGAGGGTAATCCGCGCCTTGGGCCCCCGGTGGCTCAGGTGGGCAAGCTGATCGGGATCGGCCTGAACTATTCCGACCATGCGGCGGAAGCGGGCATGGACCCGCCGAAGGAGCCGATCATCTTCATGAAGGCCACGTCCTCAATCGTTGGCCCCTATGACGATGTGGTTTTGCCGCGCGGGTCGGAGAAGGGCGATTGGGAGGTCGAACTGGGCGTGGTGATTGGCAGCCAAGCTAAATACGTGAGCGAGGCCAACGCCTTGGATCATGTGGCGGGTTATATGATCATCAACGACGTGTCCGAACGCGCCTTTCAGATCGAGCGTGGCGGGCAGTGGACCAAGGGCAAATGCGCCGACACGTTCGGGCCGATGGGTCCGTGGCTCGTCACGCCTGATGAGGTAGGCGATCCGCAGGATTTGGACCTCACACTGGATTTGAATGGCGAAGCGGTGCAGCGGGGCAATACGTCCAAGATGATCTTTGGCGTGGCGCATATCATCAGCTATGTCAGCCATTTCATGAGCCTGAACCCCGGCGATGTGATCGCCACGGGCACGCCTGCAGGGGTCGGCATGGGGATGAAACTTCAAAGGTTCTTGCGCGAAGGCGATGTGATGGAGCTTGGCATCAGCCGGCTCGGGCACCAGCGGCAGGTGGTTGGCCGCGATGGCTAGGCGTGCGCTAGCTGGTGTAGAACTCGCCAATCATATCAAAGAGATATGTCCGTATGGCGGGCGTATCCATCAATACCTCGTGCCGCCCTCCACCGACCATTTCCAGATGGCTGCCCGGCCAGCGGTCCATTCGGTCCAGCATCCGCGGCACGTCGACGATATCCTCGCCGCTGCCCGCTACAGTTATGCAGGGAAAATCCGGTGAGGGCAGGCGGGCCAGCGCGCGGCACTCGTAAAGCGCCTCATGCAGCCATCTTATGCTCGGCCCCCCCAGCGCCAACGCAGGATAGCGTGCCGTCTGGTCGATCATCGCCTGATACATTGGCAGATCATTTGTCAACTTATTGGTCTCAAACGGCTCAGTCTGCACGTAATTCTCGCCCTGCTGGCCCGGCGTATACATATGCCCAAGGCCGATGCGGCGGGTGCTCCAGCCCAGCGACCATGCGACGGGGCGCAGGATATCTTTCATCTGGATGCCCCACATCGGGCCGGAGAAGGCGCAAGTGGCCACGTCCATCCCGTTCATGACGGCGCGCAAGCCGATGCAGCCGCCCATGGAATGGGCCAGAAGGTGCCAAGGGCGGGGCAGGTCAAGCGCCTCGGCGGCGGCCATGGTCGCGGCCACATCAAGTTGATAATCCGAGAAGAAATTCACATGGCCCGTCATCGGATCGGGTAAAAGGCGATCCGCCAGCCCTTGCCCGCGCCAGTCGATGATGATCGAGGCAAATCCCCGTTCCGCCAGGGCCTTGGAGGCGAAGGCGTATTTTTCGACATATTCCGTGCGGCCCGGGAAGATGAAGACTGTGCCGCGCGCGGCCTCCTTGGGGAAGGCACCCACACGCAGGCGCACACCATCCTCGGCTCGCACCCAATAGGTGGCACCACCGGGCGGTGCGTCGGCCACATCCGCGTAGAAGGGTGCGGGCTCCAACATCAGCCCAGAACGCTGCCCAGCTTCATCGCCATGCCCATATCGCCATCTACGGCCAGTTTGCCGGACATGAAGGCGGCGGTTGGGTCGAGATCGCCTTCCATGATAGATTGGAACGTGTCGGCATCCGCCGTGAGGGTCACATCCGTATCCTCGTCGCTGGCGCGCGCGCCGGAGCTGTCGATCACAACGGAGCCTTCGCCGGTGATGTGGAACTTGGCGGTGCCGTCAAAATCCTTGCCCGCCATCTTGCCGTTAAGGGCCGCGACGGCCTGATCCAATGTCTCGCTCATATCTGCCTCCTTGAGAATTGAAGCACCGGGGGGTTTGCTTTCCGGCGCTGCACGCTAAACTGTTTGGTGTTATGAGCATGTATAGGTCCTTTTTCCAGAACATCGTTGCGGCAACTGCGCTGTTCTCTCTCTTTTCTGTGCCCGGTGGGGCCAGTGATGGGGCCGA
Organism: uncultured Shimia sp.; assembly: GCA_937881735.1. Lineage (GTDB taxonomy): Bacteria > Pseudomonadota > Alphaproteobacteria > Rhodobacterales > Rhodobacteraceae > Roseovarius. The sequence goes on from CALGEH010000037.1 coordinate 13,372, forward strand.
GGACGCGCGGCTGAATCTGCTTTACGGCCAACTCAAAGGGGCCGAGGCGCAGGATGCCCGCCGCATCGGCGAGGAAATCCGCCATGAATTGAGCAAGACAGGCTCGCCCTCGATGGATTTGTTGGTCAAGCGCGGGCGCGACGCGATGGAGGCGGGCGATACGCGCGCTGCCATCGGGCATTTCACCGCTTTGACGGATCATGCGCCGGAATTTGCAGAAGGTTGGCACATGCGCTCGGTTGTCTTTGCCCGTGCCGGGATGCCGGGCCTCGCCTTGGCCGATTTGGAGCGGTCTCTCGGAATTGATCCGCGCAATTTCGCCGCGATCTACTCGTTAGGCGCGGTGCTGGAGCAGGTGGAACAGCCTGAGCTTGCCCGCGAAGCCTATGCGCGGGTTGCTGCTATACATCCGCATTTTGACGACATATCAGAGACCCTGAGCCGTCTGGACGAGGATCTTCGCGGCTCCGATCTCTGATCGGCCCATTCACCCCAACCCCAAAAAGGGCCCGCGCCATGGCACAGCCGTCAAGAACCCTCGCGGTTCTGGGCCCCACCAACACCGGCAAGACGCATTATGCGATTGAACGGATGCTGGGCTATCCCACCGGGGTGATCGGCCTGCCGCTGCGCCTTTTGGCGCGCGAGGTCTATGAGAAAATCGTGGCGATTCGCGGCCCCTCCGTTGTGGCTTTGGTCACAGGGGAGGAGCGGATCGTGCCGCCGCGGTCCAAATACTGGGTCTGCACGGTAGAGGCGATGCCCGAAGGCATGGGCGCGGATTTCGTGGCCATCGACGAGATTCAGCTTTGCGCCGACCCCGAGCGCGGGCATGTCTTCACCGACCGTCTTTTGCGGATGCGGGGCCTGCGTGAGACGCAGTTTCTGGGGTCTGCCACCATGCGCAGCGTCATTGCGGAGCTGGTTCCAGATGTGGAATTCGTGCCGCGCTCCCGGATGAGCCAATTAACTTATTCAGGTCCGAAAAAGATAAGCAAACTGCCGACTCGCACGGCAATTGTCGGTTTTTCGGTTGAAAATGTATATGCTATCGCCGAGCTTTTACGCCGCCAAAAGGGTGGTGCGGCGGTTGTGATGGGTGCGCTTTCGCCACGAACGCGCAACGCGCAGGTCGATCTCTATCAAAACGGTGAGGTCGACTACCTCGTGGCCACGGATGCCATCGGGATGGGGCTCAATCTGGACATTAACCATGTTGCCTTCTCGGCGCTCTCGAAGTTCGACGGGCGCAGGATGCGGGCGCTCATGCCCAATGAGTTGGGCCAGATCGCGGGCCGCGCGGGGCGGGGCATGTCGAATGGCACGTTTGGCGTGACGGGCGAGGCGCCGGATCTGCCCGAGGATATGGCCCGCGCGATCATGGACCACCGCTTTGCGCCCATTCGCAAGCTGGAATGGCGCAGTGCTGCCCTACAGATGGGATCGGTCGCGGCACTCATCAAATCGCTGGAGGCCAAACCGGAGCATGAGCTTTTGGCGCGCGCGCGCGAGGCGGACGACCTCAACGCCCTGCGCAGCCTGTCTGAGGCCCCCGACGTGCGCGCCCGCGCCACCGATGGCGCGTCTGTGAAGCTTCTGTGGGACGTGTGCCGTATCCCCGATTTTCGCGGGATCAGTCAGGCTGAGCATGCGGGGCTTCTGGAGACCATCTTTCTTGATATGCACGAGCGTGGCACAATCCCTGATGAGTGGCTCGCGCGGCAAATTCGCCGGATTGATCGCACTGATGGGGATATCGACACGCTCTCCAAGAGGTTGGCGTATATCCGCACATGGACCTATGTCGCGCAGCGCAAGGGCTGGGTCGAGGATGAAAGCCATTGGCGAGACGCCACACGCGCTGTAGAAGACCGACTGTCAGACGCATTGCATGGAGCGCTGACCCAAAGATTTGTGGACCGGCGCACCTCCGTGCTCTTGCGCCGGCTCAAGCAGAAGGAAGCCATCGTGGCCGAAGTGAATGAGACAGGTGATGTAACGGTCGAAGGCGAATTCGTCGGCCGTTTGGACGGGTTCCGCTTTGCGCAGGACAAATCAACCAGCGGGCCGGAGGCCAAGGCGCTCAGCCAGGCGAGCCTCCAGGCGCTGGCCCCTCATTTCCACCTGCGTGCCGATATATTTTACAACGCGCCCGATACGGAGATTGATTTCACCGAGCAGGGTGGCCTCATGTGGGGCACCGATGCGGTCGGGCGTCTGGTGAAAGGCGCAGACGCTTTGAAGCCGCAAATCAAGGCGTTTGTGGACGAGGCGGCAGGGCCGGACGTGCTGCAAAAGGTCGAGCGGCGCCTGCAACATTTCATCGACCGCAAGATTGCCACGCTTTTTGAGCCGCTTCTGGCGATCAGCCGGGACGAGGCGCTCACGGGTCTCGCGCGCGGCTTTGGCTTCCGCATGGTCGAGGCGCTTGGGCTTATCCCGCGCGGTGAGATTGCCGATGACGTAAAGGCGCTGGACCAGGATGCGCGCGGCGCGCTGCGCAAGCATGGCATCCGGTTTGGGCAGTTCACGATCTTCATGCCACTGCTCTTGAAGCCTGCGCCGACGCGGCTGCGGTTGGTGCTCTGGTCGCTTTACAATGACCTCGACGAGTTCCCCGAATCCCCACCCCCCGGTCTGGTGACC
>CALGEH010000038.1 GCA_937881735.1 uncultured Shimia sp.
CCGCAAATGGCCGCGCGCAGCACCGCCATGTCGCGTGCATTATACAGAACGCCCTCTTCCTGCTTGTAGGACGTGTCATGCTCCTCATCGACGACAATCAGGCCAAGGTTCTGAAACGGCAAGAAAAGCGCCGAGCGCGCCCCCACGATCAACTGCGCACCGCCCTGCCCCACCATCCGCCATGTGCGCCGCCGTTCGGTCATGGTGACGCCGGAATGCCACTCCGCCGGGCGAGCGCCAAACCGTGCCTCGACCCGGGTGAGGAACTCCGCCGTGAGGGCAATTTCGGGCAAAAGCACGAGCGCCTGCCGCCCAAGGCGCAATGCTTCGGCCACCGCCTCCATATACACTTCCGTCTTTCCCGATCCGGTCACGCCGCGCAGAAGGGTCGTGCCGTAGACATCGCTGCGCAGCGCCTCGCGCAGGGTCTGCGCACATCCCGCCTGATCCTCGGTCAACTCCTTGCTGGCGCGCGCCGGATCAAGCCGCGGAAACGCCACATCGCGCGGCGTGTCGTCCTCCATCACAGCACCCTGCTTCACCAACCCCTTGACCACAGAGGACGTCACCTCCGCCTGCTCGCTCAGCTCCTTGAGGGTGAAGATGCCGCCCTGCGCCTCCAGCACGTCCAGCACGCGGGCGCGGGCCTCCGTCATCCGCTCCGGCTCGCGGTGGCCCAGCGCGTAGACCTTGCGCATCGACGGCGGGTCACCCAAACCCGGCGCGCGGGTGGCCAGCCTCAACATCGCCGACAAAGGCGTCAGCGTGTATTCGCCTGCGCGGGTCAAAAACGCGCGCATTTCGTCGCGCATCGGCGCCACATCCAGCACCCGAATGATCCGGCGCACCTTCGAGATGTCATAATCCCCCTGCCCCGGCCCCCAGACGACACCCACCACCTTGCGCGGCCCAAGCGGCACCTCGACGAACGCGCCGAGGGCCACGCCGCCTTCGGGCGCTTTGTAATCCAGAACCCGGTCCAGCGGCTGCGCCGTCAGAACGCCGATCAGCGCGCCATCGTCGTAGAATTCTGGTGCTTGGGCGGTCAAAGGGCGGCTCCGGGGGAAAGGGGTTTCAGCGCTCTACTCTATCGGGTAAACGGACGAGGCAAAACGCCAATCCGCGACAGGGGGATACACCCATGAAATTTTTCGTCGATACCGCCGAAGTAGACCAGATTGCCGAGCTCAACGATCTGGGCATGGTGGACGGGGTCACCACAAACCCCTCACTGATCATGAAATCAGGCCGCGACATTATTGAAGTCACCAAAGAGATTGCAGGCATGGTCGATGGCCCTGTCAGCGCCGAGGTTGTGGCCCTTGAAGCCGACGCCATGATCGAAGAAGGCCGGAAGCTGGCCAAGATCGCCGAGAATATCGCAGTGAAAGTGCCGCTGACATGGGCAGGCCTCAAGGCCTGCAAGGTCCTGTCCGGCGAAGGCAACATGGTGAACGTAACGCTGTGTTTCTCCGCCAATCAGGCGCTTCTGGCGGCCAAGGCCGGGGCCACGTTCATCTCGCCCTTCATCGGACGGCTGGACGATATCAACCTCGACGGGATGGAGCTTATCTCGGACATCCGGCAAGTTTATGACAATTACGGCTTTGAGACGCAGATCCTCGCCGCCTCCATCCGCACTGTGAATCACGCCTATCAGGCGGCGATGATCGGCTCGGACGTGATGACGGCCCCTCCCGGCGTGATCAAAAAGATGGCCGAACATCCGCTGACCGATGCGGGGCTTGATGCCTTCATGAAGGATTGGGCGAAGACGGGTCAGAAGATCCTCTGAGCCTCGCTTTAATGGCACGACGCGCACCCGGCCAATAGCTTCGCCGGGTGCTTCGCTTTTGGCGCGATTGGACAAGACACCGATCAGCCTTTACCCTTTATTCTCCAGCCCAGGGTCGCGCCCGGCGCAGAGCCTTTTTGGGCTATCGAAGGACATTTCATGAAAAAGATCGATGTCGACAAAGACATGAAGCGATCGAAATTCCTCATCAAGGCGATGGTTGCTCAGGTGATTATCGTCTTTGTGGTTTTGCTTGTTTACTACGCCTACCTGCGATCGTGATCGCTCAGGGCCGGGGCTTACCACTGGCCCTGACGCGTATTTTTTGACCACCCTGCCAAATCAGGTGAAGATTTCCCCGCATCCGTCTGTTATGTAGGGCAAAACAAAAAACGAGACAGGCATGAGCAGCAAAGCGAAAATGGAGGATAACCTGCGCGAGCGGATTATCCAGCAGCCAGATTTTATTCTGGAAGATCAAGATGTTATGCATGCTTTGATCGCGGCGAACGAGCGCGCGATGGGCGGCAATATCGTGGACCTGCGCGGCATCGCGATGGACAGGCTGGAGGCGCGCCTCGACCGGCTGGAGGACACGAATCGCAGCGTGATCGCCGCCGCGTATGAAAATCTCGCAGGCACAAATCAGGTCCACCGCGCAATTTTGCGGATGCTCGACCCGGTTGAATTTGAAGGTTTCCTGCGTGATCTGGGCGGCGACGTGGCGCATATTCTGCGCGTTGATTCGATGCGGCTTGTGCTGGAATTGGTGCAAAACGATGCAGATCCTGCCGTGCAGCGGCTTGGCACCGTGCTGAGCGTGGTCGAGCCCGGTTTTGTCGAGCAATACCTGACCCAAGGACGCGGATCACCCCAGCGGCAGGTCACGCTCAGACAGGTGCATGAAGAGACCGAGCTGCACGGGGAGGCTGCCCCTTTCATCCGCTCCGAGGCCTGCCTGCGCCTTGATTTCGGCAATGGCCGCCTGCCCGGAATGCTTGTGATGGGGGCGGAAGACCCTCACCAGTTCACGCCACAGCAGGGCACCGATCTGCTCACCTTCTTCGGCGGCGTCTTTGAGCGCGCGATGCGGCGCTGGCTGTCATGATCTCCCCCGCCGCGCGGGATGCTCTTTCAACTTGGCTGGACCAACAGCGCGCGCTGCGCGGTGCGTCCGAGCATACGATTGCGGCCTATGCAGCGGATGTGACGGAATTTCTCAGCTTCATGACGGCGCATCACGGCGGGACGCAAGGCCTCGGGCCCCTGGCGCAGATCGGCGTCAGCGACATGCGTGCCTGGATGGCAAATGCGCGGGGCCGCGATGTGGGCCCACGCAGCCTTGCGCGCAAGCTCTCTGCGGTGAAGAGCTTTTACCGCTGGCTGGCGGAACGGGAGGGATTTGAGCCCACCGCTGTCCTCTCGACCCGCTCGCCCAAATACCAACGCAAGCTGCCACGCCCTCTGAGCGTAGAGGCGGCGAAGGATGTGATTGAGCTGGCCGAGGCACAATCCCTGACGCCATGGATTGCCGCACGCGACCAGGCGGTGATCACGCTGCTTTATGGCTGCGGATTACGCATCTCGGAGGCCTTGTCGCTTACGGGGGCGGTGCTGCCGATGGCCGCGAGCCTGCGGATAATTGGCAAGGGCGAAAAGGAACGGATCGTGCCCGTCCTGCCCGCCGCAAAGCAGGCCATCGAGGCCTACACGCACCTGTGCCCCTATGACATCGCGCCCACGACACCTCTATTTTATGGCGCGCGCGGGGCGGCGCTTAGCCCGCGCGCGGTGCAAAAGGTGATGCAGTCGGTGCGGATGCAGCTTGGCCTGCCTGCGACGGCGACGCCCCATGCGATGCGCCACAGCTTTGCCACGCATCTTCTGAACGCGGGCGGCGACCTGCGCGCGATCCAAGAGCTTCTTGGCCACGCGTCACTCTCAACCACGCAGGCCTACACGGGCGTCGACACCGCGCGCCTGATGGAAGTCTACGCCCGTGCGCATCCCAAAGCCTGATTGCACAGGCTTGAGAATTGCGGCAATAACCGCTCCATGAAAACACGCTATAAGGCCCTCGGGGTCCACCTCCTCACCGCGAGCGGCGCAGTCTTTGCGATGCTGGCCATGCTCGCCGCCGCAGATGCGCAGTGGAGCCTGATGTTTTTGTGGCTCGTCGTGGCCTTTATCGTGGACGGTGTCGACGGGCCTCTGGCGCGCAAATACGGGGTAGAGACGAACTGGGCCCGTGTGGATGGCGTGATCCTCGACATGATGGTCGATTACCTGACATACATCTTCATTCCGGCCTTTGCGCTTTTCAAATCTGGGCTTTTTCCGGGGTGGACCGGGTGGGTGGCGATTATCATCATCGTCTTTGCCAGCGTTATTTACATGGCGGACAAGGGCATGAAAACGCCCGATAAATCGTTCATGGGCTTTCCGGCGGCATGGAACATGCTTGTGATCGTGATTTTCGCGACAGAGCCGAACTTCTGGGTCTCGCTCAGCCTTGTGGCCTTGTTGGCCGTGGCGATGTTCCTGCCGCTCAAATTCGTGCACCCTGTGCGCACCAAACGCTGGCGCGCCATCACCTTGCCCATGGCGCTGGCCTGGACCTTCTTTGCCGCATGGGCCGCTTGGGTAGATTTCCACCCCGATAGCTGGGCGCATTGGGGGCTGGTCATCACGTCGGTCTACCTGACCCTCGCAGGCATCGCGCAGCAGGTGATCCCTGCTCGCAAAACGACCGTCTAGATCAAGAGCCCTGCCGCGCCTTCAAAGCGCAAAAGCCAGACCTTGCTTTCCACGCCGCCACGCGCGGAAAAACCGCCAAGCGAGTTGGCCCCCAGCACGCGGTGGCAGGGAATGATCACCGGGATCGGATTGCCGCCACAGCCCGCGCCGACGGCCTGTGGGGGCGCGCCCAGATCGCGCGCAATATCGCCATAGGTGCGGGTTTGGCCGAAGGGAATGGCAGCGATAGCGGCGCAGAGTTTTTGCTGAAATTCTGACGCCTCGACGCGCAGAGGCAAGTCAAACTCGGTCAGGTTTCCGCTGAAATAAGCGCTCAGCTGGTTGCAGGCCTCCTCCAGCTCTGGCGCGCTGCCTTTGGGCGGGATGGCACAATCGGTCTCGGTCCAATCGGCGGCGATGATTGCGCCGTGACTGGCGGTGAGGCGCATGCGCCCAAGCGGCGTGTCCAAGCTGCGGTGCAGCACCGCCCTCAGGCCGCGTGGGCCCCGTCTGCGAGCGATTTCACGAAGGCCAGCACGTCAGCCGGGCTCTCACCCGCGCCAAGCTTGGCCACGATGGCCGAGCCGACAACAGCCCCATCAGCCACGCTTGCAATTGCCCGAGAGCTTTCGGGCGTGCGGATGCCAAAGCCCACGATCACGGGCAGATCAGTCTGTGATTTGATCCGTGCCACTTCGGGGGCGACGTCGCCCGCCTCGGCCGCAGCAGCACCGGTGATGCCAGTGATCGAGACGTAGTAAACAAAGCCAGATGTGTTCTGCAGCACTTTGGGCAGACGTTTATTATCCGTGGTTGGCGTGGCCAGACGGATGAAATTGAGCCCTGCGGCCTGTGCGGGGATGCAAAGTTCATCGTCCTCCTCGGGCGGCAAGTCCACGACGATGAGACCGTCGATCCCGGCCGCTTTGGCATCCACGAGGAATTTGGGCACGCCGCGATTATAGATCGGGTTGTAATAACCCATCAGCACGATCGGCGTCGTGTCATCGGTCTTGCGAAACTCCCGCGCCATCTCCAGCGTGCGTTCCAGCGTCATGCCCCCGGCCAGCGCGCGCTGTCCGGCCAATTGGATCGTTTCCCCATCAGCCATCGGATCGGTGAAGGGCAGGCCCAGTTCAATGATATCAACGCCTGCTTCCGGCAGGCCGCGAACGACCTCCATTGAGGTGTCGAAATCAGGGTCGCCCGCCATAACGTAGGCTACGAAGGCCTTTTTTCCGGCGGCTGTCAGCTCGGCGAATTTTGCGTCAATACGGCTCATGGCGATCCCCTTTTCAACCTCTGTGGGGTTTGGCCGATACGGGCGCGGAAATCAATGCCCCGCTTGACCTTGTTTGCCGGGGCGCAGTAGATGCCCGAAAGCGAGAAAAGGAGCGGGACAATGGGTTTTAAAATGGGAATCGTGGGCCTGCCCAATGTGGGCAAATCCACTTTGTTCAATGCGCTCACCCGCACGGCAGCGGCGCAGGCGGCCAATTACCCCTTTTGCACGATCGAGCCCAATGTGGGCGACGTGGCCGTACCAGACGCGCGGCTGGACAAGCTGGCCGCGATTGCCAGCTCCAAATCCATCATCCCCACACGCATGACCTTCGTGGATATCGCAGGCCTTGTGAAGGGCGCGAGCAAGGGTGAGGGCCTCGGCAATCAATTCCTCGCCAATATCCGCGAAGTGGATGCAATCGCCCATGTCCTGCGCTGTTTTGAGGATGGCGATGTGACCCATGTCGAGGGCCGCGTGGACCCCGTCGCGGACGCAGAGACCATCGACACAGAACTGATGCTGGCCGATATCGAGAGCATCGAGAAACGCTTGCAGAACATCGTGCGCAAAGTGCGTGGCGGCGACAAGGAAGCCGTCCAACAAGAGCGCCTGTTGCGCGCCGCCCTCGCCGTCTTGGAAGAGGGCCAGCCCGCCCGCGTGGTGGACGTGGCCGAGGATGATGCGCGCGCGTGGAGCCTGCTGCAACTGCTGACCACCAAGCCCGTGCTTTATGTCTGCAACGTGGGCGAGGCAGAGGCCGGAGCCGGCAATGATTTCTCAGCAGCCGTGGCCAAAATGGCCGCGGATCAGGGCAATGCGCATGTCGTCATCTCGGCGCAGATCGAGGAAGAGATCAGCCAGCTTGAGGCAGAAGAAGCCGAGATGTTCCTCACGGAAATGGGGCTGGAGGAAGCTGGGCTAGATCGTCTCATCCGCGCGGGCTACGAACTTTTGCACCTTGAGACCTACTTTACCGTTGGCCCCAAAGAGGCCCGCGCATGGACGATTCCCGCAGGCACCTCCGCACCCAAAGCGGCGGGCGTGATCCACGGCGATTTCGAGAAGGGCTTCATCCGCGCCGAGACGATTGCCTATTATGATTTCATCGCCTTGGGTGGTGAGCAACCCGCCAAGGAAGCGGGAAAAATGCGCGCCGAGGGCAAGGGCTATACCGTCAAGGACGGCGATGTATTGCACTTCCTGTTCAACACCTGAGGTGGTGGTGGGGTTGTTTTGCACCAACCCTTGCAGCCTCAGAAATACGCTCAAAGACACTTGGCCCGGCCACACAATAGCGGCACCTTTCAAAGTTGCCGCGCGTTGACGGCTCGCAATACCTGCAAAACCGCTGCTGGATGCTTTGGGTAGACGAGCGGCGAAATGCTCAGGCACATCGCCGCTCGGTGTTCTCTTTAGGCAGCGCCCGCCGATTTTTTGCCTTGTGTCGCCTTCGCCAGAAGGAACAATGCCACGGCCCCACCAACCCCGATCACATCAGAAAGCAAGCTGCCTTCGATCATGAAGAGGGCCACAACGATCAGCCCAATGCGGATAAAGCTTGCGGCCCGGTTGCCAACCCACCAGCCCTGAACACCGGATGAGAGCAAGAAGACACCAAAGATGGCTGTCACGGCTGCGCGCAAGATTTCGTACCACGCACCATCGAACAGCAGCGCACCGTTATAGAAAAACATGAACGGCACGATGAACGCCGATATCCCGATCTTGAACGACGCCACGGATGTGGACATCGGATTGGACCCCGAAATCCCCGCAGCCGCATAGCTGGCGAGGGCGACGGGCGGTGTGATCGCCGAGACAACGGCGAAATAGAACACGAAGAAATGTGCCGTGAGCGCCGGAATCCCAAGCTGCACCAACCCCGGTGCCACCACGGAGGCCGCGACCGCGTAGGCGGCCGTTGTCGGCATACCCATCCCAAGCATGATCGAGATACACATCGCAAAGAAGAGCGCGAGCAACTGGTTTGCATCCGCAATGTTCAGCAGCACCGAAGAAAAGCGCGCGCCCACACCCGTCAGCGAGATAACACCCACGATGATACCCGCGCAGGCACAGACCGCGATAATCTGAATGGACATGACGCCTGCCAGCTCAAAAGCCTTTGCAACCTTCGCAGGTCCCATCCCCGCGCCCTTGTAGAACAGCGCCCAGCCAGCAACAGCCACGACCAAGATAAGCAGCAAAACCGGGCCCGTCATCAATGGGGCCATCGCCTCACCAAGCGAAGGCACCGCCGCAAACAAGACCAGCAATGCCACAAATATTGCCATGATGATGTAGCCCGAGCGCGTCGGGCTGATCCAACTCACCACCGCCGCAGAGGCGGTTGCCAAAGTGCCCGCCCGTATCACCGAATAGCCCATGAACAGTGCGACAATCAGGATGATGATGGGCATGAACAAAAATACACGGCGCACCATGGATTTGAACTTTGGCAGTTCATCTTCGCGCATGCCGCGCATCCCGAGCTTCGCCGCCTCAAAATCAACCATGAAGTAGATGGATACAAAATAAAGCACCGCCGGGATAATGGCCGCGATGGCAATGTCTTGGTAGGGAATGCCGGTAATTTCGGCCATGATGAAGGCCCCGGCTCCCATGATCGGCGGCATGATCTGGCCGCCGGTTGAGGCCGCAGCCTCGATTGCGCCCGCCGTCTGCGGTTTGTAGCCCACCTTTTTCATCAAAGGGATGGTCAGCGAGCCGGTTGCAACCACGTTGCCTGCCGAGGTTCCGTTGATCATGCCCATCAGACCAGATGCAAAGATCGCCACCTTGGCGGGGCCGCCACGGGCGCGACCTGCGCAGGCAAAGGCGAAATTCACGAAATAATCGCCAACTTTGGAGGCCTGCAAGAAGGCCGCAAAAATGATGAAGAGGATGATGTAGGTGGACGACACGGCCGTTGTTGGCCCGAGGATGCCTGCATCCGTATAGACCTGGCTGAAGAAGCGGTCCCATGCAATGTCGGGCGCGTTCAGAAAGCCGGGCAAGAGATCGCCGGTGAACACATAGATCAAGAAGATCCCCGAGATGATGACAAGGGCAAGGCCCGCAACCCGCCGGGTCAGTTCCATGATCAAAGCCGTCCCGGCGACTGCCGCAAGGCTCATTCCGATTGGGGCAAATGGGGTGCCCGTGCTGGTCCGCATAGCAGTATCGAAGATCGTGATCAGATAGGCGGCCACGGCAACCGCGCAGATTGAAAGCACCACGTCAGCGGGTGCAAGGCAGCCTTGCACGCGGGGGCGTATCCATCCGAGCACAATGCCGGCGGCCGTCGCCACGAGCAGCGGGATGCCATAATGATAAATCTCGGCGCTGCGGATGCCCGGGTCCATGCCATTCCACATCGTGCCGCCCGCGATCTGATTGGCAAATGAAAGCGCTGTGTAAAAGGCGTAAAGTGCAGGCAGAGCGGCGAGAAATGCCAACAAATCCAGAGGGTGCCTGCCACCTTTGTCCGTATCGGGGAAGGCGCGGGCAGAATACAGAATAAACCCAAGGATCAGCGCGCCTGCGATGTGCACGATCCTAAAGTTCCACGTCTCCATCGGGAAGACAGGCAGACCGGGAATGTTCAGCCCTGTCCAGCCACGAATGGACCAACCGTTCAGCGCCGCCATGTGGAACATCGCATAGAAGCCCGCCAGTGCTGCAATCGCAAAATAGGCCTTGCCTGTGAAAATCCGCTGGTTGCTGACGACGGGTTCTTCGTCAACGCCCTCAGCAAGGACAGGTCCGTCAAGCTGGTCATCGGAATGCGGTGTGCTGGTCATTTTCTATGCCCCATATCAAACAGGGAACATGCCCTGATCAGGTCGCGCGTCGCGTCTGTTACATCGTCGGTATGCAGATTGGTTTCGGGGCCACACGCCATGTGCGGCCCCGGAACCGGAAGGCAGTCTTAGTTACCGAAGATTTGGTCTGCGGGAATATCAGCGCCTGCATTTTCGATAAACCATTCCGCTGCACCGGGATGCCAAGGCAAGACGCCTGCGTTCTTGTCCCAGTTTTCGGGCAAAGTGGTGCGGGCGGCACGGTGGATGTTCACCATACGCTCATTGTCGGACATGACCACGTCGACCGCCGCTTTGACAAAGCTGGCTGGCAGATCACAATTGGCGATCGCGAAGTTCCACATCGACACGGAACGCGCAGGAGCTTCGAGCGTCGTGTAGGCGTCGGCGCTGATTTCAAACGCAGCCACCGGGAAGGCAGCTTGGATCGCTGCCTGCTCTTCTTCGGTGAACTCGATGATGTTCACTTCGGTCTGCACTTCGAGTTGGCTGACCGCAGGCACCGGCACGCCCGCCGCAAACGCGATGACGTCCAGCAGACCATCCTGCAACTGACCACCAAGGTCGCTCCAACCGCCGTTGCGACGCTCGAAGTTGACACCAAGCTCTTCCATCATGCGTGGGAAGTATGTGTCGGAGGTGGAGCCCGCAGGACCAAATCCGATACGCGCGCCATCAGGAATGTCAGCAATTGTCGCGATGCCCGAGGATTTCAGTGCCGTCACCGAAAATGGCGTCTGGTACATGGGGAACATCGCGCAGGCGTTGTCCATCTGGAGGCCCGGAGCGATGGGGTTTGTGCCCGCGCGCGACTCCGCCGCCGGACCCATGGTTGTCATGCCAAACTGCGCATCACCGGTGTGGACCAGCGCCATGTTCTGCATTGGACCACCGGTGACTTCGCCACCGCCCGCGACGCCCAACTCTTCGGCGACCAGATTGGCCCAGCCAGCACCATAGGCGAAATATGTGCCGCCCTGAGACGCTGTGCCAACGGTAAAGCTTTCGGGCCATCCTGTGCGGTCGCCGTGATTATCCGCAAATGCTGCCGTAGCGGTCAACGCGGTTGCTGCGAGCAATGCCGTAAATTTCATTCTTGTATCCTCCACTAAAACGGGCCTCCCCACTCCCGGGACGGCCTCCGATCAGACGCGCGCTGCGCCCTGACATGGGTGCTATGTCATACCAGCGCCCGCCGAGACGCAACCGCTACACCGCCGCATCGGCGATAAAATTTCTGATTTATTGCTTGGGGAGGGCCGCAATAGAACCAAATATCCTTTGCGCGGGCCTCATTGTGAGGATTTCGAAAGTCTATGCTGTTTTGGCCCCCCACCGATCATTCTGGCCTGCGCTGATTCCATGCATTCACTAAATCGCGGTCAGTGCCAGCGCTCATAGCTTGGCGAACATCTCGGATGCGGTCAGCGCTTCTTTTGAAGTTCGAGAGCCTCAGCCGTGGTCGGAAAGATCAGATTGGCGGTGAACAAATCCCACAATTGATTGACGCAACGGCCAACCACCTGTGCTGCGAGGCGATACCAACAAACCGCATCCCCCACACCAGGCTGGAGAACCGCAATGGGTTTCGAATGTCTGCCGGAGTTTCAAGGTCATAAGCACGTAAGGTGCAGTGACCGCCGGGCGGCCAGAAGCGCGGTTCGCGCGCTTTGGGTGATAGTCTATTTGCGACAGCATCGCCGCCGACTTCCTCTCGCGGCGTTGCTTGGCGAGAAACGCGGGACGGGTTTTCTCAAAGGTCTGCCCCTTGGTCTCAGGCCGTAACCGCTTCTCTTCCTGCTTGGCTTCGCGCGGATTGATCCCATCTGCAAAACCAAGCGAGCTTTGGCGCAGCTTCAGGGGACCAAGACAACAGCCCTGCGCCACGATTATCCGCGCCAAAATCATCTCCTCATAAGAACAGGCTTCCTGTAGCATATTGATGATTGTTCGCTTCAACGCGTTGCGCCCCAATAGCTTCTTGTGCTTGCCATGCCGGGGAATGCCCCTGGTGTCACCCTCGCAGCCTCAGAGCAGGAAAGCGCGGTTGTTATGTCCAAATCGGCCTGGTGGATGTCCGCAGTTTCATAATCACCGAAGACGGGTATGAGGCGCGGACGGACAATCCTGAAGGGGTCAAGGGCGTTATAGTGGCAGCCTGAGGTAGCGGTTAGGCCAATGCGGCGACCTGCCCTCTGTCCTCGACCGGAACGCCTATGGTGCTGCCACGGGTAGAAGGGGCACGCGATCTGGCCCGCCGCTACCAATGCGCGCCGGCATTAACGGAGATATCCTCCATCGTCATGGCAGGGGCGGCGTCGGAGCATAGGAACGCTACCAGGGCGGCGATCTCTTCTGGTTGGACGAGGCGGTTTTGCGGATTTGCGCGGGCCAGATCGGCGATTTCGGCGTCGATATCGCGCCCGGACTGTCGCGCCATCACCGCCGCGCTGTCGCGCAGCATTTCCGTCTCGACCCATGTGGGGCTCACTGTGACGCAATTGACCCCGCGTGGCGCACCCTCAAGTGCTGCGGCGCGCGACAGGCCAAGAAGACCTGATTTTGAGGCGCAATAGGCGGGATGATCGGCGACGGCGGTGCGCGCGGCGGTCGAGGCGATGTTGACGATCCGCCCCCAGCGCCGATTGATCATGCCCGGCATGAGTGCTTTCATCGTCAGGAACGGACCGGTGAGATTGGTATCTATCACGGTGCGCCAATCGCCAAGGCTGTGGCCGGTGAGAGCCTGATGCAGGGTGACCCCGGCGGCGTTGACCAAGATGTCGATGGGGCCGCACGCCTCCTCGGCCGCACAGCAGAACGTCTCGACGGAGGTTTCATTGCGCACGTCGAGCGCGCGGACGAACGCATCTCCTGCGATCGTGTCGCGGGCCATCGCCTGAACCTCGGGGTCATCGCCGCGCCGGGCGCCAACCGCCACGCGCGTCCCGTCCGATGCCAGCGCGCAGGCGATGGCATGGCCGATCCCGTTAAGACCGCCTGTGACCATGGCGACGCGTGGCGTGGTCCGGGGCATCCTATGCGCCCTCCGCGCCGGGCCCGACCTGGCCGGCCAGCCAATTTGCAGCATCGCCGACGCGCAAACCACCTGCGGCGAATTCATCCAGCAACTCTCCCAGACGGTCGCGGCCGAAGGACTGAAAATGCCCGCCATGCACGGTGGTGATGTCCAGCTCGCGCAGCCGCGCGTGGCTCTCGGCCAGAACTTCACTGTCTGAATGATAGAGATCGTCGATCAATGCGCCGTCATAGATGACATCGCCGCTGAACAAGATACCCGTGGCCTTTTCATAAAGCGCGATGGAGCCAGGGGAATGTCCGGGCAGGTGGAGGACGTGGAAAACCCGATCCCCCAGATCGATCACATCGCCCTCGTCCAGAAACTTGGTGAGCGGTGCAGGCCGGACCTGAAAATCGTGGTGCGAGAACCCTTCCCACGGTAGGGCCGTGAAGGTCTCGGCGCGGACATACCCGGAATCGGCCACCGTGTTGGCGGCCGTAGGGCTTTCGATAATCGCAGCCTCGGAGCGGTGGCCGCAACGGATGTCGAACTGGTGCAGACCGCCTGCATGATCGAAATGGCTATGGGACATTATCGCGGTCTGTGGCCTGTCCGAGAGTGCGGCAATCGCCTCGCTGAGTGGTCTGAGACCCATTCCGGTATCGATGATCAGATCCATATCGCGTCCGCGCACGTGCCAGATGTTGCAGCGCAGCCAATCGGCGACATGGATCTCATGAATTTTCGTTATCCCATCGCCGAGGGACGTGGATTGATACCAATCGCGGGCAACGTGGGACATGCTGTTCCTATCTTGATTGAGGCGAGGACGTAACCTTGAGGCTAGCGGTGCCGCGGGGCTCGATCAAGCGGCGCATCCCGGGATGCGGATCCGATGAGGGTCCAGCACCTGCGACGGCGAAGTGAATGCCCTTGCCGCGACCGCTTCGGCGTCCGGATCTATACTCGGGATCATGGCGGACCCGAACGTTGATGTGTTGACGCGTGGGCCAAGAGGAATTCAGTTACGCATTGATCCGGCGTGGTTTTCTTTTCCTCCCTGACTTGCCGTGAGTTTGAGGCCTGCCTTCGCAGCCAGCGCGAAGACCACGGTGCCGCGCTGCGCTCCAGTGCGATCCTGAGGGTCGTTCGCGAAACTATTCCGAACGAGTGGAAAACCTTCGGGAATCACGTTTCTGACAACTTCAGGATCGTAAAACACGAAGAATTTCAGGTTTTAGGGGTAGCGCGACATAGCATCATGAAGGGCAATATAAAAATAAGGGGTGAGATTTGGTGTCCGTCGTCAGGGTTTTTGGGACCAAAGGGGGCCTAAACTAAGAGAGAATCTGGCTCATCTGGTTGGTTTGATTATGCGGCTTGCTGGCGGTGACCTGTCCTTCATACCAGCACACTGAGCATAGAATGCGCTTGCATGGGCATTCCCCTTGAAGCCTGCCTCAAATAAAATCTGGGCTTCTTCCTGAGTGATCTTTCCTAAATAGGTAGGAGCTTGGGGGCAGTCGCTTTCAGACACCACAGTCTCTTTTTCATGAGTATCCAGCTTTTTTTTAAACCATCCAAACATGTGAAACTACCTTATTGATTGTTGATCTAACTTTCATTTCAGTGCGCTGAATTGCTGCTTCTTGCCCAGACCCATACCGCTTAGATGCAGGGCTCCCTAGTCCAGCAACCTCTAGCCGTTCTGATTTCTATTGCGACACCAAGCTTAAGGCTGCCATCGATGCCAGAGATTGTCGAGTGCCACATTCTATCACCCAGATACACCTTGGCTTTGATTTCGTCGTAGGGTGTGAGACGCCTGATTTCCACTTGGGGCTAAATCCCTACGTGGGTGAACTTAATCACCTGAGTCTTAGCCTTTATTCGGAGGGTGGCAGGACAGCCAAGCCCGATGGCCTTGGGCGGATTGTAGTGGAGGGCGACGTATCATCCAGACCAGGCCCACGAATAGTTGTTGCACGTTGAACGGATATACTGCCTGAGCAGATATCCCTCGCCGGAGGCCCTCTTTTCCATCAGCCGCCTGTCGACCACCATTGCCCGGTCTGATCCAGCAGCGGATGCCGTGCGATTAACTCGCTGATCGTCCGGCGCACCTCATCGGGGTTTTCGGGGTAAAATGCCAACGGTTCAGGCACGTCCAGTGGCGCACCCAGAAAGCCTACCGCCGTTGCATAGGCGCACAGGCCAGTATAGGCGGGGTTGTACCCCCCTTCTTGAACCACCAGCATCCGCCCGTCACACAACTCCTTGGCACTGTCCGCAATGCGGTTGGCAAGCTGATGAAAGCCCGCCATGCTCAGAAGATTGCGACCATTAGGATCAAACTGGCTGGCATCCTGCCCGTTGGAGACGATGATCAGGTCTGGCGCGAAAGCCTTGAGCGCCGGGAGGACGACCTGTGTCATTAGTCCGTCATACACCTTGTCGCCCGCACCAAAGGGCACCGGCAGGTTAAGGTTGTACCCCCGCCCGGCTCCGCGCCCGATCTCATCCACCTCACCTGTCTGGGGATGTGTTTCGTCCGACCAGGAGCCATGGTTCATATGCATCGAAATGAACAACACATCGTCACGATCAAAAAAGGCGTCCTGCGTGCCGTTGCCGTGATGCACATCCCAGTCAACAATAGCGATCCTTGCCAAGCCTGCAGCGCGGGCGCGCAAAGCCGCCATCGCCACCCCGTTGAGAAGGCAATAGCCATCCGCCATATCTGCCGCCGCGTGATGCGTGGGCGGACGCACGAGCGCATAGGCGATACCGCCGTCTTCAGCCAGCACATGATCAAGGGCCGCGAGGATAGTGCCCGCCCCCGCGCGGACCCCCTTTAGACCGCCCGCTGGCAAGAAGGTGGATTTGTTGAACCACCGCCCGTTTTCATCCGCCTCTTTCAAGGACTTGAGATAACCAGGCGTATGAAAACTCAGAATATCATCATCGGTCGCGTGCCACCCGGTATGCCATTCGAACCTGTCCGCAGACGGACCACGCTCCAGCGCAGATCGGATATTCGCAATCCGGTCCGGCCCCTCGACAGAGGTCATCTGGACCTCGAGAAGCGGCGAGGGTGCGCCATCAAAGAGCCCATCCGGCGTACGCATCGACAGCACGTCGGGATGGAAGAAGATATCAAGTTTGTCGTGGCGCATGACGCACTCCATTGTGGGCGGGCAGCCTGTTTCGGTCAGGCGGAAACCACTCTCTCGGGCAATTGGGACAAGGCCGCCATCCCGGGCGCGGCGATCAGGAATTTCTCTAAACCGACATTCCCCAAGTAGAATGCCCTTTCTTGCATGTTGTCGATGTTTTGCCC
>CALGEH010000039.1 GCA_937881735.1 uncultured Shimia sp.
AGGCGGGCGTTGAATACCTCGCGGGCGAGTTGACAGCGCTCACACTCAACCCCGCCCAGACCCGCATCGATGCCGTGACCCTCAAGGATGGCACGAGGTTGAGCGCGGGTCAGGTGGTCAATGCGGCAGGCCCGCGCGCCGCACGCATCGCAGGCATGGCGGGGATCGAGATGCCGGTGGAGCCACGCAAACGCTTCACATGGATGTTCAAGGCCGAGCGCCCGCTGGATCGCCCCCTCCCGCTCACGGTTGATCCGTCCGGCGTGCATGTGCGCGAAATCGGTGGCGGCACCTATCAGGCGGGCGGGCACGCGGATCATGATGCGGCGGTAGAGCCTGATGATTTTGCCATGGATCACGCGCTTTGGCAGGACAAGATCTGGCCCGCTATCGCCACCCGCATTCCGCAGTTCGAGGCGATCCGCGTCACGTCGGAGTGGGCCGGGCATTACGCCTATAATACCCTTGATCAAAACGCGATCACCGGCCCGCATGACCGGGTGGAGAACCTCATTTTCCTCAACGGGTTTTCCGGCCACGGTCTTCAGCAAGCTCCGGCCATGGGGCGCGGCACCGCCGAATGGCTCGCGCATGGCGGGTATCAGACGCTCGACCTCAGCCCGTTTCACTGGGACCGGATCGCGGCGGATCAGCCCATTCTGGAGCGCGCGATCATATAGGCCGCAACGTCGCGGCTGTGAATGCGGCGCTTTGGGCTTATATCAGGCGCAAAGGAGCCGCCCATGAAACTTACAGTCAATGGAACAGCCCACGCGGTCGACGTGGAACCCGACATGCCGCTTTTGTGGGTGCTGCGCGATGTGCTGGGCCTGACTGGCACGAAATACGGTTGCGGGATCGCGCAATGCGGGGCCTGTACCGTGCATCTCGGGGGAGAGGCTGTGCGCTCGTGTCAGGTTCTGGCCTCCGATGCCGAGGGCGCGGAGATCACCACCTTTGAGGGGTTGGGCCGGCCTGATGCGCTTCATGCTGTGCAGGCCGCCTGGATCGCGCATCAAGTCGCGCAATGTGGCTACTGCCAGTCGGGACAGATAATGCAGGCCGCACATTTGTTGGCGGAAATCCCCAATCCGACCGATGCCGAGATAGACGATTGGATGGGCGGCAACCTTTGCCGTTGCGGCACCTATCCACGGATCAGGGCGGCAATCCATACGGCGGCGGAGGGTAAGGGGTGATGCGGCGGCGGAGTTTTCTCATTGGCGCCGCGGCCATCACTGGCGGTGTGGCGTTTGGCGCCTACAAACTGGCGCGGCCCCATGACAATCCGCTCCTCGCGGAGCTTAAACCCGGCGAGGTGGCCTTCACGCCATACATCAAAATCACCGGTCAGGGCATCACCCTCATCACCCCGCACGCCGAAACGGGGCAGGGCGCGCAGACGATGCAGGCGGCACTTATCGCCGAGGAGCTGGACGTCGAGCTTGATCAGGTCACGCTCAGCTTTGGCGCGCCCGATCCGGCCTGTTACAACACCGCACTGGCCAGCGATGCCGCGCCTTTTGCGCCTTTTGACACCGGGCTGGTGGCCGAGGCTGCACGCGGCGTGATGGGCACCGCGTTCAAGGCGCTAGGTGTGATGGTCACAGGCGGCTCCAGCTCCGCGCCCGACAGTTATGTAAAGCTGCGCCATGCGGGCGCTGTGGCGCGAGAAACGCTCAAACGCGCGGTGGCAGACGAGGTGGGTGTGGACATCGCCACGCTTCGCACCGAGGGCGGCGCGGTGATCCTTCCGGACGGCACGCGGCTGCCCTACACCGCGCTGGCCGGGCGCGCCGCCAGCACCCCTCTGGCCGATCCGCCGCTGCGCGATCCCAGCGATTGGCGCATCCTTGGCAAACCATTCCCGCGCCACGATACCGTGCCCAAATCCACCGGTACTCAGGTCTATGGCATCGATCAGACCCTGCCCGGCATGCTCCATGCGGCGATCCGGCTCAGCCCTCGCCGCTCGGTGCTGGAAGGCTATGACGCGACCGCCGCTCGTGCCATGCGCGGTGTTGAGGATGTGCTGGAAATCCCCGGCGGCCTTGCCGTTTTGGCCGACAACACATGGCGTGCGTTCAAGGCGGCGGAGGCTCTGGAGGTCAGTTGGGCCCCCGCCCCCTATCCGCCCGAGATGGACGCCCATTGGCAGGCGGTGTCCGAGAGCTTCACCGACGAGCGCCTCGACCGTAGATGGCGCAGCGATGGCACTCTGCCCGAAATGGACGAAGCTCTTGAATACCGCGCGCCCTATCTGGCCCATGCGCCGCTGGAGCCGCTGAGTGCCATGATCCGCGTGGACCATGGCCGCGCCGAGGTCTGGGCTGGCCATCAGATGCCGCGCTTTGCCCAGGATAAAATCGCCGAGATTGCCGGTTGTGCGCCTGAGGATGTGACCTTCCACAACCAGATGACCGGCGGCAGCTTTGGCCACCGGCTTGAGCTGGATTTCCTGAAACACGCCGCCGAGATCGCGGTCCAGCGCCCGGGCACACCCATCAAGCTGACCTATCGGCGCGAGGAGGATTTTCGCACGGACTACCTGCGCCCCCTCGGCATGGCCCGCGCCCAAGGTGCAGTGGAGAATGGCCGCGTCACGGCCCTCAGCCTCGATATCGCGATGCCCTCTACCACGGCCAGCCAGATGGGCCGCCTCGGTCAACCTGCCCCCGGCCCTGATCCGCAGATCGTTGCGGGTGCCTGGGTCATGCCCTACGCGATCCCTGCGCTGCATGTGCGGGCGTTTCGCGTGCCGGAACTGGCCCCGGTCAGCTCGTGGCGTGCGGTAGGCGCCTCGTCAGCCGGGTTCTTTGCCGAAAGCGCGCTTGATGAGCTTATCCACCGCGCCGGGGCCGACCCGATGGAGGAACGCCTGCGCCTTTGCCAGAGCCCGGTGCACCGCAAGACGCTGGAGGCCGTGGCCGAGATGTCGGACTGGGGCACGCGCGCCAAGGGCATGGGCTTGGGCGTGGCGTTGGTCGAATCCTTCGGTGTGCCTTGCGCGCAGGTGGTGGAGGTGATGCAGACGCCCGAGGGTCTCAAAATCACCCGCATCTGGGCCGCGGCGGATGTGGGCCGCGTCCTCGATCCGGTGAATTTCGAGGCGCAGGTTTCGGGCGGGATCATCTGGGGCCTTGGCCACGCGATGAGCGCGGAAGTGACCTTTACGGACGGCGCGACCGAGCAGGAGAATTACGACACCCATCCGGGCATGCGCCTCTGGCAATGCCCCGAGATTGAGGTGCGGGGGCTTCATAATGGCCCAACCCTGCGCGGCATTGGCGAGCCCGGTGTGCCGCCCGCCCCCCCCGCGCTGGCCAATGCGATTTTCGCCGCCACAGGCCAGCGCCTGCGCGAGATGCCGTTCTCACACCACGTGGATTTTGCCTGAGACCTAGTGCAGAACCCGCTCCGGCTCGGGCGCGTGGGCACCCATCTCATGCGGTGCGCTCAACTGCATCCGTTTGAGCGCGAGGCCGAATTGTGCGGCCATCGCCGTCAGCAAAGGGGCCACGTCGGGCCGCACGATCAGCATTGCCATCATCAACGCATCCTCGCGCGGACCACATGCCGCCGACGCGATGAAGTTGGCAAAACACGCCTCATCCGCGCCAAGACACGTGCAGGTCAGCCCGTGCCGCATCAGGGGCCTGCGCCCGTGGCGCGCGCAAAGCTCCAGCATATCACCAAGCGCTGTCAGAGCGTTTTGGCCATGAGCCGGGCCGAGAAGGGCGCAGAAATCATCTTTGACCTGACCCCGCGACGGCGCTCCATCGCACCAGAGCCGGAAATAGATCACCGCCGCTGCCTCAACCGCATCCAGATCGGCGACCCGCCCCACCGGCGCGGCTCCACGTGCCTTCTCTTCTGCACTCATTTGGTCAGGATCAGTTTGCCCGCGCGGGTTATGCGCAGCGTGTAGATCTTGTCTTCGAGCACGAACTGCGCCTGATCCGCCGCACCGCAAAGCGCTCGGGCATCATAGGTCGGCAGCTTGAGGTCTGGTGCGGCATCCAGCGGTTTGGGGTGCATCGTCATCGCGCGCGCTCCTGCAAATCGCTTGGCGCTGGGGCGTAGCGGTCCAGCATCCATTCAGGGCTCAGCCCTTCGGCTTCACCGCCCTCTTGTGTCAGTCGGTGCAGATCGAACACATGGTCATACAGAGCCGGGCAGCTGCGGCTTTTTTGGGCGGGTGTCGGGCGTATTTGGCTCATGCCGGAATTCCTCATATCGCTTCGGGGGACTCGGGCTGACCGTCTGTCGGCTGGCTAGATTTTCTAATTCTGAGTAAAATACTCTGAAATGTCAAGCGGGTTGGAAACACCCTTTTTTTGTGCGGCCTTTACCCGGCATATGTTTGTCACGATGCCTGCGCTATGGTGATGCTGTGTGGTGGGAGGCGCCCTGCCAAAGGTCAAAAGGAATCACCCAAATGTCCCCTACCTATCTCGTTGTTGGTGCAAGCTCAGGCCTTGGGGCCGCCGCTGCCGCGCATCTCGCGCCGCGTGCCACGCTCTTCACGGCCTCGCGCCGCCCTGCCGCCCAAGGCACATGGATCGCGGCGGATATCAGCGTGGATGCGGGGATCGATGCCTGTGCGGTGGCGCTGAGGGACGCGCCGCTCGATGGCTTGCTCTACATGGGCGGCGTGTGGGAGGAGGGGGCCTTCACCGACGCCTATGACTTCCACAAAAGCCCCCGCGCCGAGACGCGCAATGTCATCGCCGTGAACCTCACAGCACCAATCCTTCTGGCGCAGGCGCTTGCCCCCAACCTTGCCCGCGCCACCGATCCGCGCATCGTGCTCATTGGCTCCACCTCGGGGCTGGATCAGTTCGCGCCTTACGAGGTTGCCAACACCGCCTCAAAATTTGGCCTGCGCGGGGCGGCTCTGTCGCTGCACCATGCGATGCGGCCCCAGAAGGTCGGCGTGACCCTGATCAACCCGTGCAATATCGACACGCCGGAGGTGCAGGAGGATATCGCGCAGGGGGACTTCGCGCCGCAAGTGCCGATCCCCATGGCTGATATCCTGCACACGCTGGACTATGTGCTTGGTTGCTCGGCCGCCACCGTCCCGCAGGAGATCAACCTGATGCAGCGCAATCCCGGCACTTGAGCCTACTTTCCGAACAATCGCGCCGCGTCAAAAATCTCGTCCAGCCGCTCAAACCTCGCGCGCGTTTCGGGCCAGTCACCCTCCTGCGTGGCGGCGATCAGCGCCTCCAGAAGCATCATGGTCGAGATATTGCTGTCCCATGCCGAGGGGATTTCCGTGCGGCAGAGAAACGTATGGCGTGCATGGGCAGCCACCGGACTCGCCCATTGATCGGTGATCAGGATCACGGCCACGCCGCGCGTCGTCGCAAGCTCTGCCAGCCGCAGAAGGTTCTTCTCATAGCGCCGCACGTCGAACATCAAAAGCGTGTCGCCCACCTCCATGTCCAGCACGTAATGCGGCCATGTGGCCGAGGATGAGGTCATATGCGTGACCCTTGGCCGGATCGCCTGAAAATGCGTGAAGGCGTAATCGGCAAGCGCCCGTGTAATGCGCCCGCCCGCCACGTAAAGCCGCCCCGTTGTGTCGGCCAGACGGGCGGCAGCCGTGTCGAACGCACCGCTATCCATATTGGCCAGCGTCTGCTCCAGATTGGCGGTAATCGCCTTGGAAAACCGGTTGAGAAGGTGCGATTCGGGCGCCTCGCGCACCCAGTTTTCGCGCCGCCGCAGCGGGCCGGAGGCTTTGGCCTCAAGCTCGGCCAGAAGCGCCTGATGGAACTGCGGAAATCCGGTGAAGCCCAGCTTTTGCACCAGCCGCGCGACGGTGGGTGTGGACACGCCCGCATTGGCCGCCACCACGGTGATCGACGCCAGCCCCGCGCCGGGGTAATTCTCCAGAAGCATGGCCGCAAACTTGCGCTCGGACGCGGTCAGCGTGCCATAGCTTCCCAACAGCGTCTCACGGACGGTTGGCGCGGGTTTAGGCACAGGCGGGCTCCTTTCGCTTGGATCACAGCGGGACAAACTGAAAAGATATTGACGTAAATTGACGACCGTGAAAACATCTTTTCAGATAGCGGTATCAGGGGGATGGCATTGACCGAGTCGCAAACAGCGCGCGCGGAAATGGTGGGGGACGCAGTGTCCGGCCCGGCGCTCGTGCTGTGCGAGCATGCCTCGAATCATATTCCGCCCGAATATCATGGCCTTGGACTTGATGCGGGGGCGGCGCAAAGCCATGCTGCGTGGGACCCCGGCGCGCGGGCGCTGTCGTTGCACATTGCAAAGGCGCTGCGGGCGCCGATGATCGCGGGCACGGTCTCGCGCCTCGTCTATGATTGCAACCGCCCGCCTGAGGCCCCATCTGCCATGCCCGCCCGGTCCGAGGTGATCGACATCCCCGGCAACGCGGACCTCACCGAGGCCGAGCGCGCCGCGCGGGCTGACGCCATATATCGCCCCTTCCTCGACGCGGTGGGCGCGCTTTTGGATCGCCGCCGCGCCAATGCCATTCCTACGGCTCTGATCACGGTCCACAGTTTCACCCCCATCTACCATGGCGCGCCGCGCAGCACCGAAATTGGTCTGCTGCACGACACTGATACCGCGCTGGCAGACGCGATGCTGCGCTGTGCCACGAAGCTGCCGCATCGACAGGTTGACCGGAACCAACCCTACGGGCCCGAGGATGGCGTCACCCATTCCTTGAAACTGCATGGCATCGCGCGCGGCTTGCCCAATGTGATGATCGAGGTGCGCAACGATCTTTTGCAAACCGAGGATCAGATCGCGCAAATGAGCGATGAGCTTATGCAGCTCCTAAGGCCCGCCCTGATCCATCTGGGTCTGATGACGCAGGGCCGCGCCCATGGCTGATGCGCTCCCGCTGGCCATCCCGGCCGGGCTGCCTCGTCCGATCCGTGGCTACATCCGCAGCATTGATGCGATGAACCGCTTCATTGGGCGGGTCGCGATGTATATGATCTTCGTGCTGATCGGCATCCTTTTGTGGTCATCCTTCTCCAAGACGTTCCTCACGCCCACCCTCTGGACGCTGGAAATGGCGCAATTCGTGATGGTCGCCTATTACATCCTAGGTGGCCCCTACTCGATTCAGCTAGGCTCAAACGTGCGGATGGATCTCTTCTACGGCGGCTGGTCCGTGCGCCAAAAGGCGTGGTTCGACAGTATCACGGTGTTTTTCCTGATGTTCTACCTCGGCGTGCTGTTTTATGGCGGGCTTGGCTCGCTCAGCTATTCGCTGGGCTATTTCGGGCTGGAGCCGCTGGAGTTCTTCTGGCAACTGGCCGTGGCCTTCTTCACTGGTGGCCCTGAGGCGGCGGGCGAGATCCTGGGCTTTCTGGAACGCAGCTCGACCGCCTGGCGGCCTTACCTCTGGCCCATCAAGACCCTTCTGGTGCTGGGCGTTCTGCTGATGCTTCTCCAAGCACTGGCCGAGCTCTTCCGCGACATTGGCCGCATCCGCGGGGGCGAGGTCTGATGCCCTATGAGATGATCGCCCTTTTGATGTTCAGCTCCATGATGCTGATGCTTCTGACGGGGCAGCGCGTGTTTGGCGCGATCGGTTTTGTGGGGGCTGCGGCTGGGATGCTGCTGTGGGGTGTGGGCGGTGTCGATGTGCCGTTTTCAGCGGCTATGAAGCTGATGAAATGGTATCCGCTTCTGACCCTGCCGATGTTCATCTTCATGGGCTATGTCCTGTCGGAATCCCGCATCGCGGATGATCTCTACAAGATGTTCCACGTCTGGATGGGCAACGTGAAAGGCGGGCTGGCCATCGGCACAATCGGGCTGATGGTGCTGATCTCGGCGATGAACGGGCTGAGCGTGGCGGGCATGGCCATCGGGGCCACCATCGCGCTGCCCGAGCTTTTGCGCAGGGGCTATGACAAGATCATGGTCACGGGCGTGGTCCAGGCGGGCTCGTCCTTGGGCATCCTTGTGCCGCCCTCGGTGGTTCTCGTGCTCTACGCGATGATCGCGCGACAGCCGGTGGGGCAGCTTTGGCTGGCGGGCGTGATCCCGGGGCTGATGATGGCCACGATGTTCATCATCTACATCTATGTGCGCTGCCGGATGCAGCCCCATCTTGGCCCGCCCCTTTCGGAAGAAGAGCGTAACGTGCCCATGGCCGAGAAGCTCCGCCTTCTGCGCGCGGGCCTTTTGCCGATCTTCATCTTTGCCTCGATGATGGTGCCTTTCGTGAACGGCTGGACCTCGCTCGTCGAAAGCTCGGCCATTGGGGCGATGACCGCCTTCCTCGCCGCCATCCTGAAGGGCCGCATGACCAAGGAGGTCTTTGAGAACTCCGTGCGCAACACGCTGGCCATCTCATGCATGTTCATGTGGATCATCCTCGCCGCCCTTGGCTTTGGCGCGATCTTCGATGGGCTGGGCGCGGTTAAGGCGATTGAGACCCTCTTCACCACGCAGCTGGGCCTCAACCCTTGGATGATCCTGATCCTGATGCAGCTCAGTTTCATCCTCATGGGAACATTCCTTGATGATACGGCGATGCTGGTCATCGTGGCGCCGCTCTATGTGCCGCTTGTGGGGATGCTGGGCTTTGATCTGATATGGTATGGTATCCTCTACACGATCACGACTCAGATCGCCTATATGACGCCGCCCTTTGGCTATAACCTGTTCCTCATGCGGGCCATGGCCCCGCCCGAAATTGGTCTGATGGATATCTACCGCTCGATCATTCCGTTTGTGGGGATCATGATCGTGGCGCTGGGGCTGGTGATGATCTTCCCTCAGATCGCCCTGTGGCTGCCGGAGTATGTCTACGGAAAGTAGCTAAGAAATTAACCCGAAGAAGAGCCCCGCAAGGGGGCCGCAATTCAACAACAAGGAGAGACGACGATGACAACAAGACGCCAGTTTCTGACCGTAGCCGGCGCGGGGGCGATTGCCGCTCCGCTGGCCACGCCTGCACTCTCGCAGAGCACGATCACGTGGCGCATGCAGACCTATGCCGGCACAGCACTGGCCGAGCATGTGGTCAAACCCGCCATCGACATGTTCAACAAGATCGCGGGCGACCGGATGCAGATCGAGCTTTTCTACGCCGATCAACTGGTCCCCACGGGCGAGCTTTTCCGCGCTATGCAGAGCGGCACGATCGACGCGGTGCAGTCAGATGACGACAGCATGGCCTCGCCCACCGAAGTGACCGTGTTCGGCGGCTACTTCCCCTTCGCCTCGCGCTACTCGCTCGATGTGCCGGTGCTCTTCAATCAATACGGCCTGAACGAGATTTGGGATGAGGAGTATTCCAAGGTCGGCGTGAAGCATATCTCCGCAGGCGCATGGGACCCCTGCCACTTCGCCACGAAGGACCCAATCCGCAGCCTTGAAGACCTCAAGGGCAAGCGCGTCTTTACCTTCCCTACGGCGGGCCGCTTCATGGCGCAGTTCGGCGTCATTCCCGTCACCCTCCCATGGGAGGACATCGAGGTTGCTGTGCAAACCGGAGAGCTGGACGGCATCGCATGGTCGGGCATCACCGAGGACTACACCGTCGGCTGGGCGGATGTGACCAACTACTTCCTGACGAACAACATCTCGGGCGCTTGGGCCGGGTCCTTCTTCGCCAATATGGATCGTTGGAACGAACTGCCGGAAGATCTGCAAACCCTCTTCCGCGTCTGCTGTGATCAGTCGCATTATTATCGCCAGTGGTGGTATTGGGGCGGTGAGGCCGATCTGCGCGTGAACGGCCCGAAGTTGGAGCTGACCTCCATTCCTGACGCCGAGTGGGCGCAAGTCGAGAACGCGGCCCTCGATTTCTGGGAAGAGATCGCGGCCGAATCCGAGACCAAGCGGCGCGTCGTGGACATCTTCAAGAAGTATAACGAGACGATGGCCAAGGCCGGACGGCCCTACCGCTACAGCTAAATCACGACGGGAGGCCCCGGGTCACGGCCCGGGGCGCGTCCCACATCGCAACATTCCTAACGCCAAGAGGCCCCCATGCCCGCCATGATATTCGACGATCTCAAAGCCCAAACCGCCAGCGGTGCGGTCGATACCGTTCTGGCCTGCATTGTGGACATGCAGGGGCGGCTCATGGGCAAACGCTTTGTTGCGCAGCATTTCATCGACAGCGCATGGGAAGAGACACATTGCTGCAACTACCTGCTGGCCACCGACCTTGAGATGGCCACCCCCGATGGCTATGCCAGCACGTCCTGGCAATCGGGCTATGGCGACTATGTGATGAAACCAGACCTCACCACGATCCGCCCTATGCCGTGGCTTGACGGGACGGTGATGGTGCTCTGCGATGTTCTGGATCACGACACCCACGCGGACGTGCCGCACTCGCCCCGCGCGATGCTGAAGGCGCAGCTTGCCCGGCTGGAGACGATGGGCCTCACGCCGATGATGGCGACGGAGCTTGAGTTTTTCCTCTTCGAGAAGAGCTTTGACGAGATCCGCAAATCCGGCTTCCGCGATCTGGCTCCGATTTCGGGCTATAACGAGGATTACTCGATCCTGCAGACCACCCGCGAAGAGCATGTGATGCGCCCCTTGCGCAACCATCTCTACGCCGCAGGTATACCGATTGAATGCACCAAGGGTGAGGCTGAGACGGGGCAGGAGGAGCTGAACATCAAATACGGCGCGGCCCTTGATTGCGCCGATTTCCACACGATTGCCAAACACGCGGTCAAGGAGATCGCGTGGCAGCAGGGCCATGCTGCGAGCTTTCTGCCCAAGTGGAGCCACGAGAAGGTCGGCAGTTCCAGCCATGTGCACCAATCGCTCTGGAAAGATGGCGAAAACGTATTTTTCGAAATTGGCGACGCCTTGGGCATGTCCGATTTGATGAAAAACTACATGGCTGGTCTTTTGAAATACGCGCCCGATTTCACCTATTTCCTCGCACCTTATATCAACAGCTACAAGCGCTTCCAAAAAGGCACATTTGCGCCCACGCGCACCATCTGGTCGGTGGACAACCGCACGGCGGGCTTCCGGCTCTGCGGGGCTGGCACCAAGGGCGTTAGGGTGGAATGCCGGGTGGGTGGGTCAGACCTGAACCCTTACCTCGCCATGGCCGCACAGCTTGCCGCCGGGATCGCGGGGATCGAGGAGGGGCTGAAGCTCAGCCCGCCCTACAAGGGCGATGCCTATGAGGGCAACGAGGGAATGATCCCGCAAACGCTGCGCGATGCGAAAGATGCGCTCTCTGGCTCAACCATGCTGCGCGCAACGATGGGCGAGGATGTGATCGATCACTACACCCGCGCGGCGGAGGTGGAGATCGAAGATTTCGACCGGGTGGTGACAGATTACGAGATTGCGCGCGGGTTTGAGCGGTCCTGATCGCTGGCGCATGTGGCCGCGGGCAGGCGCCTCCGGCGGGAGTATTTGGCTAAGAAGAAAACCGAGGCCTTGGCAAATAAAGTGAGACGGAAATGAGCAAGATGTTGCAATGTATATCGCCGATTGACGGCTCAGTTTTTGCCGAACGCCCGGTGTTGAGCCTCAAGGCGGCGCAGGAACTGGCAGCGCGGGCGCGCGGGGCGCAAGCGGAGTGGGCGGCGCGGCCATTGGCCGAGCGCACGGCGCTTGTGATGGCCGGGGTGGCCGCCGTGGGTGCGATGAATGATGAGGTCGTGCCGGAACTGGCGCAGATGATGGGGCGGCCCGTGCGCTATGGTGGTGAGTTCGGCGGCTTTAACGAGCGAGCCAGCCATATGGCGGCAATTGCCGCAGAGGCGCTGGCCGATATCGAGGTGGGTGAGGACGCGACGTTCAAACGCTATATCCGCCGGGTGCCGCAGGGCGTTGTCTTTGTCGTGGCCCCTTGGAACTATCCCTATATGACGGCGGTGAACACGGTGGCACCCGCGCTGATTGCGGGGAATGCGGTGGTGTTGAAACACGCCACGCAGACGCTTTTGGTGGGCGAGCGGATGGTGAGCGCCTTTGTGTCCGCCGGGGTGCCGGAGGATGTG
Source organism: uncultured Shimia sp. (assembly GCA_937881735.1). Classification (GTDB taxonomy): domain Bacteria; phylum Pseudomonadota; class Alphaproteobacteria; order Rhodobacterales; family Rhodobacteraceae; genus Roseovarius. The sequence goes on from CALGEH010000039.1 coordinate 12,000, forward strand.
TTTCAGAACATCTTCCTCGACCACGACACGACCTCGGCCCTCATCGCGGGGCGCGCCTTTGATATGGTGAATTTCACCGGATCGGTCGGCGGGGGGCGTGCGATGGAGCGGGCGGCGGCGGGCACGTTTACCGCCGTGGCGACCGAGCTTGGCGGCAAGGATCCGGGCTATGTTATGGAGGACGCCGATCTGGATGCAGCCGTTGATACGCTGATTGACGGCGCAATGTTCAACGCGGGGCAATGTTGTTGCGGGATCGAGCGGATTTACGTGCACGCAAGCCTCTATGACGCGTTTGTCGAGAAGGCCGTGACCATCGTGCGCGGCTACACGCTGGGTGATCCGATGGACCCCGAGATCACGATGGGACCGATGGCCAATGTGCGCTTTGCCGAGGAGGTGCGTGCGCAGATAGACGAGGCCGTGGCCGCCGGGGCCACCGCGCATATCGCACGGATGGAGGCCGATGACGGGGGCGCTTACCTCACGCCGCAGATCCTCACGGACGTTACCCACGACATGCGCGTGATGCGCGACGAAAGCTTCGGCCCCGTGGTGGGCATCATGAAGGTCAGCAGCGATGACGAGGCTGTCGCGTTGATGAATGACAGCCATTTCGGCCTCACCGCCAGCCTCTGGACCGCCGATCTGGACCGCGCCGCCTCCATTGGGGACCGTATCGAGACGGGCACCGTTTTCATGAACCGCGCAGACTATCTTGACCCCGGCCTATGCTGGACCGGGTGCAAGGATACCGGCCGGGGCGGGGGTCTCTCGATCATCGGCTTTCACAATCTCACACGTCCCAAATCATACCATCTGAAGAAAGTTACATCATGAGCCTGACAGGAAACTGGTCCTATCCCACAATCGTCAAATTCGGCGCAGGACGCATCGCTGAGTTGCCCGCTGCCTGCGCGCAGGCCGGCATCACCCGGCCGCTTCTGGTCACTGATCGGGGGCTGGCCGATCTGCCCGTGACCCAGAGTGTTCTGGACATCATGGAGACCGCAGGCTTTGGCCGCGCGATCTTTGCCGATGTGGATCCAAACCCCAATGAGACCAATCTGATCGCCGGGGTGAAGGCCTATAACGAGGGTGGCCATGATGGTGTGATCGCCTTCGGTGGCGGCTCTGGTCTGGATCTGGGCAAGATGGTCGCCTTCATGTGCGGCCAGACGCGGCCCGTCTGGGATTTTGAGGATGTGGGCGATTGGTGGACCCGCGCCGATGCGGATGCTATCGCCCCCATCGTCGCCGTGCCCACGACCGCAGGGACGGGCTCGGAAGTGGGGCGCGCGAGCGTGATCACGAATGCGGAAACGCATGAGAAGAAGATCATCTTCCATCCCAAAGTGCTGCCCGCGGTGGTGATCTGTGATCCCGAACTGACCGTCGGCATGCCCAAATTCATAACCGCAGGCACGGGCCTCGATGCTTTCGCCCATTGCGTCGAGGCATTCAGCAGCCCGCATTACCACCCGATGAGCCAGGGGATTGCGCTGGAGGGGATGCGCCTCGTGAAGGATTACCTGCCCCGTGCCTATGCCGATGGTACCGATATCGAGGCCCGCGCCCAAATGATGAGCGCCGCAATGATGGGCGCCACCGCATTCCAGAAGGGCCTCGGCGCGATCCACGCGATGAGCCACCCTGTCGGCGCGCATTACCATACGCATCACGGCACCACGAACGCCGTCTGCATGCCTGCGGTGTTACAACTCAACGCACCGGTGATTGCTGACCGCTTCCGCCTCGCCGCCGCCTATCTTGATATCGAAAACGGCTTTGACGGATTTTGCAGCTTTGTGCAGGAGTTCAACGATGCGCTTGGTATCCCCAAAGGCCTCAAAGCCCTCGGCGTGGACCCTGCGAAGATCGACGCTCTGATTCCCTCGGCCCTGTCGGACCCAAGCTGCGGCGGCAACCCGGTGACGCTCACGGCAGAAAACCTCGGTGAGCTTTACCGCGCCAGCCTTTAGGCTTTCTTCTTAGCAAAAATACTCAAAACCACTGCTTGAACAAACATCAGGGCCGCAGGATTTCTCCTGCGGCCCTCCGTGTTACTCTGCAGGCACCGCGATATCGCCAAAGCCCAAAGGTGCTGGCAGTTTATCGAGCATCTCGGTCGGGCAGACCTGCACGAAATGCACGCGCTCCCGGTCCCAGTTTTGCAAGATATCCTTGGCCTTGGAACTTCCTGTCTCCACCGCATGCCGCTCGATCAGGCCGCGCAGCTGCGCCTCCCAATGCGGATCGGCGACGGGGCCGGTCACGATCCCTTCGCGGTTCATCAGCTTGGGTGTCACCCCGTCGGGATCATAGAGATAGGCCATCCCGCCCGTCATCCCCGCGCCGAAATTGGCTCCGATCCGTCCAAGGATCACAGCCACACCGCCGGTCATGTATTCGCATCCGTTCGACCCACAGCCCTCGATCACCACATGCGCGCCCGAATTGCGCACGGCAAACCGCTCGCCTGCGCGCCCGGCGGCAAAGAGATGCCCAGCGGTCGCGCCGTAAAGCACCGTATTGCCGATGATGGTGTTCTCGGAGGCCTCAAGCGCGCTGGACATGGGCGGGCGCACGACGATCATCCCGCCCGACAGGCCTTTGCCGACGTAATCATTGGCATCGCCCGACACTTCCAGCTTAAGCCCCGGTGCTGCAAACGCGCCCAGAGATTGCCCGGCGGAGCCGCTCAGCTTCACGGTCAGGTGGTCCTCCTGCAGCGCATTATGCATCCCGAATTTTTGCACGATATGGCTCGACAGACGCGTCCCCACGGTGCGGTCAGTGTTTTGCACCTCGTAGTGAAGCTGCATCTTCTCGCCATCGTTGAGGAACCGCGCTGCATCGCGTACGATCTCGGCATCCAGCGTATCGGGCACCTCGTTGCGTGGCCGGTGGCGGTCATAGCGGGTCTCCTTGGAGCCATCGACCATGATCAGCATCGGGTTGAGATCCAGATCATCCAGATGCGCGGACCCACGGCTTACCTGCGTCAGCAGATCGGCCCGCCCGATCACATCGTCAAGGCTGCGCGCGCCGATGGACGCGAGTACTTCGCGCACCTCTTGGGCGTAGAAGGTGATGAGGTTCACGACCTTCTCCGCATTGCCGGTAAACTTGGTGCGCAACGCCTCGTCTTGGGTGCACACGCCCACGGGGCAGGTGTTGCTCTGGCACTGGCGCACCATGATGCAGCCCATGGCGATGAGGGCCGCTGTCCCAATGCCATATTCCTCGGCCCCCATCATCGCGGCCATGACAATGTCGCGACCAGTGCGCAATCCGCCATCCGTGCGTAGCGTCACCCGCTGCCGCAGGTTGTTCATGCTCAGGACCTGATGCGCCTCGGTGAGGCCCATCTCCCATGGCAGCCCGGCATATTTGATCGACGTGGCGGGCGACGCGCCCGTGCCACCATTATGGCCCGAAATGAGGATCACATCGGCCTTGGCCTTGGCCACACCGGCGGCAATCGTGCCAACGCCTGATTGCGCCACCAGCTTCACGGTCACCTTGGCGCGCGGGTTGATCTGCTTGAGGTCGTAGATCAACTGCGCCAGATCTTCGATGGAATAGATATCGTGGTGTGGTGGCGGCGAAATGAGTGTGACGCCCTTGGTGGAATGGCGTAGCCGCGCGATGAGGTCTGTGACTTTCATCCCTGGAAGCTGCCCGCCCTCACCGGGCTTGGCCCCTTGAGCGACCTTGATCTCAAGCTCTTCGCAGTGATTGAGATACTCTGCTGTCACGCCAAAGCGACCCGACGCCACCTGTTTGATCTTGGCGGAGGGATTGTCGCCATTTGGCTCCGGTACGAAATGCGCGGGATCTTCTCCGCCCTCGCCACTGTCCGAGCGCGCGCCGATCCGGTTCATCGCCACGTTGAGCGTTTTATGCGCCTCGGGGCTGAGCGCCCCCAAAGACATGCCCGGCGTCACGAAGCGTTTGCGGATCGCGGTGACGCTTTCAACCTCCTCAATGGGGATTGCGGCGCCCATTGGTTTGATCGCCATCAGATCGCGCAGATGGATGGGCGGGTTCGATTGCATCGCGTGGCTGTAGCGTTTCCACAACTCAAAGCTTGCCGTGTTGCACGCGGTTTGCAGCATATGCATGGTCTGCGCGCCCCATGCGTGGCTCTCGCCTGATTTGCGCGCCTTGTAGAAACCGCCGATGGGCAGGATATTCTCGGCCCCCGTGTAGGCAAGGGCGTGGACCGCCTCCAGCTTCGTCTGGATACCGGTCACGCCGATCCCGCTGATCCGGCTGGTGAGGCCCGGAAAGAACTCCGCGCACATCGCGCGGGAAAGGCCGATCGCCTCGAAATTCAGACCCCCGCGATAGGACGAGATGACGGAAATGCCCATCTTGGACATGATCTTCAGGAGGCCGGAATCAATCGCCGCGCGATACCGCGCCACCGCCTCGGTCAGGTTGCCCTCCAGCAGGCCGCGCTCGATCCGGTCGGCAAGGCTGTCCTCAGCCAGATAGGCGTTGACCACCGTAGCCCCCGCGCCGATCAGTACCGCAAAGTAATGCGGATCGATACATTCGGCCGAGCGCACATTGAGCGATGTGAACGTCCGCAGCCCTTTGCGCGTGAGGTGGCTGTGCACCGCACTCGTGGCAAGGATCATGGGCATGCCCACGCGCTCCTCGCTCACCCCTTGATCGGTCAGCACGATATGCCCCATGCCCGAGCGCACGGCATCCTCCGCCTCGGCACGGATGCGCGCAAGGCCCTCCTGAAGCGCGCCTTTTCCGGGGGCGAATGTACAATCGATCGTCGCCGTTTCCGCATTGAACTGCGTAAGCAGAACGTCCCATTGCGCATTGCCCACAAAGGGGCTCTCGAGAACGAGGATTTCTGTCTGCGCGCTGCTTTCGTCCAGCACGTTCTTGAGGTTGCCGAACCGTGTCTTGAGGCTCATTACCCGATATTCGCGCAAGCTATCGATTGGCGGGTTCGTCACCTGGCTGAAATTCTGGCGGAAATAGTGGCTGAGCGGGCGGTATGTCTTGCTCAGCACCGCACTGGGTGTGTCGTCACCCATGCTCGCCACGGCCTCTTTCGCATCCTCGGCCATGGGGGCGAGGATCTGCTCCAACTCTTCGATGGAATAGCCCGCGGCGATCTGCCGGCGGCGCAGGTCCGCGCCGGTATGTATCGGCGTCTCGCTCACCACGGCGAGCTTGGCATCGAGGTCTGTGATCTTGCCGACCCACTCACCAAAAGGCAGGGCGGCGGCCAGCTTGTTCTTGATCTCGGTGTCGTGGAACATCAGCCCCTTCTTCATATCCACGGCCAGCATCTGTCCGGGGCCAAGCGCGCCCTTCTCGATCACAGTGCCTTCGTCGATAGGGACCATCCCGGCCTCCGAGCCCGCAATCACGAGGCCATCGCCTGTCACGACATAGCGCATCGGGCGCAACCCATTGCGGTCAAGCCCCGCGCAGACCCAGCGGCCATCGGTCATGGCAAGTGCTGCGGGACCGTCCCACGGCTCCATCACCGAGTTGCAATAGGAATACATATCGCGCCACGCCTGAGGCAGTTCCTCGGCCTGCTTGGACCACGATTCCGGCACCAGCATCGTCTTGGCCATGGGTGCTGAGCGGCCCGCGCGCACCAGCACCTCGAACACCGCATCAAGGGCCGCACTGTCCGACGCACCACCCGGAATGATCGGCTTGATATCCTCGGCCATGTCGCCAAACGTGCCGGAGGCCATGCGGATCTCATGGCTTTTCATCCAGTTGATGTTGCCCTTGAGCGTATTCACCTCGCCATTATGCGCCAGCATCCGGAAGGGCTGTGCCAGCCACCATTGCGGGAAAGTATTCGTGGAGTAACGCTGGTGATAGATCGCAAACGCGCTTTTGAACCGTGCATCCATCAGATCGGGGTAGAACACTGCGACCTGCTCGGCCAACATCATGCCCTTGTAGATGATCGACCGACAGCTGAGCGAGGCGATATAGAGCCCCGAAATCCCAGCCGCCGCTGCCGCTTTCTCAATCCGGCGGCGAATGACGTAAAGCTCGCGTTCAAACTCTTCCTCATCCGCACCGCGCGTGTTTGAGATGATGATCTGCTCAATTTCGGGGCGGGTCGCGTTGGCCTTCTCGCCAAGGCAGGTCACATCGACGGGCACATGACGCCAGCCATAAATGTTGTGCCCCATGCGCAGCACTTCGGTTTCCACAATCGTGCGGCATGTCTCTTGTGCGCCAAAATCTGTGCGCGGCAAAAACACCTGACCAACCGCGATCAGTTGATCTTCGCGCGGCTCGTGCCCGGTGCGGCGGATTTGGTCGTAGAAAAACGGCACTGGGATTTGCACATGGATGCCCGCGCCGTCGCCGGTCTTGCCATCGGCGTCCACAGCGCCCCGGTGCCAGATCGCTTTGAGCGCGTCGATGCCCGCCTCGACCACGCGGCGCGATGGCTTGCCGTTGATCGACACAACGAGGCCAACCCCGCAGGAGGAATGCTCCTCGGCTTCCGAATACATGCCGTTCTGGGCCAACCATGCGCGTTTGGCTTCTTCGACTTTCGCCCAGCTTTCGTCATAACGGGTCATGCTGTCATCCTATCTTTGCGCTTTGTGGCCGGTGGACGCGCTAGGGCGCTCCGGGCTCGTCTGTTGTCTCGTTTCGCGGTGCGTCACGCGCCATCGCTTCCAATTTGCGTCGCTAGCCCGGTCTCGGTCATCGGGCTTTTGAATTGCGATCCGGTCAGGTGGCGGCGCATGTCGCAGGCACATGCGTAGAACGCGGCAGGCTCTGACCGGACGGTCAGGCTGATGGCCCCACACATGCATTTCCCGGTTCTCATTTCTTTGTGCGTCCTTCATTCATTGCGCCCGCGCCCTATTCCGCCGCGACCGCTGATGCGGCTTCCAGATCCTCCAAAACCGCCAGAGCCGCTTCGCGCCCGTCACGGATCGCCCAGACCACGAGGCTCGCACCGCGCACAATATCGCCCACCGCATAGACGCGGGGCAGGGCGGTGCGTCCGGTGCCGAACTCGGCCCGGATCGTGCCCCAGCGGGTCACGCCCAACTCAGGCTGATCCCAGAGCGTTGGCAGGTCCTCAGGCTCGAACCCGAGCGCCTTGATCACCAGATCGGCGGGCGCGTCGAACACATCCCCGTCGATGGCCTCGGGGCTTTGGCGGCCCGTCGCGTCCGGCTGGCCGAGGCGCATGCGCTGCACGCGGACGGCACTTGCGGGTTCTCCGATGAAAGCAAGAGGCGCGCTCAGCCATTCAAAGACCACGCCCTCTTCCTCGGCATTTGCCACCTCACGTTGGCTACCGGGCATGTTGGCGCGGTCGCGTCGGTAAAGGCAGGTGACGGATTTGGCGCCTTGGCGCACGGCCGTGCGCACACAGTCCATTGCCGTATCGCCACCGCCGATCACCACGACACGCTTGGCCACGGCACTCAACGTGCCATCGTCGAACTCGGGCACAGTGTCGCCAAACGACAAGCGATTCGATGCGGTCAGAAAATCCAGTGCGGGCACAATGCCCTGCGCGCCGCTGCCCGGCGCTTCGATATCGCGCGATTTGTATACGCCTGTGCCGATGATCACCGCATCATGGCGCGCGCGCAGCTCGTCAAAGGTCACATCCTCACCGATGGTGCAGTTCAGCTCCATCTTCACCCCGCCTTGGACCAATTGATCGATCCGGCGCATGACCACGTCTTTCTCCAGCTTGAAGCCCGGAATCCCGTAGGTCATCAGCCCGCCACCACGGTCATAGCGATCATAGACCGTCACCTGAACACCTGCCCGGCGCAGCACATCCGCCGCCGACAACCCGCCAGGGCCCGCGCCGATGATGGCCACGCTCTCGGACCGCTCCTCGCGGGGTGCGATGGGTTGAACCCAGCCTTCGTCCCACGCGGTGTCAGTGATGTATTTCTCTACCGAGCCGATGGTTACGGTGCCATGGCCCGATGTCTCGATCACGCAGTTTCCCTCGCAGAGACGGTCCTGAGGGCAGATCCGTCCGCAAATCTCGGGGAATGTGTTGGTCGCCTGCGCCACCTCATAGGCCTCGCGAAGGCGCCCCGACGCTGTCAGGCGCAGCCAGTCGGGGATGTTGTTGTGCAAGGGGCAATGGCTCTGACAATAGGGCACGCCGCACTGGCTGCACCGGCTGGCCTGCTCGGCGGCTTTCTCGGTCGCGTATTCGGCGTAAATCTCGCGGAAATCCTGATTGCGCAGGTTAGGCGGGCGCTTCTCGGGCATATCGCGCGCCACATCCACGAATTTCAGCATAGGGTCTTTGGCCACAGGTCACCTCATTTCCAACCTGCCTCTTTTAATACGGCCGGATCGGAATTAAAAGTCAGTAATTATGACTTATATCTGACGTGTGTCTGTAGATTTATTGAGATTTCTGCGGGACCGTGGAAAAACCGGTAAACAAGTGTGACCTAATTTCTAAAAACCAACCCAAAGCAGGACCATAGCGACGCTGCCCACAATGATTCGCCACCAGCCAAATGGCGCGTATCCGTGCCGGCTCACAAAATCGAGCAACCACCGCACCACGAAGATCGCGCTGAGAAAGGCCATGGCGAAGCCCACGGCAATATCGCCAATCGCCGAGACATCCAGAATGTCGCGGTTTTTGAAGAGGTCAAAGGCGAAGGCCCCGGCCATGGTCGGGATCGACAGAAAGAAGGAAAACTCCGCCGCGGCCCGTTTGCTTACCCCCATCAGCAGCGCGCCCACGATGGTCGAGCCCGAGCGCGATGTGCCCGGTATCATCGCAAGACACTGAAACAGCCCGATGCGCAGCGCCAGACCCACGGGAAGGCGCATCGCGTCGCTGTGGCGCGGTGTGGGTGCGAAACGGTCCACGAAAATCAGGACGATCCCCCCGAGGATCAGCATCACCGCGATCAACATAGGTGTCTCGAAAAGCACCGTCTTGATGAATCCATGCGCCATCACGCCGATCATCGCCGAGGGAAGAAACGCCAGCAGAACCGCGATCAGAAACCGCCGTGCCGCCGGATCATGCGGGGCCTGCCGGATGACCGTGCTGAGCCGAGCGAAATAGACCATGACGATGGCGAGAACTGCACCGAGCTGGATCACCACCTCGAACGTGTTGCCCTTGCTGTCGAATCCCAGAAAATGCCCGCCAAGGATCAGGTGGCCCGTGGACGATACCGGAATAAACTCGGTCAGCCCCTCCACAAGCCCCAGAAAGGCCGCGACCAGTGTGGTGTCTGACATCCCCGCCGCGCCCCGGATCAGTCGCGCAGGTCGCTTGCGGATTCCTTGATCGCCGAATACTGCCCCGAGGGCCGAAAGCGCCACAGATAGTCAGGCAGAACCGCGCCCATCGCCTGTGGCGAGATCTCCAAATCCGCAAAGCCGCGCGCGCCCTCGGGCACCACATTATCGGATTTGAGCGAGCGGACCTGATCGCGGGTGATCTGCGCCGGGATGATCCCGAAGCTGAGCGTCTGCGCAAGTTCCATCGCGATGGCCAGAGGGGTGGCCACAAAATAGGGGATGTTCATCACCAGTCTACGCCGCCGGATCACTTTCAGCATCCGCCGCATGAGACCCGCAAACGTATCGACATCGGGCCCGCCAAGCTCATAGACGCCGGGCTTGGCCGTGCCTTCTGCGCCCATCACAGCGGCGCGGGCGACATCATCCACATAAACGGGCTGAAACTTTGTTCCTGCGCCGACGACGGGCAAAAACGGCCCCAGCCGCGCCATACTGGCGAAGCGGTTGAAAAACTGATCTTCGGCACCGAAGACAACGGATGGGCGCAGGATCATGGCGGTTGGGAAATGCTTGAGGATTGCCTCTTCGCCCCGGCCCTTGGATTGCGCATAAAGGCTGGCCCCGTCGACATCCGCGCCGATAGCCGACAGATGCACCATGCGCGCGACGCCTTCGTCGGCGGCGATGCGCGCGATGCGTGCCGCGCCCTCGTCCTGCACGGCGGTAAAATTGTTCTTGCCCTTGCGATCGAACGTGCCCACGCAGTTGATCACCACATCGGCCCCCTGCATCACACGGCGCACGCTTGCGTCGTCGCGGATATTGCACAGCACCGGCTCCACCTGCCCGACCGAGCCATAGGGCTTCACGAACATCGCCTCATTGGGTCGCCGCACTGCCACCCGGATCCGCCAGCCCGCCTGCGCCAGACGCCGAGCGATATACCGGCCTACAAAGCCCGATCCGCCGTAAATGGTGACGAGTTTCGACATGATCTGGCCCTCCGCGGCGCTGGCGCATCTTTGCGCCCCCTGATTAGCGCCAAGCCCCCTCTGCCGCAAGGCGCAAGGGCAGGGCGGCCCGGCGGCAAATTGGCGTTGACACTGATTGGTGCGGGGTCTAAACGCTGCGCTCACGACAAGGCCCAGGTGGCGGAATGGTAGACGCGCTAGCTTCAGGTGCTAGTACTCGCAAGGGTGTGGAGGTTCGAGTCCTCTCCTGGGCACCACTACATCCCAAAAACCCTTATTTATATAGCCATTTTGAGCGGCCCCTTCAAAGTTTCGTACCAAATTTACCCAAAGTTTCGTACCAAATTGGTGAGCATGACTGAGGGGTTTTCAACACTCTCGACCAAATGATCAGCCCAACATGCTCAACCGATTCACGTAGGCAGAGTAGAACCTGTGTTTGCCCAGCGCACAGAGCGGCTAACGACCATAATGTTGTTGCTGTAGAAGCATCCTGTCGTTGTGAAATCTTGTCTCCTAGCTCACAGATTTTCACAAACGTGCTGACCCTCGCTAAGCGGTCTGTATGGTGCTGTTGGGGGTTCATCTGCTAAGAAGTGGTACGGGTTCAGGCTGAGTTGGCCCCCACAGGTCAACACAGCGTGGCTCAGGGGGCATTCAATGGGTAAAGTTGGGCAGCATCTAAACATTCAGCTTATGTGGTTCGTGTCAGACCCGGTGAAAGCTAGATCAAGTTACCCTGTAGGTGTTGTTACCAACCTCAAGGCACTTTGGGCAGGTAGCTCTGGTACGAATCTCATGTGTCGTGGTGTCACCATCGACTACCAGCAGTAGGTTTGCCACCTCATGTACAACGGTGTGCTGACATACGGCACAAGTGATGCTGATCTTCTTGTTTGATATTGCTTCTAGTCTGTTAACCATAAGGTCCGACAACTCCCTCAAATGCTTACGAGGCTAAAATGACGTATGCTTTGGCGATCAATGCAAACGCAATTACAGCGACAAATATTTTGTTGATATGCTTGTCCATGGTGCAGATTAGTCCTTGCTTACGGCCAATAATAAGGTTGTCATCGCTTCCGCTAGTGTTCGCCGCCTGACAGAAGATTCCCAACTGCGACACGCTGTGCGATATTC
>CALGEH010000040.1 GCA_937881735.1 uncultured Shimia sp.
CACCCGAGGCCGTGGCAATATGGGTGCCCAGCATGTCCTCCACCCGGCCTTCCGCGAAATAGGTCTTGCGCCCACCGCCCGTGCGCCAGCCGGTCGCGATCAGAAAATCACCCTGCGCCTGCGCCACGTAATTCACCGTGAGCGAGAGGGTCAGCGCCATCTGCCGCACCGCGGGATCGCCAGTATAGCAACCCGCGAACCCCATAGCGCTATCCAGAAGCGTGGCGTGGATGCCGCCATGGGGCAGGCCTTGGCGGTTCATCAAAAACGGGGCCATAGGCAGCTCGATCCGGGCGAAATCTGTGCGCCACTCTGTCAGGCGAAAGCCGAGGTGGTCCTGAAGCGGATAGGCCTCCTCCAGCAATGTGGGGTCTATGGTCATGCGCCGTCTCCTGCCGGGTTTTCCCCAAGGTATTGCCGGGTCAGCCAGCGCGCCATGAGTGCAGGTTTCGCGCCGCCCTTTATCTCGACGCGCACGGCCCATGTGTTGCTGATCTGGCCCGGCACGCTGGTATCGGCGCGGATCAGGCGGAAGGCACTGCGCAGATGGCTGCCCGCAGGCACCGGTGCCATGAAGCGCAGCTTGTCGAAGCCATAGTTGATCGAATGCGCCACGCTTGGCGGGGTGGGCAGTGCGTCGATATACATGGCCGAGAGAAGCGAAAGGGTCAGGAAGCCATGCGCGATTGTGCCGCCAAAAGGCGTCTGGGCCGCGCGGGCGGGATCGGTATGGATGAATTGCGCGTCATCCGTGGTGGCGGCAAAGGCATCGATGCGGGTCTGATCCACCTCAAACCAGCGGGAAAAGGCCTCATCTGACATAAGCGGTCTTTCCTAACGTTGCGCGCCCTGAACGGTGGCACAATCCGGCCTGGCCCGCAATCGGGCGGCTGTGGGGCTTGACGGCGCCGGGCGCGGGCCGCAAAAGCGGAAGGGTCCACCCAGAGGAGCTGCCAGATGTCCTTTTCCCGCCAGATCAAAATCGCCCCGTCGATCCTTTCGGCCGATTTCGCCAATTTTGGGGCTGAGATTCGCGCGATTGAAGCGGAGGGCTGTGACTGGGTCCATGTGGATGTGATGGACGGGCATTTCGTGCCGAACCTCACCTTCGGGCCGCCCCTGGTCAAGGCGATCCGCCCGCATATCAAGACGGTGATGGACGTGCATCTGATGATCGCGCCGGTCGATCCCTATATTGAGGCCTATGCCGATGCCGGGGCCGATATCCTGACTGCGCATCTGGAGGCGGGGCCGCATATTCATCGCACGCTTCAAGCGATCCGCGGCGCGGGCTGCAAGGCTGGGCTGGCGCTGAACCCTGGCACGGGGCTGGATGATGTGGGGCATCTGCTGGACATGATCGATCTGGTCTGCGTGATGACGGTCAACCCCGGCTATGGCGGGCAGAAGTTTATCCATAGCCAGATCGAGAAGGTCCGCAGCCTGCGCGCCATGATCGGTGACCGGCCCATTCATATCGAGATCGACGGCGGGATCACGCCCGAGACGGCCCCTTTGATGGCGGCGGCGGGGGCGGATGTTCTGGTGGCGGGATCTGCCGTGTTCAAGGGCGGGAGCGTTGAGAACCCCGCACCTTACGGCGACAATATCCGCGCGATTCGGGCGGCGGCTGAGGCGGCTTAGGCTCTGATTTTGGGCCCTACGGCCCGCCCCGCAGCCGCACCGTGACATGCGCGGTGCGTCCCAAGGCATCAATCACCGTGAGGTCTGAAAACCCGGTGGTGAGGGCTGCTATCTCCGCATCGCGGCGGTAAAGCCCGGTGAGCACTGGCGCGCCATTGGCCATCAGGGTGAAAGGTGGCTTGCCGTCACGCAGCTTTATGGTGAGCGGGCCGTCTGTCATCAATTCCGCGCCGTTCGGTGGAAAAATCAGCTTGGGCGCATCGGCGGCTGGGGCGAAGACAGCCTCGCGCCCGGTGAAGCGGCGCAGGGGCTGGGGCAGCTCTTGCGTGCTGAGAAGCAGCGTCTCTGGCGGCGGCGCGGGCAGGGGGGTGCGCGCGGCCTCCAGCCTCTGGAACGCCTCGAAAAGCAGTGGAGCCGCCAGATCACCGCCGAACACACCCGGCACGGGTGTGCCGTCGGGACGCCCGATCCAGACCCCCGCCACATGCCGCCCGTCATAGCCGATCGCCCACGCGTCGCGGTGCCCATAGGAGGTGCCGGTCTTGTAGGCGAGGCTGCGGGCGGGTGCGCCGGGGGGCGGGGTGAGGCCTGCGAGGATATCGGTTATATGCCACGCGGCGGAGGGGCTGAGAATGTGCGCCGGGGCCGGGGCGTTGCCCGCGCGGTGGTGCAGCGGGATCGCCTCGCCGCCCCGCGCAATGCCTGCGTAGAGCTGCACGAGCCCTTCAAGGCTGACGCCCACACCACCCAGCGCCACGGCGAGCCCGGCCCGGCCACCCGGCACCTCGGCGCGGATACCCGCGCGGCGCAGTGCGTCCATGAGATGCGCGGGGCCGATTTCATCCATCAGAAGGACCACGGGGATGTTCAGCGATTGGCGCAGCGCCGATTGCACGGTGACTTCGCCCCGGAAACGGTCGTCGAAGTTTTGCGGGGCGTAGCTGCCGAAATGCACAGGCGCGTCGCGGATCAGGGTCTGGGGGTGGGCGAGGCCCCGGTCGAACGCCATGCCGTAGATGAGCGGTTTCAACGTGGAGCCGGGCGAGCGGAGCGCTTGGGTCATATCGACGAACCCCGCCCGCATGCTGGGGGCGTAGCCCGCCGAGCCAAGCGAGGCGCGGATCGCACCCGTCTGGTGATCGGCGATGACGATGGCGATGGAGACCGTCTCGGGCAGGTCGCGCAGGCGGGTGGCGGCGAGGGTCTCGATCCGGTCCTGAAGGGTGGCGTCGATGGTGAGGGTGTGGAGCCGCTTGTCCGGTGCCTCGGCCAAAGCGCGGTCGGTGAGGTGTGGCGCGAGGGCAGCAAATGCACGTCTTTGGGCCGGCACAGGGTCGAATAGCGCGGCGGTCGTGGCCTCATGGCTCAGCCGTCCGGAGGTTTGCATTCGGTCGAGAACACGGGCGCGGGCGGCCGTGGCGGCTGCGTGGTGCCGGTCCGGACGCCGGGTTTCAGGCGATTGCGGCAGGGCCACCAAAAGGGCCGCCTCGGCGGGGGTGAGGCGGGCAGGTCCCTTGCCGAACCACGCATGTGTGGCGGCCCGGATACCCTCGATATTGCCGCCGTAAGGCGCGCGGGTGAGGTAGAGCCGCAGGATGTCATCCTTGCTCAGCCGCCGTTCCAGAGCCAGCGCCACGCGGATCTGGCGCAGCTTGCCCGCCCATGCGCCAGTGCCGCTCTCCTCCATCAGGCGCGCGACCTGCATCGTGAGGGTCGAACCGCCCGAGACAATCTCCCGGTGCCAGAGCGCCTGAGCGGTGGCGCGCAGCATGGCGATAGGGTCGATGCCTGCGTGATTGTAAAAACGCCGATCCTCATAGGCGATCAGCATGTGGATGAAATCCGGGTCCACCTCAGCGGTGGCCACGTCCAGCCGCCAGCGCCCATCGGGGGCGGTATAGACCCTCAGAAGGCTGCCATCCGCCCCGCGCATTTCGGTGCCTGTCTCGGCAATCAGTGGCGGCAGAACGGTGCGCTCCACCCAAAGGTCTGCCGCATCGCGCCCGCCCGCCGTGAGCGTCAGCGCGAGGGCCAGCGCAAAGAGAGCGCGGGCGGGCCTCACTCGGTCACGGTCATGCGCGCCGTATCGGTTTGAGCGCGGTAGGCCGGGCGATACATATCCTCGACCGAGGCGGCAGGGTGGTGATAGCTGCCCGGTGCTACGGCCCGCACGATATAGGCGAGGTTGAAGGGCTGGTCCGAGCGCCAATCCACCGCCGCGAGAAAGCGATCGGAGCGGAACTCGGCATGTTGCGGCGTGACAGCGCCAAGCCAATCAAGGCTGCGGATATCGCCCGCGCGCAGCAGGTTGGGATTGTCGATCTCAAGCCCCGCAGGCAGCGTGTCATCCACCATCAGCCGCGCCTCGCCATACTCAAACGGGATGATGCGCAGCACCGCCACGGCGCGGGTGCCGGTGGGGATCGAGGCGATATCGAGCGCTTCGCCCTCCATGTCGTAATAGCTCCGCTCGATCCGGTAGCCATAGCCATCCGCCGGGCCGGGCACTTCGGGCACGCCGGTGGTGGTGAGCGTGATCTCGGTTGCGTTTGCGCCTGTGTTGGTCAGCGTCTGCGGCACCAGCGTTTGCGCCTCGATGAGCCGCACGAGTGGGCCCTCGACGGGTGTGCCATTGAGCGTGAGGTCGCTCGGGCCGTCGATCAGCGCGCGGGCGGCCAGAAGGGTCCATGCCTGTTCCTGCGTGGACATATGCGGGCCTGCACGCTCAAGCGCCCCGGCGAGGTCCTCGGCCTTGGCCACATCGCTGCCCGCTTCGGTGATCAGGGCCAGAAGCCCCGCCCGGTCGCGGTAGGCCGTGCCGTAATCCGCGCGCCAAAGCTGCTCTGTCGCAGCCTCGCTGCGGTCGGCCAGCGCGAGGGCCGCGCGGAACATGCGGTCGGCCCGCGTCTGATCGCCGTAGGACGCGAGGGCCGCCCCAAGCTGGGCAAGCGCCAGCGGGGTGGCAAACGCATCGGCCTTCACATCGGCGTAATAGCGCAGATCGCCCATGTTCGCGGCCCCTTCGCGGGCCAGAACCAGCAGCGCATAGGCGATATCCTCGCCCCCCTCGTCGAAATCAGGGGCATAGTTCACCCGGTTGCGCAGGTTGTCCATCGCCATGGCGACGGCGCTTTTGGGCACACCGTATCCTTCGGCTCGCGCGCGGCTGAGGAAGTCGGCCACATAGGCATCGAGCCAGAAATCCCCCGATTGCGCCCGCCAGAGGCCGAAGGCCCCGTTCGAGGTTTGGCGCGTCAGGACCTGGCGTATGGCTTGATCAATGCGGGCCTGGATGGCTGCATCATTACCGAGGCCCAATGCGGTTGCGACTTGGTTGAAATAGATCAGCGGCATGGCGCGCGATGCGATTTGTTCTGTGCAGCCATAGGGATAGCGGTCCAGCGCTTGCAAAAGGCCCGGTGCGTTCAGCTTGGACAGT
>CALGEH010000041.1 GCA_937881735.1 uncultured Shimia sp.
GATCTGATGCGGGGCGAGCGCGCCACGTTGGGCAAATCCCTTCTCGATGTTGAACGCGAATTACGTATCAAGGCAAGCTATGTGGCCGCCATCGAGAATGCTGATCCCGCCTCCTTCGATACCCCCGGTTTCATCCCCGGATACGTGCGCTCTTACGCACGCTATCTCGGCATGGACCCGGATCGCGCCTTTGCGACCTTCTGCACCGAAAGCGGGTTCTCGACCGCCCATGGTATGTCCGCTGCCGCCTCCACGATGCGCCGACCCGATGAATTTGCCGAGCGTCCTGCCAAGCGTGGTGAGGATCGACTGGTATCGCCCAGCACGCCGTTCGTGCCCGCCGCCGAGAGCATCTTTTCGCGGATCGAGCCGGGGGCAATTGGCTCGGTCACGGTGCTGGTCGCTTTGATTGCGGCGATTGGTTATGGCGGCTGGACCGTTCTGAACGAAGTGCAGCGTGTGCAGGTCGCCCCGGTTGAAAACACACCCAGCGTGTTGGCTGATCTTGATCCGCTCGCTGGTGTGGTGGTGGGGCAGGGCGCTGAGCCCGCGCTGGCGTCTAATTTCAGTGCGCCAGATGCTGGTGCGCTAGACCGTCTTTACCGTCCAGAGGCGCTGGACGTACCGGTGCTCGTGGCCCGTGATGCGCCGATTTCGACGCTGGATCCCAGCCGCATGGGCGCGCTTGGCGACGAAGTGACCCGCAATGCCGCGCGCCAGATCGCTTTGGATAATGCGGCAGGTGCTGCGGGCACGTCCGTGCGCGCTGAAGGATCCGCGATTGATGCGGCTTTGGCCGCCGTTCTAGGCACGGATATACCCGAACCGCGCCCAGGTGCGCCGATTGTTGTGGGCGCAGGCGCGCCCGGTGTGCAGATGGTTGCCGTGCGCCCCGCTTGGGTGCGTGTGCGCTCGGCGGAGGGCAGTGTTATTTTCGAAGGTGTGATGAACGCTGGTGACACGTATGCCGTGCCCGCCACCGAGACACCGCCCACATTGCGCGTGGGTGAATCCGGTGCGATTTATTTTCTGGTAGACGGGCAGCATTATGGACCCGCCGGCCCGCGCGGGTCTGTGACGTCCAATATGGCGCTGGCCTCGGACATGCTGACCAGCACGCTTGAGGTCGCGGACCTGACGCAAGATGAAGATCTCACGCGCTACATTGCAGAGCTTCAGGGTGTCACGGCTGAGTAAGATTGCACCTGCGCGCCGCATCTCCTATCTTGGTTTGTAACGAATACTCAGATCGCCAAGGAAGCCTTTGATGTCGCTCAACCATATCCGCCCATGGCGCAACATCTACCGCCGCAAAAGCCGTCAGATCCATGTGGGCAACGTGCCCGTTGGGGGCGACGCGCCGATTTCCGTCCAAACCATGACCAATACGCTTACCACCGATGTGAAGGGCACGATTGCCCAAGTACAGGCGGCGGCGGAGGCCGGGGCGGATATTGTGCGCATCTCCGTGCCAGATCAGGACAGTTCCAAAGCGCTGAAAGAGATTGTGCGCGAAAGTCCGGTGCCCATCGTGGCGGATATCCATTTCCATTACAAACGGGGCATCGAGGCGGCAGAGGCGGGTGCTGCGTGTCTCAGGATCAACCCCGGCAATATCGGCGACGAGAGCCGCGTGCGCGAGGTGATCCGGGCCGCGCGAGACAACAACTGCTCCATCCGCATCGGCGTGAACGCGGGCAGCCTTGAGAAGCATCTGCTGGATAAATACGGCGAGCCGTGCCCCGATGCGATGGTGGAATCGGGCTTGGATCATATCAAGATCCTGCAAGACAACGATTTTCATGAGTTCAAGATCAGCTGCAAGGCCTCAGATGTGTTTATGGCCGCGGCGGCCTATCAGCAACTGGCCGAGGCGACGGACGCGCCAATCCATCTCGGGATCACCGAGGCGGGCGGGCTGATCAGCGGCACGGTGAAATCGGCCATCGGGATGGGCAATCTTCTTTGGATGGGCATTGGCGATACGATCCGCGTGAGCCTCTCGGCGGACCCGGTCGAAGAGGTCAAGATGGGGTTCGAAATCCTCAAATCCCTCGGCCTAAGGCATCGCGGCGTGAACATCATCAGCTGCCCCAGCTGTGCGCGGCAGGGGTTTGACGTGATCAAAACCGTCGAGGCGCTGGAGATGCGGCTGGAGCATATCAAGACGCCGATG
>CALGEH010000042.1 GCA_937881735.1 uncultured Shimia sp.
GATGCCCGCAGCCTACCACATCACACGGAAACCGGCAGGTTTTTCAGACTTTCCCCAACTAATTAAACGGGATATGAGAAAATCGCGGCAGATTTTGGGCATTGCAGCAAAAAGTGACCTTAAAGACTCCCTCTGCGAGGGGGCTTGGACTGCGTTTGAGTGGCGCTTGACTTATCAGGTGGTGGTTGGTCCCAATAGCGGATGATGCGGTGCGAAGGGTGCAATACATGTCTGTGATCCGGCCTGAAGCGCCGCAGGGTGAGGCGACGCCCCCCACCTATATTCGCGTTCTGCGTGAGGTGCGGCGGCTGGCCATTTTGGCGTTTCCTATCTCCGTTTCGTTGGCTGCGGCCAGCCTGATCGGTGTTGTGGACACCATCATGATCGCCCCTTTGGGCACGGTGCCTTTGGCGGCGGTGTCGCTGACCATGGCAGCGGTCATGGTGTTTTATTCCGGACTGTACGGATTTGTCTCCGCCATCGGTGTGCGCTTTGCGCAGGTCCATGGCCGTGGCAGTGACACCGAACTTTCTGCCACTGTGCGCGCGGGGCTGATCGTGGCCGGTGTCGTGGGCGTATTGGGGGCCATTACCATGGCTCTTTTGAAGGGCGTGATGGGCGAGATTGGCCAGCCCCCCGAGGTCGTTGCGGCTTTGGACGGCTATTGGCTGGCGATGAGCGCGATGATGATCCCGTTCACGCTCTTTTATGCGCTGAAAGCCCTCTTTGATGCGATTGACAAGCCTTGGGTCGGCGTGGGCCTCGCCTTTGTGGCGGTGGCGTTGAACGTGCCGGCCAATTGGGTCTTGATCCACGGCATTGGCGGCTGGGAGGGGCTTGGCCTTTTGGGGGCGGGTCTGGCGAGCCTCTTGTCAGAGGCAGTGTCGCTGGCGTTGGCCCTGCTCATCTGGCGGCGGGCCAAGATGATGCGGGCCGCGCGTGTGCCTGCGCCGCGTGTGCCCGGCGAGATCGGTGTCCAAGTCCGTGAGGGCGGCGTGATTGCCGCCGGATATGTGGGCGAGGGCGGGGCCTATGCCGTGGTGGGCCTGATGATGGGCTGGTTCGGGGCGGCGGCGCTGGCGGCCAATCAGATCGTCGGTTCTGTCGCGGCGGTGCTTTACATGGTGCCTTTGGGCGTATCCGTCGCCGTGTCAATCCGGGTCGCGCAGGCGATCGGCGCAGATGAGCTTGAACGGCTGGTTCTCATTGGCAAGGCGGGGCTTTTGGTCATCATCGGTTGGATGAGCCTTGTGATGCTGGCGCTCTTGCTCGCGGGCGGTGCGATTGCCCGAAGCCTGTCAGACGATCCGGACGTGGTGACGCTTGCAGCGGGGCTCTTCGTGATCGTGGCCCTTTTGCAGATAGCGGACGGGGTGCATGGCGCTATGCAGGGCGCATCACGGGGCATGACGGATAACCGCGTGCCAGTGATGATCACGCTCGTTTGCTATTGGATCCTTGCCTTGCCTATAGGGTATGGTCTGGGCTTTGTATTCGAGATGGGTCCTTATGGCGTCTGGATCGGCTACGGGTTTGGGCTTGCGCTCGCGGCGGTGCTTTTGACACTTCGGTTCTTCAGGCGGGCGCGGGTCTAGTCCATCCGCATCTCGCGCATCATCCGCTCGATCCGGGGCGCGTCCGAGGGGTTGTTCAACTCCCAGAACTGGCGGCCTTGTGCGGCCACCTCTACGCACAGCACCGGCCGTCCATTTTCCATAAAACGCAGCTGTTCCAGCCCTTCGAGCCCCTCAAGCGGGCCCGGGGTGTAGCCGGGATAGGCTTTGAGCGCACCCGGGCGATAGGCGTAGACGCCGACATGGTGGAAAACGGGCGTTTCTGCGTCCTCGGCGTAGGTTTTGCCGGTGTAGGGCACGACCTCCTTGGAGAAATACATTGCGTGGTGGTTGGCGGCAAAAACGGCTGTTGTCCCGCCGACGCGGTCATGGCGGCGGTCCTCGATAAAGCCATTCAAGGCCCGTCCATCGCAGCGCAACACTGGCGTGGCCACATCCGCTGACGGGTCCGCGCGCAGGCCTTTGATCAGGTCCGCAACGAACCAATGCGGCGTGAGCGGCGCGTCGCCTTGCAGGTTCACGATCATCTCGAAACCGCCGCCCAGCTTTTCAGCCGCCTCGGCGCAGCGCTCGGTTCCGTTGGCGCAGTTTTGGGACGTCATCACCACTTCTGCGCCGAACGCCTCCGCTGCAGTCTTGATCCGGGTGTCATCGGTGGCCACGACGATGCGGTGATCACCGGGCACGGTGCGAGCGGCCTCCCACGAGCGCTCTACGAGGGATTTCGCCTCACCCGACGCACCGGTGAGCATATGCAAAGGCTTGCCGGGAAAGCGGGTGGAGGCGTAACGCGCGGGGATGGCAATGAGAACACTCATGGTTTCTGCAGCTCCACACCGGGGGCATGGGCGATGAAGAACGGGTTGGCGTAGCCCTCCTTGCCGTATCTGAGCGGCGTGTGATCATCGAAGCGGATGACGGCCCCGCCTGCGCCCGACAGGACCGCATGGCCCGCTGCCGTGTCCCATTCCATCGTGCGGCCGACGCGGGGGTAAATGTCCGCCTCGCCCGTGGCCACGAGACAGAATTTAAGCGAGGAGCCCGCGCTTTTCATATCCTTGGCGGCGTATTTGTTGATGTAGTCATCCGTCGCCTGATCTCGGTGGGATTTGGACGCCACAATCATCAGCGCTGCGTTGTCCGGCGTGCTCACGCGGATCGGCTCCTGCGTGCCGGTGGTGGTTTTGTCCAATGCGCCGGTTTCCTCCACCGCGCTGCCATCTGCCAAAGTGTAGAACATGCGGCCCCGAGCGGGGGCATAGACCACGCCGCGTGTCGGCACGCCGTTCTCGACATAGGCGATGTTCACGGTGAAATCGCCACGCCGGTTGATAAACTCTTTGGTGCCATCCAGCGGATCCACGATCAGGAAGGTCTCGGCCTGTTTTGTATGCGAGGCGGCTTGCTCCTCGGTCACCAGAAGCACGTCCGGGAATTCCGCGCGCAGCCCGGCGGAGATCAGCGCGTCTGCGGCCTCATCAGCGGCGGTCACGGGGCTCGCGTCAGATTTCGCCTTCACGTCGAAATCGTCGCTGGCGTAGATCTCCATGATCACATCGCCCGCCTCAAGGGCAAGGCGGCGCATCACATCGGTCAGTCGGGCATAGTCCAAATCAAGGGCTCCTTTTTGGGGGCGGGCCAAGTCTATTGCGGCAAGGCGTCGCCCTCCTTATGCTGCGGCGCTAACGGGACAGCAAGAATTCCGTGTCATCCATCTGGGCAGAGCGACGCAGAGTGAGGCTATGTTTCAACAGGTAAAACCCAAATCAACGGTGCATTCCGCCGTATCTATCCTTGAGTTGATCTATCACGCCACGGTGCGTGATGTGCGCAAAGGGCATGGCAACGCGCTTATGGCGCTGGCGTTGAACATTCTTCAGGCGGTGGTTTTCATCGCCGCGTTCTACGTGATGTTCTCGCTTCTGGGTCTGCGCGGGGCGGCTCTTCGGGGTGATTTCCTGCTTTACATCATGTCGGGGATTTTCCTTTTCCTCACCCATATCAAGACGTTGGGGGCCGTGTCGGGTGCCGAGGGACCGTCCTCTCCGATGATGAAACATGCGCCGATGAACACGGCGATTGCGATCATGGCGGCGGCGCTGAGCGCCCTTTATATTCAGGTGCTGACGCTTGTGATCATCCTTTTTGTGTATCACGTGGCTTTCACCCCGTTTGAGATTGAACATCCGTTTCCTGCTTTCGGGATGCTGCTGCTCGCGTGGTTCACGGGCTTTGCGCTTGGTCTTGTTCTTCTGGCCATCAAGCCTTGGTTTCCGACCTTCACCAGCACATTTGCTACAGTCTATCAGCGGGCCAATATGATCGCGTCTGGCAAGATGTTCGTGGCCAATACACTGCCCAGCTATATGCTGGCCATGTTTGATTGGAATCCTTTGTTTCATTGTATCGATCAGGCGCGCGGCTTTGTGTTCGTGAATTATGTGCCGCGCAATTCTTCGGTGGAATACCCGCTTTATGTGGCGCTCGTGTTCGTCGTGATCGGCCTGATGGGTGAGTTCTACACACGGCAGCGCGCGTCGAGCAGTTGGGACGCGCGCCGCTGATGCCGCGTCTGGTCCAGCTGGGCCTTGCATGGTGTTTGACGGCGTTGGTCATTCTGCTCATCTTGCGGTTCACGCTGAGCGTGCCTTCAGGCGGTGCGCCCCTGCCGATCAATGACAAACTGGCCCACGGGGTTGCCTTTGCCCTGCTGACCCTGCCGCTGTCATGGGCGCTGCCTGCGCGCTGGGCCGTTGTGGTCGCGGTTGCTGTGATCTTCGGGGCCGGGATCGAGCTCATTCAGCCCGCCTTTGGCCGCGCGCGGGAGGTTCTGGACCTCGTGGCCGACACTTTGGGCGCCTTTGCGGGCGTGGGTGCGGGTCTGCTGCTGGCGCGGTTCAGGCGAGGGTGACGCCTGCGCTTCGCATCCCGGCCTCTGCCGCCGCGAGCGATCCGTTCATATCAATCCCCCGGCAGAGCGTGGTTTCCACCCGCACGGCATATCCCAGCCGGGCCGCATCCAGGGCCGAGTAATTCACGCAGAAATCCGTGGCAAGGCCGACCATGGTCAGACCGGTAATCCCTCGCTCGGTCAGGTATCCGTGCAGCCCCGTGGGCGTGCTGCGATCATTCTCAAAAAACGTGGAATAGCTGTCGATCGCGGGGTTGTAGCCCTTGCGCAGGATCAGATCGGCGCGGTCCACGTTGAGGCCCGCGTGAAACTTGGCGCCCGCGCTGCCCTGCACGCAATGATCGGGCCAAAGGACCTGCGGGCCGTAGGGCATCTCGGCCATTTCCATCGGCGCGCGGCCGGGATGCGAGGTGGCGAAGGAGGAATGTCCCGCCGGGTGCCAGTCTTGGCTCAGGATCACGGTGCTGAACCCCGTCATCGCGGCGTTGATGCCCGGCACGATTGCATCCCCGCCTGCCACGGCCAATGCGCCGCCGGGGCAGAAATCGTTTTGCACATCAATCACGATCAGGGCTTTGGTCATTGCATCTCTCCTTGGGTAACGCACCCTCCAAGGGGTAGGCAGGGGCACGCCCGCCGTCAACTGCGCCGCTTGCCTCCCCCTTGCCCCAATGCGCGCGAAGGCCTAAAGACCCGCCCCATGTATACCATCGCAGCTCTCTATCATTTTACCCGCTTTGAGGACCCAGACGCGCTGCGTGCGCCGCTTGCGCAATTGTGCGCGGATGAGGGGATCACGGGCATCCTTCTGCTGGCGCCCGAGGGGATCAACGGCACTATCGCCGGGTCGCGCGCGAGCGTTGATGCGGTGCTGGCACATCTGCGTGGGGTGCCGGGTTGTGCGGGTCTTATCCACAAGGAAAGCACGGCGGCTGAGCAGCCTTTTGGCCGTCTCCGTGTCCGTGTAAAGGCCGAGATCGTGACGATGGGGCAGCCCGATGTCGATCCCCTGCGCGGCACCGGGCGTTATGTAGAACCCAAAGATTGGAACGCGCTCATCACCGCGCCCGATGTGGCCGTGATCGACACGCGCAATGATTACGAGGTGGCGATTGGCACGTTTCAGGGGGCGGTGGACCCCAAGACTGACAGTTTCCGAGATTTCCCCGCATGGTGGGCCGCCAACAAGGGCCGGTTTGAGGGCAAGCGCATCGCGATGTTCTGCACCGGAGGCATCCGCTGCGAAAAATCCACCAACTTCCTGCTCGGGCAGGGGGCGGAGGAGGTCTACCACCTTAAGGGCGGCATCCTGAAATATCTCGAAGAGGTGCCGGAGGATCAGAGCACTTGGGAGGGCGATTGCTTTGTCTTTGATGGGCGCGTGTCTGTGGGCCATGGCTTACGGCCTGGCCCGCACAGACTGTGTCATGCCTGCCGCCGCCCGATCCTGCCCGAGGATGAGGCGCGCCCTGAATTTGAAGAGGGCGTGGCCTGTCATCACTGCGCCACGGAGACGAGCGAGGACGATAAGAACCGCTTTCGTGAGCGGCAAAAGCAGATCGCCCTGTCCGCCGCGCGCGGTGAACGCCATATGCTGAACATTCCCGGCGACTGATTGAGGGCTTATGCCTCGTGCGAGGGGCCGAAGCCTGCGCGGCCCACCGGCTCATAGGCCTCAAACCCGGCGCGTTTGGCATCCTTGGGATCATAGATATTGCGCAGATCGGCCATGCGGGGGGTATTCATCTTCTTGGCGAGACGTTTGAGATCGAGCGCGCGAAACTCGTTCCATTCGGTCAAAAGCACGATCAGATCGGCATTGTTCGCGGCCTTATAGGGGTCCTCATGCCAGGACACGCCGGGCAGCAGCGCCTCGCCCTCGCGCCGCCCTTGGGGGTCCACCACGCGCACCTTGGCACCGCCGCCCACGAGGGCGGGCACGATTGTCAGAGACGGTGCGTCGCGCATATCGTCGGTGTTGGGTTTGAACGTCACACCGAGGATGGCGATTGTCTTGCCGTTGAAGCTGCCATCGCACAGGTCGCGCAGTTTCTCAGTCATCCGGCGTTTGATTTCCTCGTTGACGGTGATCACCTTTTCGGTGATCTGCATGGGCAAACCATGCTCTTGGCCAATGCGGGCCAGCGCCTTGGTATCTTTTGGAAAACAGCTGCCACCATAGCCGGGGCCCGCGTGCAGGAACTTGTTCCCGATGCGCCCGTCGAGGCCGATACCGTGGCTTACCCGTTTTACATCCGCGCCCGTGCGCTCACACAGGGCCGCGATTTCGTTGATGAAGGTGATCTTCATCGCGAGAAACGCGTTGGCCGCGTATTTGATCATCTCGGCACTTTCCAGATCGGTCGTCAGGATCGGGAAATCGCGCAAGTAGAGTGGGCGGTAGATATCTGCCATCACCTCGCCCGCGCGCTCGGTTTGCACGCCGACGACAACGCGGTCGGGCTTCATGAAGTCGTCGATTGCGGCCCCTTCGCGCAGGAATTCGGGGTTCGAGGCGACATCGAACTCCAGATCGGGGCGGGCCTTTTTGACCACCTGCTTGACTTGGCGGTTGGTGCCCACGGGCACGGTCGACTTGGTCACGATCACCAGATAATCACTGGCGGCCATGGCGATCTCTTCGGCGGCGGCCATGACATAGCTGAGGTCCGCATGTCCGTCACCACGCCGCGTGGGCGTGCCTACGGCGATGAACACGGCCTCCGCGCCCTCGACGGCGGATTTCAGATCGGTGGTGAAGAACAATCGCCCGGCCTCGACATTCTTGGCCATGAGCGTATCCAGCCCCGGCTCGAATATCGGGACCACACCCGTCTCGAGCATGGCGATCTTGGCGGGGTCCTTGTCGACACAGATCACATCGTGGCCGAAATCGGAGAAACACACCCCGGAGACAAGGCCGACATAGCCCGTGCCGATCATCGCGATTTTCATTGTGCTGCCCTTTATGCTCGACTGCTTTTTTTCCCTGATTACTGGCCAAGCGTTACATCCAAGTCAACGCGAACCGCGCGGCTTTTGGTGGGTTTGCGCCCTTGCTGCATCATGTGTGCCCCTTCCCTTGGGGCTGGCCGCGCGGTATTCGGGGGCAGAAATCCCCTGCCGGAGCGCATGATGACCCAGACCCCAACCCCGTCCGAGATTGCCCGTGAGGTTTTGCGGATCGAAAGTGACGCATTGGCGCAGATGCGCGAGGGCCTGCCCGAAAGCTTCGATGCTGTGGTGGAATTGCTCTTGAAGGTGCAGGGGCGGGTGATCGTCTCAGGCATGGGAAAATCAGGCCATATCGCGCATAAGATCGCGGCGACCATGGCCAGCACCGGCACGCCTGCTCAGGCCGTGCACCCCGGCGAGGCGAGCCACGGCGATCTGGGCATGATTACGGGCGCGGATGCGGTGATCCTGATCTCCAACTCCGGCGAGACGCGGGAGCTTGCGGATATCATCGCGCATACGCGACGTTTTGCCATTCCGCTCATTGCCATCACGCGAAACGGGGGATCGGCGCTGGCGGTGCAGGCGGATTATCTCTTGCCCCTGCCCGATGCGCCCGAGGCCTGCGGGATCGGCATGGCGCCCACGACCAGCACGACCTGCACATTGGCGCTGGGCGATGCGTTGGCGGTGGCATTGATGCGGCTGCGTGGGTTTGAGCGGGAGAATTTTCTGGCGTTTCATCCCGGCGGCACGTTGGGGGCGCAGCTTTTGCAGGTGCGCGCGGTGATGCATAAGGGTGCTGCCCTGCCGATCGTGGCCGAGGACACGGATATGGGCGAGACGCTTTTGGAGATGACGGCCAAGGGGTTTGGCGTGGCTGCCGTGGTCACCGATGGGCGGCTTGCCGGTGTGATTACCGATGGGGATTTGCGGCGCAACCTTGCGAGTTTGATGGACCGCACGGCGGGTGAGATTGCGACGCGGGACCCGCGCACCACACGGCCAGAGGCGCTAATCTCGGAGGCGCTGGGCGTGATGAACGCCAACAAGATTTCGGCGCTTTTTGTGGTGGATGAGGACGGCACGCTGCGCGGTTTGGTGCATATCCATGACGTGCTGCGCACTGGCGTGGTCTAGCGGACGGGCCGGAGCAAAATAAAACGGCGGTGCCTAATGGGAGGAGGGCACCGCCGTTCAAGGCGTCCCTGGGATCAGTTTGGGAGGAGCGATCCGGGGCCGTATCTTGCGGAGGCGTTTTGCCCCCGGTCTTTGTGCCGCGGCCCCAAATTTGGGAGGAGGAGGCCGCTGCGTGCTCAGACATCCCTCTGGGAGGAGGAGGATGCCCGATCTGGTCTGCCTTAGCGCCGCGTGATCTCCACGGCGGATTGGGCTGTCTGTTTGATCGCGGAACGGGTGATCCCGAGATCGGCCAACTCGCGGTCGCTGAGCGCGCTCAGCTCGTCCACGGTGCGCATGTAGGCGCGCCGCTTGGACCACGTGTCCTGCCACGCATGCATCATCGCGATGAGCGTGTTGGTGCGGGCCTTGCGGCTGGCATATGTATGTGTCGCGATTGTCATCGCTTGTTCCTTTGCATTTTCGGGTCCGGCGCTTGATTTGGCGGGCCCCGTCTGTTCGCTTGTGAACAGTATCTAGGGTTATGCTGCGCTTGCACAATACCTTTCTATTTCAATGCTGCTATGCAGCAATTGCATATGTCCTCTTGCCGTAACGTTAAGCAAACAGGGTATTTTTTGGGCGCGCTTGGGTTAAGGCTGTCGCTTTTCTTGCCGTCTGCGCAAAGGCTGCCACGTAATGCAGCGCCCTGCGCAGTGATCAGGCAGGAGTGGGATGGGGCGGGATCGTGAAACCTTCGCTCCAGCGGGGTGAGCTGCCCTATCAGGCTGGACCTAAGCGCCCAAAAGTGATTCGTGCGGGGTGCGGGATTGCCCGTGCACGCAACCAATATGGGGCCCGCGCGTTAGGGCTTTGCGCAATTCAGGAGGCCGCCATGACGCTTGTCATACTCTACATCGCCACATTCGTGGTTTTTCTCGGGCTCGATTACCTCGGGCTCAGCTATATCGTGAAGCCGACATTCGAGCGCGATATCCCGTCGCTGATCCTCGACAGCCCCCGGATCGGGCCTGCGGTGATGTTCTATGCCTTTTACGTGGGCTGTGTTTTGTGGTTCGTCAGCTGGCCCGCGATTTTGCAGGGCCATTCGCTTTTTTGGGTGTTTGGCACGGGCGCTTTGATTGGTGCGATGGCCTATGGCACCTATGAGTTTACCAATCTGGCCACGCTCAAAGGCTGGACATGGCGGATGGTGGCGACGGACCTCACATGGGGCACAATGCTCACCGGGTTTTCGGCGATGGCCGGGGTTTGGGTCGCGCGGATGGTTGCACCAGCGTGAGCCGCATCTCTAGGTCTTGTCTGAGCGCTCTACCGCGACAAGGCCGAGGCGGCGGGCGGCGGCGAGCGACAAAATTCCGCTATCGAGACCTTCGGGGGCCTGAAACCGCCGGATCGCGGCGCGGGTACGCGCGTCCATCACGCCGGTTATGCCACCGCGAAAGAGGCCGCGCGCTTGTAACGCGCGCTGCAAGGTGGCCACAAATTCAGGCGTAAGATCAGCAACGCAGGGGGTCTCGAACCACGTCACCTTGCGTTCTTGCACGATGGCCTGGCGGGTTTCGGTCTTGAACACGGCCGGGCTGGTCACTGTGCCGTCATTCAGTACTTCGGCGGGTTGCAAGATGATCTGATCGGTTACCGTCTCGATCACGGCGGGTGTGACCACCTTGCCCCAGCATGTGCCAGGGGCCGCGCCGGGAGGGGCCTCGGCCAGCGTTTGAACCAGATTAGGTTTGGACGCGCCGGGCAGAGGAGCGTCGCATCCGGCCAGAAGCGTGGCGCAGAGCAGAGGGATCAGGGTGGTGCGTGTCAACAATGCTCAGGGGCCCTCAGCCGCGGAATTCTGCCAGCACCCTAGTGTTCGCCGCCTGACAGAAGATTCCCAACTGCGACACGCTGTGCGATATTCGTGGCATGAGACGCGATGACATCTGCCTTTACCT
>CALGEH010000043.1 GCA_937881735.1 uncultured Shimia sp.
CAAAGCTTGAGACCAACGCCAATTGCCCAGTCTCAGGCGCGCGCAGCGCATGGTTCAGAACCTCCTGCGCCGCGTGCAAGCGATACCAATCGTTGAGCGCGCCTGCCCGTGTATCCGCGGTGGGATTACTCGGCTGCATAGGAGGCCGCCTCGTCATAAAGTGCGGCCTTGAACGGCGCCATCCCAAGCCGCTGGTAGGTGGCGAGGAATGTCTCCTCCGGCCCGCTGCGCTGATCGAGGTAAGCATAGACGATCCGCTCGATCGCCGGCAGAAGCTCATCTGCGGCAAAGCCCGGTCCGGTGCGGTCGCCCACGCGGGCGTCTTCGCGGTGATCGCCGCCAAGCGTGATCTGGTAGCTTTCCACCCCCGCCCGGTCGAGACCGAGGATGCCGATATGGCCCACATGGTGATGCCCGCAGGCGTTGATGCAGCCCGAGATCTTGATCTTCATCTCACCGATTTCATGCTCCAGCTTCAACTCGTCGAAGCGCAGCGCAATCTCTTGGGCAATGGGGATGGAGCGCGCGGTGGCCAGCGCGCAGTAATCCATGCCGGGGCAGGCGATGATATCGGAGATGAGGCCGATATTGGCGGTCCCGAGCCCGGCCTCGCGCAGCGCTGTGTAAAGCGCGGGCAAGTCGGATTTGTGGACATGGGGCAAGATCACGTTCTGCTCATGGCTGATGCGCAGCTCGTCATACCCGTACCGCTCGGCGAGGTCGGCCATAAGTCGCATCTGATCCGCCGTGGCATCGCCGGGGGGCGCGCCATGGGCCTTTAGGCTGATCGTCACAATGGCATGATCGGGATGCTTGTGCACCGTGAGGTTGGTATCGGCAAAGGCGCGGAACATGGCGTTGCCCACATAGGCCGCGTCGTAATGGTGCGTGCTGCCGTCGCGCAGGTTGGGCGGGGCGAACTGTGTGCGGATCGCGGCCAGCATGGTTTGGTCCACGCCGCTGAACGTAGGTTTGATGCGGGCGAACGCCTCCTCCACGCGGGCGCGGATGTCGTCGATGCCATGCTCGTGCACGGTGATCTTGATGCGGGATTTATACTTGTTGTCGCGCCGCCCCAGCAGGTTCCAGACCGCGACCGCTGCCTCGATGTAAGGCAGCAAATCCGCCTCTGGCAGGAAATCGGCCAACAGCTTGCCGATCATCGGCGTGCGGCCAAGGCCCCCACCGACCAGCACCTGATAACCAATCTTACCATCCCGCTCCACGATGCGCAGCCCGATATCATGGGCCGCCGTCACGGCGCGGTCATTGGGGCTGCCGGTGACGGCGACCTTGAATTTGCGCGGCAGGAACTGAAATTCCGGATGATCCGTGGACCATTGGCGGATCAGCTCGGCCACGGGGCGCGGATCGGCGACTTCATCCGCAGCAGCACCCGCAAAATGATCAGCCGTGACGTTGCGGATCGTGTTGCCGGAGGTCTGGATCGCGTGCATCTCCACCTCGGCCAGCGCGTCGAGAATGTCGGGCACATCGCGCAGCTTGGGCCAGTTGAACTGAATATTCTGGCGCGTAGTGAAGTGGCCATAGCCCTTGTCCCAGCGCTCCGCAATCATGGCGAGCTGACGCATCTGGGCGCTGTTCAACGTGCCGTAAGGGATCGCCACGCGGAGCATATAGGCGTGCAGTTGCAGGTAGAGCCCGTTCATCAGTCGCAGGGGCTTGAACTCATCCTCGGTGAGGCTGCCGTCGATGCGGCGCTCCACTTGGGCGCGGAACTGTGCGTTCCGCTCGGCGATGAAGGCGGTGTCGAACGCGTTGTAGCGATACATTATGCGCGCTCCGCTTGCTTGCCGTGGTTGTA
Organism: uncultured Shimia sp.; assembly: GCA_937881735.1. Taxonomy (GTDB): domain Bacteria; phylum Pseudomonadota; class Alphaproteobacteria; order Rhodobacterales; family Rhodobacteraceae; genus Roseovarius. Next base: position 1,826 of record CALGEH010000043.1, read on the forward strand.
ATTGGAGGGACCCGTGCGGCGAAAACCCTCGCGGAAATGCGTGGGCTCGGGGCCATGCTCCGTCGGAGTCATATCGGCGAGGTAGACGCCGACCACGGTGCTCGCCTGCGCCTGTGCATCGAGAAGGCGTAGCTCCGCATCCGCCTCATCGGTGAGGATTTCCGCCTCAGAGAGGTGCCGTGTCCATGTGCCGGCGTCGGTGAGGTAGACGACATCACCCTCCAGAAGGGCGTTGGCGGTGATCACTTTGGGGGTAAATTCGCGGAGCATCAGGCGGTTTCCTTCAGCATGGTGAGATTGGGCAATGGGGCTATGCCGGGGATGACCAGCGCGTCGATCCCAGCGCTGCGCAGGGCGGCGAGGGTTGCGGGCGCTGGGGGCGTGGTGACGAGAGCGAGGATATGGGTGCCCTCGGCCGCGGCGTGCGTCATGTGGGTGGCATCGCTGAGCGGCCCGAATGCGGCCTCACGGCGGGCAAGCTCAAGGATTTCGGGCGCAATCTCTGGCCCGTGCAGCACCAGATCGGCCTCATGCAGCGTGTTGCGGGTCTTGAGCGGTAAAAGCTCAGGATCGGCTGCAGCGGCGATGGCGAATGTCACGCGGCCCTTGGCGCTTTGGGCGGTGAGATGGGTGTGCAGCTGCTGGTCAAGCACATTGTGCAGGTCTGCCGTCTCGTCGCGGTCCAGTGCATCGGGGCCCTTGATGAAGAAAAACTCCGTCCAGAAGGCGCGGCGCGCGCGGCCCACGGGGAGCGCCTCTGCCACGCGGCGAAAGCCTTTGGCGGCGCGGGCGAGGGGGCCGAGACGTGCAGGCAGCATCGCCTCGATATCAGCCTTGATAGCGCGGGCGAGCACGGGGGCTGTGCCCTCGGTCCCAATCGCGATGGTGACCGGGTCACGGTCCACGATGGCAGGTGTGATGAACTGACTGTCGGCGAGGTTGTCCACGATATTGGTCAGCGCCCCGTCTGCGCGCGCCAGGTGAACGGTGCGTGCATCCTCGGTGGCGTCCTCATCCGCGGCATAAAAGAGTGCTGCACAAAGCGCGTCACCCGGCTCCATCGCGCGGCGCATGATCCGCAAGCGGCCCTCGGCCTCCCAAGCTTCAATCTGTGGGACAGGTGTGGGGGTGAAAACGGTCAGATGCGCTTCGGTCTTCATCAAGAGGCGCAGCTTGGCCATTGCCGCATCGCCACCGCCCGAAAGGATCACGCGGCGCCCGGCGAGAGCCATGAAGATCGGGAAATGTTGCATGGAGCGGCCTCGGGCTTGGTTGACGTTCGCCGTAATATAGAATTTATTCCCCCCTTGGCGCCATATAGGCCGGTGATTAAGGACGTGTGTTCCAACCGCTCAGGCGCGTTGGGGCGATGTTCCAGCAAAAAGGAATATGCGGAATGTCTGTTCGCATCGACGATCTGGATCGGAAAATCTTGCGTGAGTTGCAGCGCGATGGCGGGCAATCGCTTGACGATATTGCCAAGCTGGTGGGCAGTTCAAAGACCCCTGTGTGGAACAGGATTCGCAAGCTGCGCGAGGCGGGTGTGATCCGCCATCAGACCTACCTACTGGACGCAGAGGCGCTGGGGTTTGAGGCGTGTTTCTTCGTCCTCATCCGCACCTCCGAGCATGATGCGGGCTGGCAGCAGCGGTTTCTGAAAGCGCTGCAGGACCGGCCCGAGGTTCAGGAGGCGCACAGGCTGGCCGGTGATATCGACTATATCCTGAAGGTGAGGGTCGCGAATGCGCGCGCCTATGACACGTTCTACCAAGCGCTGATTTCAGAGGTGAAAGTTCATAACGTAACGGCGCTCTTGTCGATGGAAGAGATCAAATCGACCACCATCCTGCCGCTGGATTCAAGTTAAAGAGCGGCTTCCAGCGTTTTGATAATGGGGGAGAAATCCGCAGGCGAGAGGCTGGCGCCCCCCACAAGTGCTCCGTCCACATCGCCAATGCCGAAGATTTCTGCCGCGTTGCCCGGCTTCACCGAACCGCCATAAAGCAGGCGCATGTCCCCCGCGTCCGCGAATCGCGCCGTAAGGGTGGCGCGGATGAAGCCATGCACCTCGGCAATCTGCGCAGGCGTGGGGGTGAGGCCCGTGCCGATGGCCCAGCAAGGCTCATACGCGATGACGCAATTCTCGGCCGTGGACGTGTCGGGGATGGATAATGCAAGCTGTGCTCCGATAATATCTAGAGTGTTTTGAGCCTCCCGCTGGGTCAGGCTTTCACCGACGCAGATTAGGGTGGTAAGCCCCACGGCCTGCGCGGATTTAGCCTTGGCGCGCACGGCCTCTGAGGTCTCACCATACGCCTCGCGCCGCTCGGAATGGCCCAGAATGACGGCTGTAGCCCCTGCATCGAGCAGCATTTCGGCGGAGATGTCGCCCGTATGCGCGCCCGCGATCTCGGCGTGGCAATCCTGCCCACCGATGGCAAGAGGGAAGGCCGCGACCGCCTCAACGGCCTCAGCCAGAAGCGTGGCAGGGGGGCAGATCAGGATATCGACCGACGGGTCCGCATGGGCGCGCGACAAGGCCTCCAGCGCACCCAAAGCGGCGCGAGTGCCGTTCATCTTCCAGTTTCCAGCCGCCAATTTACGCCGCATACCGCCCCTCCGAATACCACGCATGCAGTGTCCTGCATTGCGACGAGGCGCGCAAGGCGTATTCTTGAAAACTGTTTAATTGTAGAGATTTAAGTCGCTTTACGTTTCCGCAAACTTGATAGACTCGCCGCATCCGCAGGCCTCGGTCACGTTGGGGTTGCGGAATTTAAAGCCGGATTCCAGCAGCGGCACCTCATAGTCGATCTCGGTGCCGAAGAGAAACATTTGCGCCATCGGCGCGATCATCACGCGCGCGCCACCTTGTTCGACCACCTCGTCCAATGGGTCGACCTCGGTCACGTAATCCATCGTGTATTCCATCCCGGCGCAGCCGCCCTTCTTCACGCCGATGCGCAGGCCCTGATGGCCGTCTTTCGTCATCAGCTTCGAGATTTGGGCAGCAGCCTTGTCCGTCATCGTGACGGCCTGCTTTCCGGGAATTCCGAACATCGTGGTCACCTCATTTATTACTCAAGGATCATAACCGTTTTGCGGAGAAATCTCAAGATTTTGCGTGACACCGGGCGCTTTCGGGTCGCACGGTGCGGCAGTTACATAAAGCCAAGCTCCAGCTTGGCTTCGTCGCTCATCATATCCATGCCCCAGGGCGGCTCCCAGACCAGTTCCACATCGACCTGCTTGATTCCCGCAATGGGCTCAATTGCGTCCGCGACCCAGCCAGGCATCTCGCCCGCGACAGGACAGCCGGGGGCGGTCAGGGTCATGGCGATTTTGACTGCATTTTCATCATCGATATCAATTGTATAGATCAGGCCAAGATCATAGATATTTACTGGGATTTCCGGATCAAACACAGATTTGCACGCCTCTACCGCCTGCTCATAGAGCGGATGCTCGGTGCTGGAGGGGGCGATGAGGGGGGCACCCTCGAAGGGTTGGGGGGTCTCGGTCATGGTGTATCCTGCGGTCTTTTCTGACTGAATATATAGGAATTATCCGACCGCTCGTCTAGGGGCCGCGCGCCGACAGATTTGAGGGGTGGCATGTGGCGGGGTCAACCGCCCTTGCGGCGCCGGATCGGGGTCGGACGCACGCGCGCCTCGATCGTCTCATAGAGAAGGCCTGCAATATTCTTGCCCGTGGAGCCTTCGATCCCCTCAAAACCGGGCGAGGAATTCACCTCCAGCACTTTCGGCCCCATTTCCGAGCGCAAGAGGTCCACCCCCGCCAGATTGAGGTTGAACGCTTTGGCAGCACGCAGGGCTGTTTCCCGCTCTATCTTGGTGATGCGCACTGATTTTGCGCTGCCACCGCGATGCAGGTTGGAGCGGAAATCACCCTCGGCCCCGGTGCGCTTCATGGACGCCACCACCTTGCCGCCGATGACCAGACAGCGGATATCCTCGCCCGCGGATTCCTTGACGAAATCCTGCACCAGAAAATTCGCCTTCAGTCCCCTGAACGCGTCGATCACGCTCTCGGCTGCCTTCTTGGTCTCGGCCAGCACGACGCCCTTGCCTTGCGTGCTTTCCAGCAGTTTCACGATAAGCGGCGCGGTCCCCACCAGCCCGATGAGGTTGCCTGTGTCGCGCGGGCTTGCGGCGAAGGCGGTATTGGGCATGCCGATCTTGGCACGCGCCATGATCTGATGCGCGTGCAGCTTGTCACGGCTCGCCGTGAGCCCCGCCGAGCCGTTGACACACCATGTGCCGATTGTCTCGAACTGGCGAATGATGGCCGCACCATAAGGCGTGATCGACGCGCCGATCCGAGGGATCACCGCGTCAAACCGGGGCAGGCGCTTGCCATCGTAATGCACTTCGGGGGCCATCGCATTGATCGCCATGTAACAGCGCGTGGTGTCGATCACCTCGACCGTGTGGCCGCGCGTCTCGCCCTCTTCAACAAGACGGCGGGTGGAGTAGTTATCTTCGCGACTGAGCACCGCTATCCGCAGCGCGCGGTCCGGCGCGGCTTGGCGCATTTTCGCAGTGTGATAGACGTCATAGCTCAGCTCCGGCTGCAAGAAACGGTCGGTGGCGACGATGGAGATATGATCTTTCAATGCCTGACGCCCCAAAAGCATACGGCTTGCCATGCTCCCGCGATTGGTCAGGGTAATCTCGATGGGCCATGTGTCGCCGCCCACTTCAAGGGGTGTCTCGATCACGAAGCGCGATTCCTTTTCGCCGTTCGATGACGTGACCTCGCGCCGATCGATGATGGGCGCGGAGCAGGCGATCACCAGATCGTCGCGGCCCGGGATCGGATGCAGGGTGAAACGCACCTTTGGTTTGGCGGCAGGGCCAAATGTCTCGATATCGAACGCATGGAGCGCCGAGGTGCGCGCCCCGGTATCCACCTTGGCGCGCAGGGCGGGCACGCCAAGCGCTGGCAGTCCAATCCATTCTTCCCAGCCAAATTGCAGGGGAGGAGTCTCTGGGTCTTCGGACATGGGCGCGCGTCTCCTTGAGGCGGTGCACTTCAGATGGTGCGATTCGGGCCCAACCTATCGGCTTTGCTGTCCAGCGAACACCGGACGGCAGCGCGCTGCGGGCCGCAAGGGGCCTCAGCTGTTAATGTCGTCCTTGAAGCGGCGCACTTGACCTTCGGGCAGACGAAACGCGCGGCGCAGGCCGAGCCATGCCAGAAGCGACAGAACCGCAAAGAGCACCAGAAGGGCTGCGAGCCCCGGCGCAAAGCCCAGCACAAGCACGAGGGCGACCACGCCCGCCCCGATGGCGAAGCCCAGAAAGATGAAGCCCGGCACCAAAAGCTCCACCACGGCAAAGATCATTGCGGCAGCCCCCCAGACCCACCACAGCTCCAGAAGCGCGTTCATCCTCGGCCTTTCAGCATTTTGAACGCATCACCAAAGGCTTCGAGCGCATTGGCCGGCACCACGATTGTGGACGAGCCTGCGCTGCCACCCAGCTTGTTGAGCGCTTCGACCTGCTTGAGCGCCACTTGGTATTGCGCTGCCTCCAGCCCGTTATCGGCGATTGCCTGCGCCACGACGGAGGTGGCATAGGCCTCGGCATCGGCGGAGATACGGCGGGCTTTGGCGATTTGTTCAGCCGCATAAAGCTCGGCGTCAGCGTTGAGCTCTACCGCGCGTTTGCTGCCCTCGGCCTCGGTCACCTGCGCGCGGCGGGCGCGCTCGGCGTTGAGTTGTTGCAGCATTGCGTCGCGGGTGGCCTGATCAAGGTTCACGTCGAGGATCTCGGCGCGGGTTACTTCGATGCCCCAGTTATCCACGGCATCTTCCACGGTGGTCTTGATCGTCTGGATAAGTTGCGAGCGGTTCGATTGCACCTCATCGAGGTCCATTTTGCCCATCTCGGCGCGCACGATCCCGGCCACGGTGGTGGCAATCGCGCCGTCGATATCGCGGATGCGGTAGACGGTCTTTTCAGGCTGCACGATGCGGTAGAAGACCGAGCTGTCGACCTGCACCAGCACGTTGTCCTTGGTGATCGCATCCTGGCTCGCGGTGGGAAGCTGTCGCTCAAGGATGGAAATTTTATGCGCGATCACATCGAGAAAGGGCACGATGATGTTGATCCCCGGCGCCAGCACCGAATGCAGCCGGCCAAAGCGTTCGACCACATGTTGCTCGGATTGCGGAACGATCTTCACGCCTTTCACGATCACAAGAACGATCACGACAAAAAGCAAGGTGTAGAGCAAGTTGGCAGAGAGCAAATCAAGGATCAGGTCTTCGGTCATGGCAGGCCCCTTTGGCATGGTGGTTGGTTTATATGTCAGGCGCACGCGAGGTTTTGCAAGTCGCGCTCATCCGGTTTATGGGGGCGGAGGATGTAAAACCCGTTGAAATGCGCATCAAATACGAAGGTCAGAGCGATGGTTCAGAGATTCAGCTTTACCCGTAAGGGCCAGGACGGGCGCGCGCGCACCGGCGTCATCGACACGCCGCGCGGCGCGATCAGCACGCCCGCCTTCATGCCCGTGGGCACCGCGGCGACGGTGAAAGCGATGCTGCCCTCGTCGGTGGCAGAGACGGGCGCGGATATCTTGCTCGGCAACACCTATCACCTGATGCTGCGCCCCACGGCGGAGCGGATAGCAAGGCTTGGCGGGCTGCATAGGTTCATGAACTGGGACCGGCCTATTTTGACCGATAGCGGCGGGTTTCAGGTGATGAGCCTTGCGGGCCTGCGCAAGCTTACCGAGCACGGCGTGACCTTCAAAAGCCATATCGACGGATCAAAGCATGAGCTGAGCCCTGAGCGGTCGATGGAGATCCAAAAGCTCTTGGGCTCGGACATCGTGATGTGTTTCGATGAATGCCCGGCACTGCCTGCCGATCGCGCGCGGATCACCGAAAGCATGGAATTGTCGATGCGGTGGGCGGCGCGGTCGCGTGAGGCGTTCGGCGACCGCCCAGGATACGCGCTTTTCGGTATTCAGCAAGGAGGCCTTGAGGAAGATCTGCGCGCCCGTAGCGCGGAGGCCCTGCGCGCCATTGAGTTCGATGGTTACGCCGTGGGCGGGCTTGCTGTGGGCGAGGGGCAGGAGGCAATGTTCGCCTGTCTGGACTATGCGCCCGAGCAGCTGCCCGAGGACAAGCCGCGCTACCTGATGGGCGTGGGCAAGCCCGATGATCTGGTGGGTGCCGTGGCGCGCGGCATTGATATGTTTGATTGCGTGCTGCCCTCACGCTCGGGGCGGACGGGGCAGGTCTTTACCCGGCGCGGCGTGCTCAACATCAAAAATGCGCGGCATGTGGACGACCCGCGCCCGTTGGACGAGGCATGCACATGCCCCGCCTGCCGGGGCTATTCGCGCGCCTATCTGCATCACGTCTTCCGCAGTCAGGAAATGATCTCAGGCATGCTGCTCACATGGCATAACCTGCAGTATTACCAAGATCTTATGGCGGGGATGCGCGATGCCATTGCGGCGGGCACATTTGCCGCGTTTCAAGCGGAATTTCACGCCCTGCGCGCGACAGGTGACATCGAGCAGCTCTAGGGGCGCAGCATCTGCTGCCCCTGGATGGAGCGATCTTTACGGCCGTCCAGGCGCGCGCGTAAGCTGGCCAATGTGTCGCGAAAGCCGTGGCTTAGGTAGAAAAACAACCGCTTGCCGAAGGCCACATCGAGATTTTGCTCGCTGTAGGTGATCATGCTGCGCCCGTTGCTCTGCGGTATGATCTGCACCTCGATGATCTGTGCATTGTCGCCTGATCCGGGCATGGGTTTGGTGCGGTAGCGAAAGTATTGCTCGGGTTCGGCGGCCTCAATGATCACTTCGGCAAGCGTGTTCTTGTAACCGCCGCGGCGGGGCAGGCTGAGGACGAAATCGGCGTGGCTGCTCTGCGGTGCGGCAAGAAAACCGGCCTCGGGCCAATAAAAATGATCTATGTGGGCCGGATCGGGAAAGAGCGCGCGCCAAGCCTCCTCCGGGCTTGCCTGCGTGATGAAACGGCTGGTCTTGCGGGCCATGTCACGCCGCCAGACGCGGTTGAGCCACGGCCCGTAGAGCGCGCGCTCGACCGCGACAAAGCCCATGACCAGAGCCGCACAACTGGCCCAACCGGGCAGGGCCCCAAGGCCCAAGACGCTGCGCAAGGGTGCATCAATGAGCGCCAAAAACACCAGCGTGATCAGCCAAAGCTCAACCAGAGGCAGAAGGGCTGGCATCAGCAGGCCGAAAAGCACTACAGGGATGCCGATCACAAGGATGAGCGTGATGACCCAGGCCAGGGCCATCAATGGCCCGGCCTCCACGTCACTGGGCAACTCCATGGTGCCTTGCGCGAGCATGGCCGCCATAAAAAGTGTCAGCAGGAGACTGCCCAACAAAAAGCGTCTGTGCTGGCGTGCGATACGTGAGATCATGTGCCATATCCATCCTGAAAGCCCGTCGATGGGCCTTACGCTAGGCAACAATTGCGGCGACATTTGGGTGGAGCCGTAACGGCGCAAGGACATGTTGCGCGGTATTCGAACTCACTCTACAAATATGTCGAAATGCGCCGAATTTTAACGCAAATAGCCGGGGATTGACCTTGCCGCCATGTCGCATGGCGGGCATTGTGATCGAAGATTGGTTGAAACATGTGGGCGACCGCCCCAAGTTAACCGCAGAGTAACGGAGAAGGCGTGGCTGCCGCCGAGCG
>CALGEH010000044.1 GCA_937881735.1 uncultured Shimia sp.
CTCGTCCAATTCTGCAAACGTCACCGGATCGGAGTAATTGAGCCCGGCCTCGTCGCTTACCTGCACCTCATAGGCCGAGAGGTTGTAGGTGAAGGTCGAGAAGGATTTAGACAGCATCGCGTAGAGCGGAAAGACCAGCGTGGCCACGAGGTACAGCCCGATGATGATCATCGAGCCGCGCATGATGATATCGTCGCGCGAGAGCTTGCCGCGCAGCTTGGGGCCGGGTGGCAGGGCGCTGAGATCGGTCACATCGGTCATATCGGCGGCGGGTGCGGCGCTCATTCTGGCACCTCCACCTTTTCGGGGCGTGCGAACGCCATCAGGCGCTTGCGGGGCAGCTCAACCGTCAGTTTGCTGCCCGTCTCGAGGCTGAGGCGGCGCACCGCGTTGATCGACAGATCCGCCATGAGGGGCGCTGACCCGAGGCGCGCGTGTTGCAACCGGCAGCGCCAGAAGGAGCCGAGGAACTCCATCTCGCTGATCACCACTTCGAGCGTGTTCTCGGGCGTCTCGACCACATCATCGGAGCCGAGCATATTCGCCTCATCGCCATGCGGGATCACGTCCTCGGGGCGGATCGCGGCGAGGATTTCTTGGCCCTCGGGAAAATCATGGGGCAGGGATTGCATCGCGCCGCCGCCGATGATGACGCTGTTGCCCGACCCGGCGGTTGCGGGGATCTGGTTCATCTCGCCAATGAAATCCGCCACAAAAAGCGTCTGTGGAGAGCGGTAGACCTCCGTGGGCGTGCCCACCTGTTCGATCACGCCGTCCTTCATCACGACGATGCGGTCGGCCATGGCCAGCGCCTCTTCCTGATCATGGGTCACCATCACGGTGGTCACGCCCAACTGGCGCTGAAGTTCCTTGATCTCGTGGCGCAGATGCACGCGCACCTTGGCATCAAGGGCCGACAAGGGCTCATCTAGCAACAAAAGCCCCGGATTGGTCGCGATGGCGCGCGCAAGGGCGATGCGCTGCTGTTGGCCGCCCGAGAGTTGCGCGGGGTATTTGCGGCGCTGGTCCTCCAGCCCGACAAGGCTCAGAAGCTCGGTCACGCGGGCGGTGATCTCGGACCGGGAGCGGCCTGTATTCTCCAGCCCGAAGGCCACGTTCTTCTCGATGTTGAGATTGGGAAACAGCGCATAGGACTGAAACACGATGCCGAAATCACGCTCGGACGGGGGTAGGTTGGACACGTCTTTGCCGCCCTGGCTCACGCCGCCTCTGGTTTGCAGATCAAGCCCTGCAATGGCGCGCAGCAACGTGGTCTTGCCACAGCCCGAGGGGCCGAGAAAACACACCAGTTCTCCCTCGAAGATATCGAGCGATACGTCCTTCAGCGCGAGGAATTTGCCGAAGGCTTTCCACAGGTTGGTAACTTTGAGATAGGGCTCGGGTCCTGTGGGCGTCACGGGGCAATATCCTTTTGAAGCGCGGGTGTCGCACGGCTTTTGTGGGAGGGAGGGCAGGGGGAAAGAGCGCCCCGTGGAGGCGCTCTTTCAAAGATATCAGACGCTTACTTGGCGTCCGATTTTCCATCATAGCGGCTCTGCCACTCTTCGAGGATATCGGCGCGGTTGTTGGCCGCGAACTCGAAATCATTCTCGATCATGGCGTCGAGCAGGCCTTCGGGGAAGAATTCCACAGGCTTTGCCACGCCCGGATAGGCAACGACTGCGTAGCCCACGTTATACATCTCGTTGGCTTCCTTGGTGACGGTGAAATCGACCAGCTTTTGGGCTGCTTCGAGATCATCCGTGCCCGCGACGATTGCCGTGGCTTCCATGTCCCAGCCAACGCCCTCGGACGGCACGATAATCTCGATCGGCGCACCTGCGGCCTTGGACTTGGCGCCGCGGAAGGCAAAGGACACACCCACGACGGTCTCTCCGGAGGCGGCCAGCTTGCACGGTGCGGAGCCCGAATGGGTGTAACGCGCGATGTTTTCATGCAGCGCGTCCATATAGGCCCAACCCTCATCCTCGCCGAAGATCTGAAGCCAGCTTGATACATCGAGGAAGCCCGTGCCCGACGAGGCCGGGTTGGGCATGATCACATGGCCCTGGTATTGCGGGTCCGTCAGGTCCTGCCACGAGGTGGGTGCTGTGATACCCAGCTTCTCGGCCTCAACCGTGTTGAAGCAGATCGAGGCGACCCACGCGTCCATGCCGACCCATGCGGGCGGGTCGCTCTTGTCGACGAATTTCGGGTCGAGGTTTTCCACACCAACGGGCGCATAGGGCTCCAGCATCCCTTCGGATTTCAGCAACAGAAGCGACGTAGCGGCAAGGCCCCAGACCACATCGGCCTGCGGGTTGTCACGCTCGGCCAACAGCTTGGCGGTGATGACGCCGGTCGAATCGCGGACCCAATTCACCTTGATATCGGGATGGGTGGCGTTGAATGTCTCGGCGTAGCGCGCCAGATCCTCGGCCTCGATGGCGGTGTAGACGGTAAGTTCTGTCTCCGCTATGGCGGCGGCAGTGCTCAGCGCCAAGACGGCGACGCTGGTCAGGGCTTTTTTCAACGTAGTCATAATGTATCCTCTCCTGGGAATGTGTGTCGGGCTTTTGCTAGCCTCTTTGTGTGACAGATTTTTGTAGTTTGGCAGATATCGGGCGCAAGCCCAATTGATATTTCCGCTGACCCCATAGGCCCGGCTTATGGCTTTTTCTGGGATAAATGCGCATGGAGTTTACATGCGGGGCCTGTCCGGAGGGTCGGCTTGCATTAGGTAGGGGGTCAACAGGAGTGTGTGATGCTGCTTGAGCTTCGATCCGTGGAAAAATCCTACACCGACAGCGACGGGCGTGTGCCTGTTTTGCGGGGCGTGAGCTTTGATCTGATGGCGGGACAAACCCTTGCACTGACTGGAGAATCGGGCAGCGGAAAGAGCACGGTTCTGCATATTGCGGCGGGACTTGAGTTTCCGGATGCGGGGTCTGTGCGCGTTCTGGGCCAAGACCTTGCGCAGATGGGCGAGGGCGCGCGCGCAGTGGTACGCCGGAGCGATATCGCGTTGGTCTTTCAACAATTCAACCTGATCCCCTCGCTGAGCGTCGCCGCGAACATCTCATTTCAGGCGGCACTTTCGGGGCGGGTGGACCCTGGCTATATTGATGATCTGGTGGATGCGCTGGGTCTGGGCGATCAACTCCGAAAATACCCCGAATCTCTCAGCGGTGGTCAGCAGCAGCGCGTGGCCATCGCCCGCGCTCTCGCCGCCAAGCCCAAGCTGATGCTGGCCGATGAGCCGACGGGCAATCTTGATGAGGGCACCGCTGCCCGCGTGCTGGACGAGATGCTCAAGCTGGTTGCGCAAACCGATGCTGGTCTGATGCTCGTCACCCATTCGCCCAGCGTGGCCGCCCGCATGGACCGAGAACTGCATCTCAGCGGCGGGCTTTTGACGTGATCCGCATCTGCCTGCGCGCGCTCCTCTCGCATTGGATGCGCAACCCTGTTCAGCTTTTTGCCTATCTTGCGGGGCTGGCGCTCGCCACGGCGCTCTGGTCCGGGGTCGAGGCGATCAATGCCGAGGCCCGTGCGAGCTATGATGCGGCGGCCACGACCCTTGGGGAGGGGCAGTATGATCAGGTCATCCCACGGCAAGGGAGCAGTATCGCGCAGGAGACCTATCTCGCGCTGCGTGCCGCGGGCTGGCTCGTCTCGCCCGTGATTGATGTGGAGCGCGGTGATGTGCGGCTTGTGGGGATTGATCCGCTGACTTCGCCCACGGGGCTGGGGGCGGTGGCGGCGCTGGACGAGGCGATGAGTTTCGGCCAGTCGGGCAGGCTTTTCGCCAATGCCGAGACCGCTGGGCGGTTGCGGGAGTTGGATGGGCTCACAGCCGAGATCACCGTCGATGCGGGCATCGCACCCGGCGTGGCCATCGGGGATGTGGGGGCGGTTCAGGCCCTTCTTGGGCGGACCGATCTGACCCGGCTCATCGTGTTGCCGGAACAGCCGCTCGTACAGATGCCGCTGGCTCAGGTGGCCCCCGCTCTCACCGTGCAACCGTCGCAGCAGGTGGCCGATGTGGCGCAGCTTACCGACAGTTTTCACCTCAACCTGCGCGCCTTTGGCCTGCTCAGTTTCGCGGTGGGACTTTTCATCGTGCACAGCACTATCGGGCTTGCCTTTGAGCAGCGGCGCGGCATGATCCGCACGCTGCGCTCGCTGGGTGTGCCGCTGCGCATGTTGATTGTGCTCATCACGACCGAGATGTTGGTGCTTGCCGCGTTTGGCGCGGTGCTTGGCATCGTGCTGGGCTATCTTATTGCGGCACTGCTCATTCCGGATGTGGCCGCGACGCTGGAAGGGCTTTACGGCGCGCAAATCTCAGGCACGCTGGAGTTGCGATCTGAGTGGTGGCTGTCGGGGTTCCTGCTGGCCATATTGGGCGCGGCTGCGGCCTTGGCCGGGCGCATCTGGCAGATCGCGCGCATGCCGCTTCTGGCCTCCGTACGCCCACGCGCATGGGTCATGGCCGGGGCCGGACGGTTCCGGGCACAAACCTGGGTGGCCCTTGGGCTCTTGTCGGCGGCGGGTGTTTTGGTCGTGCTGGGCGATGGCTTGATTGCGGGATTTTCCCTTCTGGGATGTTTGCTTATCGGGGCGGCGCTGGTGCTGCCTGCGCTGGCGGCGGGGGCGCTGTCGATCATGGAGCGGCGCGTGCAGGCCCCAGTGGCGGCGTGGTTCTGGGCCGATACGCGCCAGCAATTGCCGGGGCTGAGCCTCGCGCTGATGGCCCTTTTGCTGGCGGTGTCGGCCAACATTGGTGTCTCCACGATGGTATCGAGCTTCCGGCTTACCTTCACCGGCTTTCTCGATCAACGCCTCGCGCCCGAGCTTTTCGTGCGGGTCGAGAGTGCCGCCCAAAGCGCGGCGCTCAATCGCTATCTTGATGCGCAACGGATCGAAGCCCTACCGCTCTTGTCGCGGCCGGCACAGATCGAGGGGCAGCCTGCGCGCCTTTACGGGGTGCGCGTCGGGCCGACCTACCGCGAGAACTGGGCCTTTCTGGACGAAAGCCCCGCCGTCTGGGACCGTGTGGCGGCTGGCGAGGCGGTGGTGGTGAATGAGCAACTGGCCCGGCGCGATGATCTGTGGGTGGGGGACTCAGTGCAGATCACCCCCGATCTGCGCCTGCCCATCGGTGCCGTGGTGGGCGATTACGGCAACCCGCAGGGACAGGTGATCGTGTCGGACGCGGTGTTCTCCGCGCTGCATCCTGAGGTTTACGCGGGCCAGTTCGGCATCCGCACGGGCGACGCAAGCGCGCTCAGGCGCGAGATCGAAGAGGCGCTCGGCATCCCCCAAAGCGCCTTTATCAATCAGGCCGCGATCAAGGCCATGTCACTGGAGGTGTTTGAACGCACATTTACCGTCACGGCGGCGCTCAACGTGCTGACCCTCGGAGTGGCGGGATTTGCGATCCTCATGAGCCTGCTCACTCTGGCCGATCTGCGCGTGCCGCAACTGGCACCGGTCTGGGCGTTGGGCCTGACGCGGCGCAGGCTGGGGCAGTTGGAGCTTGCGCGTGCCATGGCGCTCACGGTGGTGGTCTTTGCCTGCGCGATCCCCGTGGGGCTTGCGCTCGCGTGGGTGCTTCTGAGCATTGTGAATGTCGAGGCGTTCGGCTGGCAATTGCCGATGTTCTTCTTCCCGCGTGATTACTTCTGGCTCGGCCTTTACGCGCTGATCGCCGCCGGGCTGGCCGCCGCGTGGCCCGCATGGCGTCTCATGCGCACGCCGCCCTCCAAGCTTTTGAAAGTCTTTGCAAATGAACGTTAAGTTGGCCGCCATCCTCGCCCTCATGCCCTTTGCCGCCACAGCACAGGGCTTCTCTGGTCTTGGCACCGAGGCAGACGAGGCATTTGCTGTGCCCGCGCCGAACCCGTCGTTCAGCTTTCCCGCCGATCACGGGGCCCATCCAGATTACCGGATCGAATGGTGGTATCTCACCGCCAATCTCAGCGGCCCGGACGGCACGCCTTACGGGCTGCAATGGACGCTCTTTCGCACAGCACTTGCACCGGGGGAGGCCGAGGGCTGGGCGTCGCCGCAGATCTGGTTCGCCCATGCCGCCGTAACCACCGCCGAGGCGCATTTTGCGACCGAGCGGTTCGCGCGGGGCGGGATCGGGCAGGCGGGCGTGGAGGTGGCACCGTTTCGTGTATGGATAGACGAATGGGCGCTGGAGGGGCCGGATTTCGACACGCTGACCTTGCGCGCAGGCGGGCCGGAGTTTGCCTATGACATGGCGCTGAGCGCCCAAGGTCCTTTGGTGTTCCACGGCGACAAGGGCTTCTCGGTCAAATCCAGCGAGGGGCAGGCGAGCTATTACTACTCGCAGCCCTTTTACGAGATTGAGGGGACGCTGACGCTGCCCTCGGGCGATATCCCCGTGACGGGGGCTGCTTGGCTGGACCGGGAATGGTCGTCCCAGCCTCTGTCAGAGCGGCAATCAGGCTGGGATTGGTTTTCGCTCTCGTTTGAGAGTGGCGCCAAGATGATGGGCTTTCAGCTGAGACAAACCGACGAGGCGGATTTCAGCGCCGCGACATGGATCGCACCCGATGGCACGACCACCGCCTTGCCGGATGGGGCTTTGGTTGCAACCCCTTTGAAGGTCAGCGAGGTCGGCGGGCGCGCCGTGCCGACCACATGGCACGTGCGCCTGCCCGAGAGGGGTTTGGATGTGACGGTGAAGGCGCTCAACCCCAACGCCTGGATGGATCTTTCGATCCCTTATTGGGAGGGGCCTGTCACCATCGAAGGCAGCCATAAGGGCCGCGGATACCTTGAGATGACCGGGTATGAGTAAGGTGGATACCGGCGATAAAAATCATTTCCTTTCCCTTCGGGAATAAACCCTGACCCGCAAACGTCTCTTTCGTAATGAGGGTTTGCGT
Organism: uncultured Shimia sp.; assembly: GCA_937881735.1. Taxonomy (GTDB): domain Bacteria; phylum Pseudomonadota; class Alphaproteobacteria; order Rhodobacterales; family Rhodobacteraceae; genus Roseovarius. The sequence continues at coordinate 6,924 of CALGEH010000044.1, forward strand.
CAAGCAAGCCGCATTTGCAGCCTAGGGAGGAAACAATGGCGAAAGACGAGTTTACCAAGATCGAGTCCGTTTCGGGAGAAAACGGCCAGAGCGCAAACGGTGAGACCGGCGGTGTGTCCCGTCCGGATCGGCGCAAATTCCTGCAAAATACGTCGCTGGCGTCCATCGCTGCAATCGTGGGCACGTCGATCCCGTTCGGGGCCAATCTGCCCGCCGGGTTCGTGCCTGCCGCGACCGCTCAGGACAACCCGCTCGCGGGCAAGGACGGGCTGACGCTGCTCAATGATCGCCCGGTCAATGCGGAAACCCCGCCAGAGCTTCTGGATGACGCGATCACGCCGACGGACCGGCATTTCATCCGCAACAACGGCCTGCTGCCCGATGATATGGATCCGTCCACATGGACGCTGACCATCGACGGGTTCACCGACAATTCGATGGAACTGACCATTGCCGATCTGCGCGAGCAGTTCGAGGTTGTCACCCGCGCGCTGGCCATGGAATGTGGCGGCAACGGGCGTGCGTTCTTCGATCCCCCCGCCAAGGGCAATCAGTGGACCTATGGCGCGATTGCCTGTTCGGAATGGACGGGCGTGCGCCTCAAGGATGTGTTGGAGAAGGCGGGCGTGCAGTCCAACGTGATCTACACCGCGCATTACGGTGCGGATATCCACCTCTCGGGCGACCCCGAGAAAGCCCCCCTGTCGCGCGGTTTGCCGATCGAAAAGGCGCTGACGGACAACATCCTGATTGCGTTCGAGATGAACGGCGAAGCACTTCACCCGATGAATGGCGCGCCTTTGCGTCTGGTCGTGCCGGGCTGGCCGGGCTCGTGCTCGCAAAAATGGCTCACCCGGATCGAGCTGCGCGATGTGGTGCATGACGGTGCCAAGATGACGGGTACGTCCTACAAGGTGCCCGCCTATCCTGTGGAGCCAGGTCAGGATATCCCGGAAGAGGATTGGGTGATCATGGAGCGGATGCCCGTGAAATCTCTCGTGACATTCCCGGCCAACGGCACTGACCTTGCGGAGATGGAAACGGAAGTGCGCGGCCATGCCTGGGCCGGGGACCGCTCGATTTCCAAGGTCGAGCTGTCGATGGATTTCGGCAAGTCATGGATGGACGCAAATCTCGATGCAGCCGTTAATGATGGCGCCTGGCAGAACTGGCGCGCGAACGTGACCTTCCCGCAAGCGGGGTATTACGAGGTCTGGGCGCGCGCGACCGACAGCGAGGGCGAGATGCAACCCTTTGCCATCGATTGGAACGCCAAGGGCTATCTCAACAACACCATGCACCGGGTCGGTCTGCGCGTCGGCTGATCGCGCGCTTACGAGCGACGATATACCGACGACAGATAGACGGCAGGGCGGCCTTTGCGGGGGCCGCCCAACCCCTCAGTATCAAGGAGCACTACATGTCATTCGCACCTTTGCGAGCCCTATCCCTTGTGACCGTGGGCGCGTTCTTTGCCCTCGGCGCAGCCCCTGCCACGGCGCAATCCAGCACCGAAGAAGAGGCCGAATTCGGCCTCCTGCTGAACGCGCCGGGGGTGGAGGCTACCTACTACAATTGCATTGCCTGTCATTCGGAAATGATCATCGCGCAGCAGGGCCTCTCACGCGATCATTGGGACGAATTGCTCGTCTGGATGGTCGAGGAGCAGGGCATGATGGAGATCGACGAGCCTGAGCGCACGGAAATTCTCGACTACCTCGCGGCGCATTACAACGAAGATCGCCCGAACTTTCCGGGGTCCGAGAGCAACTGATCCAGGCTAAGCCACGCGTCCAAAATGTAGCCACGCGGAATGTCAGCCCACACAGGGGCTGGCATTTCGTGTGGCAACCGTCATTGCGGCATAGAGGTCATTGACCGCACTTTGCCGTGTGAGTTGATGCAGATAGGTGGCAATCGCGTCAAATTTGGGCACGTCCATACCGGACGCAACCAGCGCATGTTGCATCCCGTCGCGCGTGGTCCAGACCGATGCCTGAACCGCCGCCTGCGATGGCATGCTCATTGTCCCATGCCCGCGAAAATATGACAGCCGACAGCCATTGCGCCCGGCGTAATGCGCCACAGTCCCGTCCGGTATCGTGCGCAGCGCCACGGGCGTGAGGTTGCCGCCTGTAAGATCAGGCTGCTCCGCGCTGGGAGTGGTGCGCACATAGAAAGCGGCGTTGCGTGTCACATCGAAATCCTGCGCCAGAAAGCTGCGGTGGATGTCCATAAAGCTGGCCGGGCCACGCTCGGGCAGCGTCGAGACCGCCGCCAGTGCAAGGCAGGCGGCAAGCCCCGCACCAATCCACCACCGGCGCACGGGTGCCACGGCAGAGGGCTCAACGGGTGCGTTTTCAATCACGGGCCGCAAAGCGGTGAGGCTTCGAGACAGCGTGGCCACCTCGGAAAGTGCCGCGGCAAGATCAGGCTCGGCGTTGATGCGTGCCGTAAACGCCTGCGCTTCGGTTTTGCCAAGCGCACCATCGTGGAACGCGTTGACGCGCTCCCAATCCTCATCGCTCAGAGTCGTCATGTCTTTGCAGCACCCTCAGCCACTGGAGCGACGGGAACGTCTGGCCCGTTCACCAACTCCAAAAGGGCCGCACGCGCGCGGCTGACGCGGCTCATCACCGTGCCGACAGGAACATCCATGACCATCGCCGCTTCCACGTATTTCAAACCCATTATATCAACGAGGCACAGAACCTCGCGCTTGTCCTCAGGCAGGCGCTCAAACAGCAAGCGCACCATCACGTCGCGCGCCGTATCGGCGCCAGTGTCCCATTCATCCAAAAGACGTTTCTGGGAGGTAAAATATTCCCGCCGCACCCGCCTTTTGCGTAATTCGTCGTAGTGAAGGTTGCGAAGCACGCGAAACATCCATGGGCGCAACTCGTCAATTGGTGTCGGGCGGTTTTCAGCCCTCAGCGCGCGTTCTACCGCGTCCTGCACCAGATCCTCAGCGTTGCTGTGCAAATTGCAGATGGACCGTGCATATGCGCGCAGCTCGGGCAGGAGGCGTTCGATATGTGACAAACTGTCCATGTGTCGTGTTTAGCCCAAACATCAGGCACCGCAAAGCTTTCCTGCGCAAATGCTTCCGCATGGCCGCTTCGTTTTTCGGCTGGCCCTTCGCGGCGGATCGTTGCACTCTTTGGGGGTAGCATAGGCAATGGGGAGCTGGGAATGCAGGCAGGCGTGGTAGAATCCGGTGACGGCCTGAACGGCCAAAGCTGGAGTGTAGTGGGGCAGACCTATGTGCCAAAACTTCTCACCGAGGAGGCGTTTGTCTGGCATGCGACACTGCCGCCCGAGACCTTTGTGCCGCCGCATATCCACCCGCATCAGGACGAATGGATCTATGTGCTGCACGGCACGCTGGAGGTGGAGTTTGGCGCGCAGCTTTGTGTCGCCGGGGCAGGGGATACGGTCCAGATGCCGCGTGGCAAGGCGCATGGCATCTTCAACCGCTCTGGTGCAGAGGCGCATTGTATCTTTGGCGTGGCACCCGCACGCAAGCTTTACGATCTCTTCGTGCAATTGGACGGCGTGACGGACCCTGCCGAACTTGTCCGCCTTTCGGCCCTTCATGAGGTGGATTTCCTGCCACCGCCTGCGGATGCAGGATGACCGGGTGGGTAACAGGGGCATGACGGATTGGGATGATGCCTTCGCCAATATGGCGCATGTGGAGAATTCGCACGAACTGCCTGCTTTCTGGGCCGCGCGTGCGGCGGCCTATCGCGCAGGCCTGCCGCCTGAGCGGTTGGAGTTGGATGTCTCTTATGGCGACGGGCCCCGGCAGGGTCTCGATATCTTGCACCCCGAAGGCCCTGCCAAGGGCCTCGCCGTTTTTGTGCATGGCGGCTACTGGATGCGGCTCGACAAATCCTATTGGAGCGATCTGGCTGAGGGGGCGCTTGCGCATGGCTGGGCCGTGTGTATCCCGAGCTACACGCTGACGCCCCATGCGCGGGTGCGCGACATCACTGCCGAAATCGGTCAGGCGATCAGTTTGGCGGCCGCCCGCGTGGCCGGGCCGATCTGTCTGGCGGGCCATTCGGCGGGTGGGCATCTGGTAACGCGGATGCTGTGCGAAGATACGCCGCTGGCGGGCGAGGTGCTGGCGCGTGTCCAGAACACGCTGTCGATCAGCGGGCTGCATGATCTCCGGCCCTTGCTGCACACCAAGATGAATGAGACCCTGCGAATGGACGCAAGTGAGGCGCGGCTGGAAAGTGCGGCACTGCATGGCCCGTGCCAAGCCAGCCCCCTGACCGCCTGGGTCGGTGGCGGTGAGCGGCCTGAGTTCATCCGCCAAGCCAAGCTCATGGCGCTGATGTGGGAAGGGCTGGACGTGCCCACGCGCCTCCATATCGATGGTGCGCATAACCATTTTACCGTGCTGGAGGGGTTGAAAGATGCACATGCGCCGATCACCAAGGCATGGCTGGGCGTAGAATAGGAAGTAAAGGACGGGACATGAGCAAAATGCAGCC
>CALGEH010000045.1 GCA_937881735.1 uncultured Shimia sp.
TATCCGCGATTTTCACCATCGTCGCGCGCAGGATTTTGCCCGAGCGCGTCTTGGGCAAACGGTCCACCACAAGTGCGAGCTTGAACGCGGCCACCGGGCCGATTTTCTCGCGCACCAGTTTCACACATTCTTTTGTAATCTCATCATGCGCGCGGTTCACCCCCTTGCTGAGACACACAAACCCCATAGGCATCTGGCCTTTGAGCTGATCTGTCACGCCGATCACGGCACATTCGGCCACGTCCGGATGGGCGGCCAGAACTTCTTCCATCGCGCCAGTGCTGAGCCGGTGGCCCGCCACGTTGATCACGTCATCCGTGCGCGCCATGATGTAGAGATATCCATCCTCGTCGATCATGCCCGCATCGCCCGTCTCGTAATATCCGGGGAAGGTGTTGAGGTAGGATTTGATAAACCGCGCCTCGGCGTTCCACAGGGTCGGCAATGTGCCGGGGGGCAGGGGCAGTTTGATCGCAATCGCGCCGAGCGTGTTGGGCGGCATCCTGTGCCCCGCCTCATCCAGAATTTGCACGTCATAGCCCGGCATCGGCACGGCGGGTGAGCCGATCTTCACGGGCAGCGTTTCAATCCCCGTTGGGTAGCCTGCGATGGTGAAGCCCGTCTCGGTCTGCCACCAATGGTCATAGACGGGCACTTTCATCACATCCTGCGCCCACAGGATCGTGTCGGGATCTGACCGCTCGCCCGCCAGGTAAAGCGCGCGCAGGCAGGAGATGTCATACTCCTTGATTGCCTCTCCCTTCGGGTCCTCGCGCTTGATCGCGCGCAGGGCGGTGGGGGCGGTGAAGAAGCTGCGCACGTTATGCTCGGATATGACGCGCCAGAACGTGCCTGCATCCGGGGTGCCGATGGGCTTGCCCTCGAACACGATCGTGGTGTTGCCGTGGATCAGCGGGGCGTAGCAGATATAGCTGTGCCCCACGACCCAGCCCACGTCCGAGGCGGCCCAGAACACATCGCCCGGATCGACGTTGTAGATGTTCTTCATAGTCCAATTGAGAGCGACCATGTGCCCGCCCGTATGCCGGATCACGCCCTTGGGCGCGCCCGTGGTGCCCGAGGTATAGAGGATATAGGCCGGGTGATTGCCCTCGACGGGTACGCAATCGGCAGGTGTGGTGCCCGCCTGAAACGCGTGCCAGTCCACGTCGCGGCCCTCGGTCAGGGCGGCCACTTCCTGTGGGCGCTGAAAGATCACGCAGAACTCGGGCTTGTGGCTGGCCTCGGCAATCGCGCCATCCACGAGGGGTTTGTAATGCACCGTGCGGCCCGGCTCCAGCCCGCAGGAGGCGGCGATGATCGCCTTGGGGGTGCAATCGTCGATGCGCACGGCCAGCTCGGACGCGGCAAACCCGCCAAAGACCACCGAATGCACCGCGCCCAGCCGCGCACAGGCCAGCATCGCCTCAAGCGCCTCGGGCACCATCGGCATATAGATAATGACGCGGTCGCCCTTCTCGATGCCCTTGGCGCGCAATGCCCCGGCGAGAGCGGCCACCCGCGTCTGAAGCTCGGTATAGGTGATTTCGGCCTTGCTGTGGGTGATGGGGCTGTCATGTATGATGGCAACCTGATCGCCGCGCCCTGCCTCCACATGGCGGTCCACCGCGTTGTGGCAGGTGTTGGTGAGGCCATCGCTGAACCACTCATAAAGCGGTGCGCCCTCGTCAAAGAGGGCCTTGGAGGGTTTGCGGGTCCAATCAATCGCCTCGGCCGCCTGCATCCAGAAGCCCTCAGGATCGGCCTTCCAGCCGTCATAAATGTCTTTGTATCCCATGTGCGTCTCCTCCATTCGCTGGCTCGTGTGTTAAGCGGCAGCGGTCTTTGCGTCCAGTGCCCTATGCTGCCTCACGCGGCGCGGCTCAGCCATAAATGTCCACGGGCGTGCCTGCGATTGCTGCCATGTTCAACAGCCCGCGCGCCGTGACGCCGGGTGTCACAATATGCGCGCGGTTGCCCATACCCATCAGGATCGGGCCGACCTCAAGCCCCCCGCCTTTCATTTTCAGGATGTTGCGCACGCCCGAGGCCGCATCGGCATTGGAGAAGATCAGCACATTGGCGGCCCCTTCCATCCGGTTGTCGGGCAAGAGCCGCGCACGCAGTTCTGCGTCGAGGGCCGCGTCCACGTTCATCTCACCCTCATAGGAGAAATCGCGTGGGGCCGCGTCCAGTATGTCGAGTGCGGCGCGCAGGCGCTTGCCGGAATCGCTGCCTTGGTTGCCGAATTGCGATTGCGAGCAGAGCGAGATCTTCGGCTCGATCCCGAAACGACGCACATGGCGGGCAGCGCCGATGGCGCTCTGGGCCAGTTCTTCGGGCGTGGGGTACACGCGCACATGGGTGTCCGCGATGAAGAGCGGCCCGTCCTCGAGGATCATCATCGAGAGCGCCCCGTGCGGAGAATATCCCGGCCCGCCCAGCACTTGGGTGATGTAATTGAGATGCCAGCGATACTCGCCAAACGCGCCGCAGATCAGGCTGTCGGCCTCGCCGCGATGCACCATGACCGCGCCGATGGCCGTGGTGTTGGTGCGCATGACGGCCCGGGCGAGATCGGGCGTCACGCCGCGCCGCTTCATGATCTCATGATAGCTGCTCCAGTAATCGCGGTAGCGCGGATCATCCTCGGGGTTGACGATATGCACATCGCGCCCGGGGCGGATATCAAGGCCCAGCCGCTCACAGCGCGCCTCGATCACCTGAGGCCGGCCAATGAGAATAGGCTGCTCTGAGGTTTCCTCCAACACGGCCTGGGCGGCGCGCAACACGCGCTCATCCTCGCCCTCGGCAAAGACGATGCGGCGCGCAACCTTGCGGGCGGCGTCGAAGACCGGGCGCATCAGCAGCGATGATTTGAACACCGATGCGTCCAGATCGGCCTTGTAGGCGTCGAGATCCGCGAGGGGCCGCGTGGCCACACCCGATTCCATGGCCGCACGCGCCACGGCGGTGCTGACGATACCGGACAGGCGCGGATCAAAGGGCTTCGGGATCAGATAATCCGGCCCGAATGTCATTTCCTCGCCTTGATAGGCGGCGGCGGCCTCGGCCGAGGTGGAGGCGCGGGCAAGCTCTGCGATCCCGTCCACGCAAGCGACCTGCATGGCGTCGTTGATCTCGGTCGCGCCCACATCGAGCGCACCGCGAAAGATGAACGGAAAGCACAGAACGTTATTGACCTGATTGGGATAATCGCTGCGCCCCGTCGCGATAATCGCATCCGGCGTCACGGCACGGGCGGCGTCGGGGTCGATTTCGGGGTTGGGGTTGGCCAAGGCAAAGATGATCGGGCGCGGGGCCATGCGGGCCACCATTTCGGGTTTCAGAACGCCGGGGCCGGACAGGCCCAGAAATAGATCAGCGTCACCGATCACATCGGCCAGTGTCGCAGGCACGGTGCCTTGGGCATATTCCGCCTTTTGCGGGCTCATGTCCTTTTCGCGGCCTTGAT
>CALGEH010000046.1 GCA_937881735.1 uncultured Shimia sp.
ATCATCTCGGACCAGCGCATCTCACGCGGGTCGCTCCCACCAAGATAGGTGGCCATCGAATCAAATTTGGTCTGCGGCAGGATCGCCGGCAGAAAAGTGGCCGGGTTGCAGATGGCGAAATAGAGCTCGATCTCGTCCTGCTCGAAAATCTGGCGAAAAACCTCAAGGCGCGGTGTGGCCGAGGAATAGAACTCACCGCCTGAGGCCGCCATCTTGGGTGTGCCGAAAAACCCCGGATTGCTCAGGATCAGCCGGTCGGGCGGCGTCTCGAACCCCAGCGCGTCGAGGATCACCTCGCGCGTGTCGGCCGTGATCCCGGACTGGCGCGCGGCGTGCAGGATATCGCGCAGAAGGCGGCGGTATGCCTTGGGGAACGGCGCTTGCGTGCCGCGCTCTGAAAGAAGGCGTTGATTGACGATCAAGGATTTGAGCAGCCGATCTTCATCAGTGACGTGAGCGTCGGCGTGAAGGACAAGCTGCATTTGATCCTGGATCCCTTTGATTATCGCACCGCATCCTATATTCCGCTTTGCAGATCAATCAAACCGGTTTTCCCGGCCCGGGTTGAAGCGGCGCGCAAAAAGAACAACTGTAGCTCTTGTGCCTTTGGAGGTCTCCCCGATGCCCTATGCCCATTCTGACGGCTCAGAAGCCCTCATGCATGCCCCCGCACAGGATGTGCGCACCCGGCTGAAGCTGGAAGGCGGGCGCGCGTTCGAGATGGTCACCGAGTTCTCACCCGCGGGCGATCAACCCACCGCAATTGCCGAGATTTCAGCAGCCGTGAACGAGGGGGAGCGCGATCAGGTTCTCTTGGGCGCAACGGGCACGGGCAAGACATACACAATGGCGAAGGTGATTGAGCAGACCCAGCGCCCCGCCATCATCCTCGCACCCAACAAGACGCTGGCCGCACAGCTTTATGGTGAGTTCAAAAGCTTCTTTCCAAACAACGCGGTGGAGTATTTCGTCAGCTATTACGACTATTACCAGCCCGAGGCCTATGTCGCCCGCTCGGACACGTTCATCGAAAAAGAGTCCCAGATCAACGAACAGATCGACCGGATGCGCCACTCCGCCACGCGGGCATTGCTGGAGCGCGACGATGTAATCATCGTGGCCTCCGTGTCGTGCATTTATGGCATCGGCTCGGTCGAAACTTACGGCGCGATGACGCAAGATCTGAAAGTGGGGGAGGAGTATAATCAGCGGCAGGTGATGGCCGATCTGGTCGCCCAGCAATACAAGCGCAACGACACCGCCTTCGTGCGCGGCTCGTTCCGGGTGCGCGGCGACAGCCTTGAGATTTTCCCCGCCCACCTTGAGGATCGCGCATGGAAACTCAGCTTTTTCGGCGAAGAGCTTGAGGCCATCACCGAGTTTGACCCCCTCACAGGCGAGAAAACCGGCAGCTTCGAGCAGATCCGCGTCTATGCCAACTCGCATTATGTTACGCCGAAGCCCACGATGAATCAGGCCATCATCGGCATCAAACGCGAGCTGCGCGTGCGGCTTGATCAGCTGGTCGGTGAGGGCAAACTGCTGGAGGCGCAACGGCTGGAGCAGCGCACGAATTTCGATCTGGAGATGTTGGAGGCCACAGGCGTCTGCAACGGGATCGAGAATTATTCCCGCTATCTGACAGGGCGCGCACCAGGTGAGCCGCCCCCCACCCTCTTTGAATTCATCCCCGACAATGCCATCGTCTTTGCGGACGAGAGCCACGTCTCCGTGCCCCAGATCGGCGGCATGTACAAAGGCGACTTCCGCCGGAAGATGACGCTGGCCGAGCATGGCTTCCGCCTGCCGTCCTGCATGGATAACCGCCCGCTGAAGTTCGAGGAATGGGATGCGATGCGGCCCCAGTCCGTCTTCGTCTCCGCCACGCCCGCCAAATGGGAGATCGAGCAAACCGGGGGCGTGTTTACCGAACAGGTGATCCGCCCCACCGGCCTTCTCGATCCGGTGGTGGAAATCCGGCCCGTGGAAATGCAGGTGGATGATCTGCTCGATGAGGTGCGCAAAGTCTCCGCCGACGGGATGCGCACGCTTGTCACCACGCTGACCAAGCGCATGGCTGAGGACCTCACCGAATACATGCACGAGCAAGGTATCCGCGTGCGCTACATGCATTCGGACATTGATACGATCGAGCGGATCGAGATCCTGCGCGATCTGCGTCTGGGGGCGTTTGACGTGCTGATCGGGATCAACCTTCTGCGCGAGGGGCTCGATATCCCCGAATGCGGGCTGGTGGCCATTCTGGATGCGGACAAGGAGGGCTTTTTGCGCTCCGAGACCTCGCTCATTCAGACCATCGGCCGCGCCGCGCGCAACGAGAATGGCCGCGTGATCATGTATGCCGATCGTATCACAGGCTCGATGGAGCGCGCCCTGGGCGAGACCGACCGCCGCCGCGCCAAGCAGATGGCCTATAACGAAGAGCACGGCATCACCCCCGCCACGATCAAGAAGAACGTCGAGGACATCCTGTCGGGCCTCTACAAGGGCGACGTGGATATGAGCCGCGTGACCGCCAAGATCGACAATCCGCTGCACGGGGGTAATCTGGCGGCCCATCTCGACGGCCTGCGTTTGGACATGCGCAAAGCGGCGGAGAACCTCGAGTTCGAAGAAGCCGCCCGCCTGCGCGACGAGGTGAAGAGGCTGGAAGCGGTTGATCTGGTGTTGTCTGATGATCCACTAGCGCGTCAATCCGCGGTGGAAGAAGCCGTGGACGCGGCGAGCAAAGGGCGCGGGAGAAGCACGGCAGGCCGTGGTGGGCAAAGAGGCGGGAATGTGAAGCGGCGGGGGCGTTGAAATGAGATTGTCTATTCGTGAAATATCTAGGGCAATACAGAGTCTTGTTGTCGTCACTTTGTGCGTGGCCTCAAACGCAGCAATTGCTCAGACTTGGGATATATTTGTATTGGAGCAACTCAGGTGCGAACAAGACCCTTCTCCCGGGCCTATAATTCAATCGCTCTCAGAGGCAGGTGCAATTGATGTTTCTGCAAACCTTGGCTACGATTCCACGTCGTGCTTTAGGATAAAAGGAACTGTTGAAATTGCTGGTCTAAAGGTCAATTCAGTCTGCGGTTTCGAAGAAGATAGCGAGCAAAGGGCACGATATCCTGACATCTTTTATCGAGGGCCCGGAACGTCACCCGGCCAGTTCATTTCTTTTGGAACATCCGCAAATGATGACGTTGTTGCTCAATGGTACTTTGACAACATCGGCACAAGGCACTTGAACGAAGCCATATCAAGCGAGTGGACAAACATCGGTGACAGGACAGAAGTCGCCTGTAGCAGTTGGTTTTCCGGGTAGCTTCTCTCTAACTGCTCGGTGCAATATTAGGGTGGCTCATTACCAAAAAAGCACTGGTCGGTCATACTAACGGCACACCCGCCCCGGGGGGCGGGTCATGCCAGAGGCATGCTTTCAGCATGACGCTAGCCCGGCGGCCTGCGGCCTTGATTCCTGGCCGGGATTTCATCGGACGTTGAAAATCCGGATTTCATGCTACCCTCACCCCATGCGTTTCATCCTCGCCCTCCTCACCCTCACCGCTCCCTCCCATGCGTGGGAGTTCACGCCCGGCAGCCCGTGCCTGCTCACATCACCGCCCGGCGACGTGGCGATGGCGCTCACCTATGACCCGACCGCACCGCGCTACACGGTCTCGATCACAGCGCCCGAGCCTTGGCCGGAAAGCCCCCTTTTCGTCATGCAATTTGACGGGCCCACGGCGCGGCAGATCGGGACCAACCGCCACAGCCTCAGCGATGATCGCCGCACGCTCACGGTCACCGATAGCGGGTTTGGCAATGTGCTGGATGGGATGGCCGGGGGCGGGCAGGTCGTGGCGCTTGCGGGCGATGTCGCAGTGGTCATCAGCCTCTCAGGGGTAGAGGCCCCGCTGGCGGCATTCCGCGCCTGCGAGGCCGATATTCCACTTTCCTAAGCGTACGCCAAACCATCAACGCTCAGGCCGCACGAGGCCCAGCGCCATGATCAAAAGTCGAAGATGTCTTCAAGAAACCCGCCGCGCTTTTTCTTGCGGTAGGGTTGTTGTTCGCGTTCATATCCACGGTCATAGCCGCGTGGCTCAGGCGCGGGGGGCGGGGCGGCGGCAGGGACCGAACGCTCGATGATCTTGTCCAACTCGCCCCGGTCCAGCCACACGCCACGGCATTGAGGGCAGTAGTCAATTTCGACGCCAGAACGGTCT
>CALGEH010000047.1 GCA_937881735.1 uncultured Shimia sp.
TCTCGATGAAATCAGGGGAAACAGGTAGGAAGCGTCAGACTCAGAACACTAGCTCTGCTGCGTATGGCAGTAAAGAGTGGCGCCAATCAAAAGGTGACTCCAGCCGCCGCCTGCGCTACCAAGCTCGGGGACTGGACCCCGAGCCCGTGTGCCACATGTCTTCACGCAAGATAGAGACTTTTCGCCGGCCGCCATGCGCAGTGATCTGTGCGAAACGGGCCCAAATACCCCGCTTTTTCAAAGGCGTCCGTGATGTACAAAAAGTTCGAAGACCTCATTGATCCGTTTGCACCCGCGTCAGAAGAGACGCCGCCCGCGACGCTTTGGGAGTATCTGAAATCCCATTACGGACCGTTCCACAAATGGATGGCGGCGCTTGCGTGCAGCGGCATCCTTGTGGCTTTGATCGAGACTGGGCTGATCTTCTATACGGGCCGCATAATTGATCTGTTGGGCGCCAATACGCCCGAGACGCTTATGGCCAATCATGGCACCGAGCTGCTCCTCGTGGGGCTTTTCATCCTCACGCTGAGGCCGTTTGCATTTCTGCTAAATCACTTGTTGCTAGAACAGATGCTGGCCTCAAACCTTCAAGAGCAGGTTCGCTGGCGCGCGCACAAACATCTCTTGGGCCAATCCTCGGCCTTTTTTCAGAACGACTTCGCCGGGCGACTGACCAACCGCGTGATGCAGCTGGGTGAGGCGGTGCAGGATGCAACCTATATGGCGTTCGAGGGGGTCTGGTACGCCCTGACATATGTGATTGGTGCGTCGCTGATCCTCGCCAGCGTGGAGCCTGTTCTCGCGTTGCCCCTCTTGGCTTGGGCAGTTATCTACGCGCTCTACGTGCGCTACATCGCAAAGCGGGTCGGGATGGCGTCAGAAAAATGGTCCGATGCGCGTTCGACGGTGACCGCGCGCGTGGTGGATGCCTATTCCAACATAGAGACGATAAAGCTTTTCGCCGATGAGGGGACGGAGGAGAGATACGTCCTGTCGGCGCTCAAACGCCTGCGTCTACGGTTTCAGCGGTTCCTGCGGCTGATGACCGAGCTCAATTTTGGCCTCAACATTATCAATGGCATCCTGATCCTCGCCATGCTCATCCCGGCGATCTGGCTCTGGACCGAGGGGCGCGTGAGCGTGGGCGAGGTGGCAGCGGCCACAGCGTTGACGATCCGGCTCAACGGGATGTCAGGCTGGATCATGTGGGTGATCATCCGCCTTTTCGAGCACGCGGGTGTGATCCGCGAAGGGCTGCGGTCGATCGCCGTGCCGCATGGCGTGGTGGACAAGCCGGGTGCGGGGCAGCTGCAGGTCAGTGAAGCGGCCATCGCTTTCAAGGGCGTGACGCATCACTATGGGAAAGGCCATGGCGGTCTCAATGGCGTGGATTTGAGCATCGCGCCGGGTCAGCGTGTCGGCCTCGTGGGCCGTTCGGGTGCGGGCAAGTCGAGCCTTGTGAACCTCCTCCTGCGCTTCCGGGATGCCGAAGAAGGCGTGATTGAAATCGATGGACAGGACGTGGCGGGTGTCACGCAAACCTCGCTGCGCCGCTCCATCGGGATGGTGAGCCAGGACAGCTCGCTCCTGCACCGCTCGATCCGCGCGAACCTGCTCTACGGGCGAATGGACGCGACGGAAGAGCAGATGATGGCGGCGGCGAAGCGGGCCGAGGCGCATGACTTCATCCTCGATCTGCAAGACCCCGAAGGCCGCACAGGTTACGCGGCCCAAGTGGGCGAGCGGGGCGTGAAGCTGAGCGGCGGGCAACGCCAGCGTGTGTCCATCGCGCGAGTGATCCTTAAGGACGCTCCAATTTTGGTGCTGGACGAGGCCACATCGGCGCTCGACTCAGAAGTAGAAGCTGCCATTCAAGATACGCTTTTTGGTCTGATGGAGGGCAAAACGGTTATCGCCATCGCCCACCGTCTCAGCACGATTGCGCAGATGGACAGGATCGTGGTGATGGATCAAGGCCGCGTCGTCGAGGACGGCACACATGATGAATTGCTGGCGCTCGGTGGGGTCTATGCTGGGCTCTGGTCGCGCCAGTCGGGTGGCTTTTTGGGTGAGGACGCGGATTAGGGGGCGCTGCCCTCCCGGCAAAAGCTGTGCCAGCTTTCACCACCCCCCGGGATACTTTTGGCAAGAAGAGGGCGAGGCGGCCTGATCATCTTCTTGCTTCAAATATCCTCGCCGAAGGCATAGCTCTTTTTTGGTGACGCGCGGGCAAAAGGTGTGCCGGTCTCTTGACGGGCCGAGCGATTCCGCCTACGCACCCACAAAGGAATTGGGGGCGGCGCCTATGGTGGTGCCCATTTGTTTTGATACGGGCCTTCGGGGCCTTGCATGAAAAGACGAGGATGACGCCATGTCGCGCCGCTGTGAACTTACGGGAGTTGGCCCAATGGTTGGGAACAACTCGAGCCACGCCAACAATAAGACCAAGCGTCGGTATTTGCCGAACCTGAACGATGTGACGCTGCAATCCGAGGCCTTGGGCCGCGGCGTAAAGCTGCGGATCACGGCTGCTGCTTTGCGCACCGTGGATCACCGTGGTGGGCTTGACGCGTTTTTGGCCAAATCTAAGGATGCGGAGCTGTCGGCAAACGCGCTGAAGGTCAAGAAAGCGATCTCCAAGATTGATGACGCAGCGGCCTTGACCCCTGACGCCTAATCATACGCCGTGAAGCCGGAAAATTATGGCCCTGCCGACTATCCGGCGGGGCCGTTTTGCGTTTTGTTGCTGCGCAGTTGGGCTCTGCAGTCATATGTAGGCGCAAAGCTGTTGGCAAATAGGGAGATACCAGAATGGTTTTCACGCGGAATATTTTGGCAGCCGCCTTGGCTGCTTGTGTCGCAATGCCGGTCTTTGCCTCTGATATAAAGGTGATGGACGCGTATGCCCGCAGCGCCTCTCCCGGGGCGGTCACGGGGGCCGCGTTCATGCATCTGACAAACACTGGCGCGGCTGAGGATCGGCTTATCGCGGTCGCATCGCCTGCCGCTGAAAAGGTGGAGCTTCACACCCATGAAGAGGACGCCAATGGCGTGATGCGGATGCTGCATGTGGAGGATGGTTTTGCCCTTCCGGCAGGTCAGACGCTGATACTGGAGCGTGGCGGCAAACATGTGATGTTGATGGGGCTGACCGCGCCCTTGACACAGGGTGAGATGGTGCCATTCACGCTGATCTTTGAGCAGGCAGGTGAGATCGAAATCGACGTGCCTGTCGATCTGGAGCGCAAGGGCGGCCATTCCATGGGTCATGGGTCTGATCACGGCGTAAGTGATGAAGGTTGAGGCGACGTCCACGGCAGTGATGGCCGAATTGAGCTTTCTTGGGGCGCGGTAAAGACGACCCTTGAAGTGCGGGCGCCAGCGTGGTGGCTTTGGTCTCATGAAGCGTCCGCGCGCGGCTTATACGGGATAGCTCAGATGACCTTAGTCGAATCTCCCTCCTTCTGCCCTGCTTGTGGCGGGGGCGGGACGACAAACTCCAATCGCCGTTGTGGTGTGACGGCGTGAAGGCCGTGGGCATCCTTGGCGGGATGGGGCCAGAGGCGACAGTCCTTTTGATGCAAAAGGTGATCGTTGCGGTCCCGGCTTCGGATGATGCGGATCATGTGCCTTTGATCGTGCATCAGAACCCCCAAGTGCCGAGCCGGATAAGGGCGCTGATTGAGGGTGGTGCCGAAGATCCTGGCCCGGTTTTGGCCGCCATGGCGCGGGGGCTGGAGGCCGCAGTGGCACAGGCGCTGGCCATGCCCTGCAACACTGCGCATCACTATGTGGACGCGGTTAAGCGGGCCACGAAGCTGCCGTTCCTGCATATGATCAACCTGACCACCGACGCCCTCAACGGCCAAGGCGCAAAGCGTATCGGCATGCTAGCAAGCCCCGCCACGCGGATAGCGGGCGTGTTTGATGCGCCCTTTGCGGCAGCGGGCCTGACCCCGGTTTGGGCCGCCGAGGAAGCATCGCTTTTGGAGATCATTCGCGCGGTAAAGGCAGGCGAGCCACGAGAAGCCCTGATGCCCGCCTTGTGGGCCGAGGCAGAGGCGCTTTGTGCGGCGGGCGCGGACCACCTGCTGATCGCCTGCACGGAATTATCGATGATGTCGGGTGCAATGCCTGAAGGCATAGCATGGACAGACAGCCTTGATTGCCTCACGACTGCCATTGTTCAGGCGGCGCGCGCCTAGCTACAGGTGGCGCTGGCGCGTTTGCCGTATGCTATGTAGGCGTCCCAAAACGCTTCGTCATTCGAGCGGTCCGATTGCCTGATATCCTGGGCCAGTTGTGGATCTGAATAGAATTTCACGGCGCGGCGCTGCTGCGAATTGGTCAGCGTCTGATCGGCCACAGCCTGAATGCAGCCACACAGCGCCCGACTGCGCGCTTTGCGGTCAGAGGTGAGGCAGGCCGTGCTGATGGGTCCTGTGGCGCGTGGTGCAGAACGTGGGATGGAAGAGCTATTCGAGAACTCGCCCCGGTCGCTCTTTTTGAAGCGGTCGCCGCCACCGCAGCCCGCAAGCGTCAGGATCAATCCTGCAATCAGAAGGTTTTTCATCGCTCTTGCCTCATGTCGGCGGGTCTTTTGAGGAGGCAATATGCCCCGTGCCCGCACCGTTTTGCCAATAGTGCCCCAGCCGCGTGGATTTTTCAATTCACAACATACGCGTGCGCACATCCGGCTACCATTCTGCGGCTCTGCGCCCCGGCCTTCTATCGCGCTTGACCAACCCCCTAAAGCGCATCATATCCAAGCCCATGACAGACCTTTCACATATCCGGAACTTCTCGATCGTGGCGCATATCGACCACGGTAAATCCACACTTGCCGATCGCCTGATCCAGCAGACCAATACGGTCGCGGAGCGGGACATGAAGGCACAGATGCTGGACAGTATGGATATCGAGCGCGAGCGCGGTATCACGATCAAAG
>CALGEH010000048.1 GCA_937881735.1 uncultured Shimia sp.
CGCCAGAACTGGCTCGCGCGGTGCTTTTCCATCGAATACGCCACATGGTTCCGCGTGATGCTGCCCGGACTCGCGCGGCTGGGCTTTGCGATCCCATTGGGCGGCACGACGCTTTATTTCCGCCGCGAAGTGCTGGAAAACCTTGGCGGGTGGGATGCACATAACGTGACCGAAGACGCCGATCTGGGCTTTCGCCTCGCGCGGCACGGCTACCGGACGGAGGTGATCGGCACCGTCACCGGCGAGGAGGCTGCGTGCAAACCCTGGCCATGGATCAAACAGCGCTCACGGTGGCTCAAGGGCTATATGACCACCTATCTCGTGCATATGCGCCAGCCGCGGCTGCTCTATCGGCAGCTTGGTGCCTGGAAGTTCTGGGGGTTTCAGGCGCATTTCGTGGCGGCGCTGTCGCAATTCATGCTGGCACCATTTTTGTGGTCGTTCTGGCTGGTGCTGTTTGGCCTGCCACATCCGTTTGATCCGGTATTGCCGCGCGAGGTGCTTGTGGCGTTTGGGCGGCTCTTTCTGGCGGTGGAGGTGCTCAATATCGGCATTCACCTCATGGCTGTGTCAGGCCGCTTCCATCGCCACCTCATGCCATGGGCGCCGACGATGCATCTCTACACACCGCTGGGCACCATCGCCGCCTTTAAAGCGCTTTATGAGCTGATCTTCGCGCCGTTTTTCTGGGATAAGACAAGCCACGGGCATTCCTTGGCTCTGGTCGGGAAATCCGCTCTAAAGGGTGGATTCGACCTCGCCCGAGTCCAGCTTGAGGCGCGTCACAAACGCTTTTGAGATATGGGCCTTCAGGGCTGCATGCGCACCGGCACAATCGCCCGCCTCAATGGCGCGCACAATCGCATCATGTTCGCGAATCGCGTCCTCATCACGACCCACAGCGGCGAGCGATGTGGTCGCCATAAGCGCCATGGACCGGTGCACCAGATCAAGCTGCTGCACCAGAAACCGGTTGTGTGATGACAAGTGGATCTGCTTATGAAAGCGGCGGTTCGCGCGCGCCATCTTGTCGGGATGGCCCATCAACTGGCGGTCATCCTCCACCATATCGCGCAGCACGGCGACCTCCTCGGGCGTCGCATGGCGTGCGGCAAGGCTGGCGGCCAGCCCTTCAAGCTCGGCGCGCACCACGTAAAGCTCGGCAAGTTGGTTGTGATCCAGGGAGGCCACGATCAGGCTCCGCCCATCCCGCGCCAGAAGCGACTGCGTCTCCAACCGTTGCAGCGCCTCGCGAATGGGCGTGCGCGACACGCCAAAGCGGTCAGCCAGATCGCTCTCCACAAGGCGGTCGCCAGGTTTGAACATGCCCACGTCAATCGCTTCAAGGATCAGGGTATAGGCGTCTTTTTGGGGGGAGTTCATCGGGCTTTCCTTACACATCGAAGGGCCAAACTTAGCGCCGGACAAGTCGCAAAGTAAAGATGGCACGTCCTAACGCCCCTTTGTAGATTGACGCCCCGCACCCCACCCCTACCTTGGCCCCATGACAGCACATGATTTCGGCCAAGGGTTTTCGCATATCCGCACATGGGTCTTTGACCTCGACAACACGCTCTACCCGCCGCATATGCGCCTCTTCGATCAGATCGAGGTGCGGATGACGGCGTTTGTGATGGACGCGCTCGGAGTGAGCCATGCGGAGGCCGATCATCTGCGCGGGCATTATTGGCAGACCCATGGCACCACTTTGGCGGGGTTGATGCGCGAGCATGACCTTGATCCCGGACCCTATCTGCACGCCGTGCATGACATTGATTTCAGCGTGCTCACTCCCGATCCCACCTTGCGCGCACGAATCGCGGCGCTGCCGGGGCGGCGAATTATCTACACCAACGGTACCGCGCCTTACGCGCAGCGTGTGGCCGAGGCCCGCGGGCTGGGTGGGCTTTTTGACGCAGTTTATGGCGTGGAGCATGCAGGATACGCGCCAAAACCTGAACGTGCGGCATTTGAAACAGTTTTCCAGACAGACGGTCTTGATCCAAAAACCGCCGCTATGTTCGAAGATGAGCCTAGAAACCTGAAGATTCCGCACGAAATGGGCCTCAAAACCGTGCATGTGGCCCCCGGAGCGGCCCCTTCGGCGCATATTCACCATCACACGGATGATCTGGCGACCTTCCTTGCGCACCTCACCTGAGCCTACATGCGTCAATTCGCACCTGCGCAGATCTTGCGGGGGCCACTATCTCAATCCCAGCGAACAGAAACAAAAGGAATTCCGAGATGTCCCTTGCCGATACCACAAATGTGTCCGCCACCCGCAGCCGTCCCGCAGTAAGCACAGCGATGCGCGATCTGATGATCCTTTTCACGGTGTTGATGTTCATCGCCGCATGGGGTCTGAGCGTGTTCACATTCGGCGTGCCCGGTCTTTACATCCCCGCGCTGGCGATGGTGCCGGTGATCTGGACCTGCCTGATCCTCATCACCTGGGGGTGACATTCGGGCCAAAGGCTGGCGTAGCGAGGCGCGCGCGCATATCCTGCGCGCGCAGATGAGACGGAGGGCGCGATGACAGATGTAGACATCCTCATTTCGGGCGGCGGCGTAGCCGGGCTTGCGGCTGCATCCGTTTTCGGCACTGCCGGCTTTTCGGTGCTCTGCGTCGATCCCGCCCCGCCCATCACAGCGCGCGACACGGACGGCGCCGATCTGCGCACCACCGCGTTCCTGCAACCGGCGCAAAAGCTGTTGGAGGAGGTCGGCCTCTGGGACCGCCTCAAGGATCACGCCACACCGCTTGAGGTCATGCGCATCGTCGATGCCGGCGGGGCCGCGCCCGAGCCACGCATCACCAAGGAATTCAAATCCGCCGAACTGTCGGAGCTGCCTTTTGGCTGGAACCTGCCTAACTGGCTCTTGCGGCGCGAGATGGTCGCGCATCTCGGCACCCTGCCGAATGTGGAGTTTCGCCCCGGCACTGGCACCGCGTCGCTGCTGACCCGCACGGCCGAGGCCCGCGTGGGTCTCAGCGATGGCACCCGCGTGCGCGCACGGCTGGTGATCGCCGCCGACGGGCGCGCCTCCCCCATCCGCAAGGCCGCCGGGATTGATGCCACGACCACCCGCTATGGCCAGAAGGCGCTGGCATTTGCCGTCACGCACCCGATCCCGCACGCCAACGTCTCCACAGAAATTCACCGCAGCGGCGGGCCCTTCACACTGGTCCCGCTGCCCGATCACGAGGGCATGCCGTCATCCGGCGTTGTATGGATGGAACGCGGCCCCGAGGCCGCCCGCCTCGCAACACTGGACGCGCCCACATTCGAGGCCGAGATGAGCGCGCGCAGCTGCTATCTCTTCGGGCCGCTCACGCTGGCCTCGCGCCGCACGATCTGGCCAATCATCAGCCAAATGGCCGAGCGGCTCTGGTCCGAACGGGTGGCTCTTGTGGCAGAAGCCGCCCATGTGGTGCCCCCCATCGGCGCGCAGGGGCTGAACATGAGCCTTGGCGACATGCGCGCCCTGCGCGATCTAGCCGTGGCCGCACCGGGTGATCTGGGCAGCCGTGACATGCTCCAGAAATATCATCGTGCTCGCCACGCTGAAATTCGCGCCCGCGTGGCCGGGATAGACCTTTTGAACCGCGCGTCGATGATGCACGCGCAGCCCTTGCGCGATGCCCGCGCCATGGGTCTCAATGCGCTCTACGCGCTGCCGCCCGTGCGCAAGACCCTGATGCAGATGGGCCTTGGCGCACGGGGCTGAATACGGGGCTGAGCCAAGCTCGGAGCGCCCTAGAGCACCTTGTCCAGAACAACCTTCAAACGCCCCAGCGCCGCATCCACATCATAGAGCTTGTCCAGCCCGAACAGCCCCAGCCGGAAGGTTCGAAACCCTTCAGGCTCGTTGCATTGCAGGGGCACGCCCGCCGCGATCTGCATGCCTTCTGCGGCAAATTTCTTACCGTTCTGCACATCCGGATCACCCGTGTAGCTCACCACAACTCCCGGCGCGCCAAACCCCTCGGCGGCGACCGACACCACACCCTTTTCGGCCAGCATCGCCCGCACGCCACTGCCCAGCGCCCATTGCGCATCGCAAAGCCGATCGAACCCGTATTCCTTGGTCTCCAGCATCACATCACGAAAGACGCGCAGCGCATCTGTGGGCATCGTCGCATGATAGGCATGGCCGCCATTCTCATAGGTTTGCATGATCGAATGCCACTTCTTGAGATCAATGGCGAAGCTGTTTGATGTGGTGTTCTCCAGCCGCTCCACCGCCCGCGCAGACATCATCACAAGCCCGCATGACGGCGATGCGGACCACCCTTTCTGCGGGGCCGAGATCAGCACATCCACGCCCGTCGCCTTCATATCAACCCAGGCACAGCCCGATGCGATGCAATCCAGCACCAAAAGCGCGCCCACCTCATGGGCGGCGTCGGCCAGACCCTTTATGTAATCATCGGGCAGGATCACCCCCGCGGAGGTTTCCACATGAGGTGCAAAAACAACATCGGGCTTGGCCTCCCGGATCTTGGCCGTCACTTCCTCGATCGGCATGGGCGCGAAGGGTGCGGTCACCCCGTTGCCGGTCTGGCGCGCCATGCACACGGTCGTGTCCGCGGCAAAACCGCCCACATCGAAAATCTGGCTCCAGCGGAACGAAAACCACCCGTTGCGCACGATCAGGACATTGGCCTCCGTGCCAAACTGCCGCGCAACCGCCTCCATCCCGTAAGAGCCACCACCGGGGATCAGCGCCACGGCATCTGCGTTGTAGACCTCTTTGAGCATCCCCGAGATGTCATTCATAACCTGTTGAAAACTTGCCGACATATGGTTCAGGGACCGGTCGGTAAACACCACCGAATATTCCAAAAGCCCATCAGGATCGACCGTATCAAGTAGCGCATTCATAACATTTCTCCTCGCGTTTCACCGCCAGAGCTAGCGCCCCCACGCCCCTTTGGCAAAGCATATCAGCCGATTGGGCCCGGCCGCCGCTCCTCGCTCAGCAAAACGTTGGCCTCCACATCCCCCACCCCAGGCAAGGTCATGATCCGCCGCCGCAACACCCGCTCAAAATCCGAAATATCCCGCGCCACCACCCGCAGGCGGTAATCGTAAAGCCCAAGGATATGCTCCACCGTCTGCACCTCCGGGATCGCCGTCACCGCGCGCTCAAAATCCTCAAGGCTCACGCGCCCTTTGGTGGCAAGCTTCACGCCCAGAAACACCGCCACACCAAAGCCCAGCCGCTCCCGGTCCAGGTCCAGCCGCTGCCCCGCGATCACGCCCGTCTCACGCAACCGCTTGATCCGCCGCCACGTCGCGGGCTGCGACAGGCCCAGCGCGCGCCCCAGCGCACTCGCGCTCTGCGTCGCATCCTCGGACAAGGCCCGCAAAATTTGACGGTCCACGGAATCAAGCTCGATCATAGCGGCAGCGCCTCATCCGATTTGATCCGCGCGACATGCATCAAGGCCTCAACATCCGCGATATGCGGCAGGCCAAGGATGCTCTCGCGGTAAATCTGCTGGTAATGCGCCATGTCGCGCGCAATGACTGAGAGCCGCGTGTCCACCCGACCCAGAAAGCTCTGGATTTCCAAAACCTCCGGTATCTTGCGCGCGGCTTGCGCGAACTCTTCGAAGGCGCGAGGCTGGGCCTTGTCCAGCGTAACGCGCAGGCTCACCTCCACCGCATAGCCCAGCTTGCGCCAGTCGATCACTGCGCGGTTGCCTCGAATGATCCCCGCCGATGCCATGCGATCCAGCCGCCGGGCGCAGGTCGCAGGCGTGACTCCCGCCCGCTCGGCCAGTTCCGCAGGCCCCAAAGACGCGTCATATTGATAGAGTCGCAAAAGCCGCCGATCCACATCATCAAGCATGATTATTCTACCATATCTTCTTCTTAGTTATAAATACTCAAATAATTCGACATATGCACTCGAAATTGCGCTCTAAATCAGCGCCAAACGGCTAAATTCCACTCAGACACAAACCCCGGAGGAAAAATCCATGCGCGTTTATTATGACCGTGATTGCGACATCAACCTGATCAAAGACATGAAAGTGGCCATTCTGGGCTACGGCTCCCAAGGCCACGCCCACGCGCTGAACCTGCGCGATTCGGGCGCCAAGAACCTCGTCGTCGCCCTGCGCGAAGGCTCAGCCAGCGCCAAGAAGGCCGAGGGCGAAGGCCTCAAGGTCATGGGTATCGCCGAGGCCGCCGCCTGGGCTGACCTGATCATGTTCACCATGCCCGATGAGCTTCAGGCAGACACCTACAAGAAATACGTCCACGACAATATCCGCGCCGGTGCCGCGATTGCGTTTGCCCACGGGCTTAACGTGCATTTTGGTCTGATCGAGCCCAAGGAAGGCATCGACGTCATCATGATGGCCCCCAAGGGCCCCGGCCACACTGTGCGCGGCGAATACACCAAAGGCGGCGGCGTGCCCTGCCTCGTGGCTGTGGACACGGACGCATCGGGCAAGGCGCTGGAAATCGGGCTTAGCTATTGCTCCGCCATCGGTGGCGGGCGTTCGGGCATCATCGAGACCAACTTCCGCGAAGAGTGCGAGACCGACCTCTTCGGTGAGCAGGCCGTGCTTTGCGGCGGCCTTGTTGAGCTGATCCGCATGGGCTTTGAGACGCTGGTCGAAGCAGGCTATGCGCCCGAGATGGCGTATTTCGAATGCCTGCACGAAGTGAAGCTGATCGTGGACCTGATCTATGAAGGCGGCATCGCCAACATGAACTACTCGATCTCGAACACAGCCGAGTATGGCGAGTATGTCTCCGGCCCGCGCATCCTGCCCTATGATGAGACCAAGGCGAAGATGAAAGCGGTCCTCACCGACATCCAGAACGGCAAATTCGTGCGTGACTTCATGCTTGAGAACGCCGTGGGCCAGCCCTCGTTCAAGGCCACGCGCCGCATCAACGATGCGCACCAGATCGAAGAAACGGGCGAAAAGCTGCGCGCCATGATGCCGTGGATTTCCGCGGGCAAGATGGTCGACAAAGCCAAGAACTAAACACGGTAAGGCCCGGCTGCATTCTACGCGGCCGGGCCTTCTTTTATTTCACATCCGCAGGTTTCCCGCGGCTGTCCTTGTCCACCGCCAGCGTTGATTTCGGCGCATCGCCGTCATCCAGACGCTCTTCGGTGGCACGTTTGCTCCAGATCGCAAAGCCGATCACCAACAAGAAGGTGACACCGGCCAGAATGAAGAGTAGGGGCATTTCCATGACAGAACTCCTTTCCTTGATTGCCCCCTCAACGCCTCTGTGCGGCGGCGGTTCCCGGCACGCGGCGCAATGACACCCCCCACAGCCCTCAACTGGCTCTTTCTGGTCAGCCTTGGCCTGATCTGGGGCGCGTCTTTCATGTTCGTCACCATTGCCCTGGAAGGGGTCGGCCCTTTGATGCTGGTGGCGTGCCGTCTGTGCATGGGCGCACTTTTGCTTTTAGGCATCGCCTATGTGCGCGGGGCGGGCCTGCCACGGATGCGCGGCGAGGGGGCCGGGCTGATCTGGCTTTGCGTGCTCGCGATGGGGGTCTTGTCCAACGCGCTGCCGTTCTTTTTGCTCGGCTGGGGGCAGCAATATGTGGCCTCGGGGTTTGCCGGGGTGTGCATGTCCGTGGTCCCGCTTCTGGTGCTGCCGCTGGCGCATTTCTTCGTGCCCGGCGGGCAGATGCACCTGCGCCGCCTCATCGGATTTCTCATCGGCACTTGCGGGGTGATCGTGCTAATAGGCCCAGATGCGTTGTCCCAGACGGGGGCGGAATTCGAGACGACGGCGCGGCTGGCCTGTGTTGCGGCGGCGGCATGTTATGCGATGGGCTCGATCATCACGCGGCTCTGCCCGGCGGTCGATATGCTCTCGCTCTCGGCGGCAGCACTCAGCGTGGGGGCGTTGATCATCACGCCCATCGCGCTGGTGCTGGAGCCGTTGCCAAGCGATCTGAGCACGCGCAGCCTTCTGGCGCTTCTCTATCTCGGCATTCTGCCCACGGGCATCGCGCAGCTCATGCTGGTCAGCATCATCCGCAGCGCGGGGCCGGTTTTCATGAGCCTCGTGAATTATCAGGTGCCTATCTGGTCCGTGATCCTCGGCGTTCTGATCCTGTCAGAAGAGCTTCCTTCAGGGGTCATCGCGGCGCTTGGTCTCATCCTCTTCGGGGTGGCGCTCAGCCAGCTTGGCGCGCTCAAACGTCTCTTTCAGGCACGGCGTCGGACTTAGACACCACCCATTGTGGCCGCCTGCCAGAGCGTCAGGGCGCCCCGCGTCTCAACCACATCATGCACGCGCAGGATCTGCACGCCCTGCGCCACACCTGCGAGGGCCACTCCAATAGATCCAGGCGCCCTCGGCGCGCCTGAGGCAGCCCCGCTGATATCCCCGATGAACCGCTTGCGGGACGCGCCCAGAAGCACGGGACAGCCGAGCCCGTGAAACAGGCTCAGCCCCGCCAGAAGCGTCAGGTTATGCGCCTGCGTCTTGCCAAAGCCGATACCAGGATCGACGATGATCTGGTCATGCGCGATGCCCAGGGCGACGAGCGCCTCCACCCGCGCGGCGAGATAATCATACACATCCAGAAGCACGTCTTCGTATTGCGGATTCTTCTGCATGGTTTGTGGGTCGCCCTGCGCATGCATCACGCAAATGGGCAGACCCGCCTCGGCGCAATAGGGTGCCAGCGCTGCATCAAAGGTGAAGCCGGACACGTCATTGACCAGATTGGCCCCTGCCGCCACCGCAGCCTTTGCCACGGGGGCCTTGCGCGTGTCGATGGAGATGGGCGTGGCGAGCCCCGCGCGCATCGCCGTGATCACGGGCGCGGTGCGGTGGGTTTCTTCGTCTATGGCGATGAGGTCCGCACCGGGGCGGGTCGATTCGCCACCCACGTCGATGATATCCGCGCCACTGGCCGCCATCGCCCGCGCATGGGCCAGCGCCACGGCGGGCGCATCGAACTGGCGACCATCGGAGAAACTGTCGGGCGTGGTGTTGAGGATACCCATGAGGCGCGGCGCGTCGAAGCTGAGCCCTGCGATATCTGCCCGGGGGGCGGTCAGCCCTTCCACCACATCGCCCGGGATCTCGGAGGCGGGGACAATCTCGGGTGCGCCCGTGCGGCTCAGAACCTCTGCGCGCTCAAACCAGGCCCAGCCCCCGGCCAGCGGCAGAGCGCCCTTGGGCCGCACGGGGCCAACCTGTGCCAGAGGACGGAAATACGCCACTCAGAGCCCCGATTGCGCGATGTCCTGCACCAGAACCGGCACAGGCGACGCCTCGGGGGGCATCTCGCCGATCACCAGAAGGTCCGAGGCCTCGATATGTCCCGAGAACCACGCGGCCAGCGCCACGGGCCTGTCCACGGCACCAGGACCGTCCACCGCATCGAGCACGATCTTCGACGGGGCCCAAACGCTGATCTGGCCGTTCTTCATGGCCCAATCCAACTCGGTCCGGCTGGCCACCACAACGCAGCGATCGTCGCGCCCGGCCAGAACCCATGCGTTCTGCTCGATCGCCAGAAGGTCCACCCGCCGCTGTGTCATGCGGTGCCCGGTCTGGGGGGCGGCATCATCGGCGCGGCCCACGCAAAGGATCACTGGCTCTGCCCGCCGCTCGAGTTGATCCAGCCAGCGTGGCAAATTGGATGAACGCAACGCCGCATTTGTCAGGAACACCACATGCGGATGCGGCACAGTGCCCACATGCGCGGCGGCGTCCTTGGTGGCCAGATCCTCGACCGAGCGGACAATCTCGACACCCAAAGCACCCGGACCTCGGTCGAGCTTTTCGATTCGCACAAAGGTCCTGACCGCCTGCGGCTCCAGCAAGATGCGTTCAGCCACACGTTCGGCCAATGTCTCCAGCAGGTTCAGACGCTCTTCGGACAACTCGCCCATGATGGCCTCAGTCACCTTGTCGTAAGACAAGATGCGGTCGACATCATCATGCACGCCAGTCAGAGGGCGCACTTCGACGACCACATTGAAACAGATGCGCTGAGTGGTGCCACGCTCGGCCTGAAACGCGCCGATCTCCACCTCGACGGTGTGATCGCGAACCGATATCCGGTCAAGCGGGCCGTCGGGGGCGGTCGCATTGGCACGGGCATCGGGATGCTCAAAGGCCAGTCTGATTTCTTTGCTCATGCGCGCGTCTCCGCCTTGCCGGTGCGGGGCATCGCAAAGCCCCTTTTGGCGCGGCTTAGCATGGCCACGCGCGCGGCACAAACCTCAGGACGTCAGTTTGACGAAACGCGGGTCGGGCGCTTGTAGAAATGGTGGAATCCGATTGTCGCTACGCGCGGATAGGTGCGCGACCAGCGCGGGTTGACCGCCCGCGTGTGATAATGCGTTGCACCTTGGGTTAGCGGGCGATCTGCGCCGCGCACCATGACTTGGGCAACTTTTCCCACCCGCTCGAACGCACGCGGCTCGGAGATGATCTCGGCATGGCCGTCGCAAGTATAGGTAAACTGGCACCCATATTTGCGGCCCGTGCCCTGATGGATCACGTCACAAACGCTATCGGGGAAATCTGCGTGATCGACGCGGTTCATGATGACCTCGGCCACGGCAAACTGCCCCTTGACGCTTTCACCGCGCGCCTCGAAATAGAGCGCTTCGGCGAGGCAGCGCCACTCTGGCCCGCCCTTGGCCTTTTGCTGCGCATCAATCCAGTCGCGCGAATAGCCGATCTTGCTCACGGGGTCGTTGAGATAGCTCGCCACCTTGACGTCACTCATCGTACCCAAGGCACGCTTTTCCTCGCCCAGCAGCTTTTTCATAGGAGTGTCCGCCATGGCGGACACTCCGCCAAAGGCCACAAATCCTGCCAAAACCGCAATTACCAACCGTCCAAACATCACGCCATCCTTTGTCTGCGCAGGGCAATCCTTGCCTCAACATCAGCGGCGTTTATCCAATTTTAACCAAATGGTCGAGTCGGGGCCCGTTTCCGCGCGGCTACGCGCGCCAAACCACGCTCAGCGGCCACCCGCCGCATACCCTATAGTGTGGCGGGCACCTCGATTTTTGACTTATTTCGCGACGATGAAGCAAGTGCGTCAGCCTGT
>CALGEH010000049.1 GCA_937881735.1 uncultured Shimia sp.
GATTTCACTGGCAAGCGTAAGTTTCTTTGGATCAAAAAGAAAATCAGCCCCGAGCAGAAGCAGGCCGTGCATGATATCGGTGAGCCGGGGCTGCTCTTTGGCCCACGTGAGATGCGGCTTTACCCCAATGGCCGCCTTGCCGCGCATGTCTTGGGCGGCGCGGGGTTTGGCCGCGAGGGGGTCCATGCCGCCGAGGTGATCGGCGTGGCTGGGATAGAGAAATTCTACGACACGCGCCTGCGCGATCCAGCCCATGGGCACAAGCCCTTGGAATTGTCGCTGGACCTGACCATTCAGGCCGCGACCGAGCGGGTTCTTCTGGGGGGTATGAACATCATGAACGCCAAGGGGGCTGCCGCCGTCTTGATGGATGTGCATACGGGCGAGGTGATCTCCATCGCGTCGCTGCCGGATTTTGACCCCAACGATCGGCCCAGCCCGCTTCTAACGGGTTATGCTGGCGACAGCCCGCTCTTCAACCGCGCGGTGCAGGGGGTTTACGAGCTTGGCTCGGCCTTCAAGATTTTCGCGGTGGCCCAAGCGATTGAGCTGGGTATCGTCAACGAGAACACGATCATCGACACCACGCCCCCCATGCGCGTCGGCGGCTTTCCCATTGGCGAGTTCAACCGCAAGAATTACGGGCTTATCACCGCGTCTGAGGTGATTGTGCAAAGCTCCAACCGGGGCACTGGGCGGATCGCCCTTGAGGTCGGTGCCAAACGGCAGAAAGATTTCCTTGAAAGCCTCGGGTTCTTTGAACCCACACCTTTGGAAATCATTGAGGCCCAAGGCGGGCAGCCCCTTTTGCCCCCGCGTTGGACCGATCTGAGCACGGTGACGATTTCTTATGGCCACGGTCTGAGCAGCAGCCCGCTTCATCTGGCTGCGGGCTATGCGGCGCTAGCCAATGGTGGGCGCTATGTGAAGCCCACGCTTTTGAAGCAGAACGCTCCACAGCAGGGCCTGCGCGTCATGTCACCCGAGACCGCTGCCGCGTCTGTGCGGATGCTGCGCCGGGTGGTCAGTTCCGGCACTGCGAGCCTTGGGGAGGTTCCGGGCTATAGCGTGGGTGGCAAAACCGGCACGGCGGATAAGCCACGCCCGAGCGGCGGCGGCTATTACGATGACAAGGTGATCGCCACATTTGCCGCCGTTTTTCCCAGCAATGATCCCAAATACGTGCTGATCGTGACGCTGGACGAACCTGTCGAGACCTCCGGGGATGAGCCGCGCCGCACAGCAGGCTGGACCGCCGTACCCATCGCCGCTGAGATCATCGCGCGTGTGGCACCCCTTTTGGGCTTGCGCCCCGAGATTGAACCCCGGAATCTGCCTGATATAACGCAGGTGGCACAATAATATCAGGCGGGCGGCGGGCAGATGTCAGGGCAGGCGAAAACACTGGATGAGCTGGGTCTGACGGCCCAGGGCGGCGCGCAAGCCCGCGTGACGGGAATGGCCGTGGACAGCAGGCAGGTGCAGGACGGGTTTCTCTTTGCCGCATTGCCCGGAAGCCGCGTGCATGGGGGCGAGTTCATCCAATACGCGTTGCGCCAAGGGGCGGGGGCGATCCTTACGGATGCCGAGGGTGCGCGCATCGCGCGGGCCGAGCTGGCGGCGAGCGACGCGGCCCTGATCATCGCACAAGACCCGCGCGCGGCGCTGTCGTATGCTGCGGCCCTTTGGTTTGGTGCGCAGCCCAAGACCATCGTGGCCGTCACGGGCACCAATGGCAAAACCTCCGTGGCAAGCTTCACCCGCCAGATCTGGGAGGCGCTGGGCCATAGCGCGGTCAACGTGGGCACCACCGGAGTCGAGGGCAGTTGGACAGCACCGCTGGCCCATACCACGCCCGAGCCCATTACCCTGCACCGCACCCTGGCCGAGGCCGCAAAGGCGGGCGTCACCCATGCGGCGATGGAGGCGTCATCGCATGGGCTTGAGCAGCGCAGGCTTGATGCGGTGTCTCTTGTGGCGGCGGGGTTCACGAATTTCACGCAGGACCATCTGGATTATCACAAGACGTTTGAGGCCTACTTTGACGCCAAGGCGGGGCTCTTTGATCGCGTGTTGCCCGAGGACGGGATCGCGGTGATCAACACAGATGATGCGCGCGGCGCGGATATGGCCGCCATCGCCGAGGCGCGCGGTCAGGTCGTGCTGGGTGTGGGGCGCGCGGCGGGCGCTGATTTGCAGCTTGAGGCGCAGCGGTTTGAGCCCACGGGGCAGGTGTTGCGCTTTGACTGGGAGGGCGATGTGCACCAGGTGCATGTACCGCTCATCGGCGGATTTCAGGGGGAGAACCTGTTGCTCGCGGCGGCGCTCTGTATCGCGGGTGGGGATGAGCCGGGGCGCGTGTTCGAGGTGCTGCCGCAGATGCAGACCGTGCGGGGCCGGATGCAATTGGCCGCGATGCGCGAGAATGGTGCTGCCGTGTTCGTGGATTACGCCCACACGCCCGATGCCGTGGCCACCGCCATTCAGGCGCTGCGCCCGCATGTGATGGGGCGGCTGGTCGCAATTGTCGGCGCCGGTGGTGATCGGGACCCCGGCAAGCGGCCCTTGATGGGGCAGGCGGCGCTGCATGCGGATCAGGTGATCGTGACCGATGACAACCCGCGCAGCGAGGATCCTGCCGTGATCCGTGCCGCCGTGATGGAAGGCTGCCCCGATGCGCAGGAAGTGGGCGACCGCGCCGAGGCGATCCTGCGCGGTGTCGACGCTCTGGGGCCGGGGGATGCGCTGCTGATCTTGGGCAAGGGGCACGAGAGCGGGCAGATCGTCGGCGATGACGTGCTGCCCTTTGACGATACTGAACAGGCCAGCGTGGCCGTGGCCGCTCTGGATGGGGGTCTCGCATGAGCGCGCTCTGGACCGCTGCGGAGGCCGCAAAGGCCACCGGCGGGCAGGCGCACGGCGATTGGTGCGCCACGGGTGTGTCGATTGATACGCGCACGATTGC
The DNA here is from genome assembly GCA_937881735.1 of uncultured Shimia sp. Lineage (GTDB taxonomy): Bacteria > Pseudomonadota > Alphaproteobacteria > Rhodobacterales > Rhodobacteraceae > Roseovarius. The sequence goes on from CALGEH010000049.1 coordinate 2,966, forward strand.
CAAGGGTGATCTCTTTGTAGCGCTCAAGGCCGCGCGGGACGGGCATGAATTTGTGGCGGGGGCGCTCGCGGCGGGGGCCGCTGCGGCAATGGTGAGCCATATCCCCGAAGGCGTGGCGTCGGATGCGCCCTTGCTGATCGTGAGCGACGTGCTGGCGGCGCTGGAGGCGCTTGGCCGGGCCGCACGGGCGCGCACGGGTGCGCGGGTTGTGGGCGTCACAGGTTCGGTCGGCAAGACATCCACCAAGGAAATGTTGCGCGATGTGCTCTCCCGCCAGGGCCGCACCCATGCGGCTGAAGCGAGCTATAACAACCATTGGGGCGTGCCGCTGACACTCGCGCGGATGCCTGCTGATACCGAATTTGCGGTGATCGAGATCGGGATGAATGCCCCCGGCGAGATCGCGCCGCTTGCCCGCATGGCGCGCCCCCATGTGGCGATGATCACCACCGTGGCCGCCGCCCATTTGGAAGCGTTCGAGAGTATTGACGGAATCGCGCATGAAAAAGCGTCAATTTTTGAGGGGCTGGAGCCGGGCGGAGAGGCGATTGTGAACATCGACCTGCCCACAACATCCATCTTGCTGGAAACCGCCCGCGCCAGGCCCGCACAGATCACGACATTTGGCGAAGGCGCTGCGGATTACCGTCTCATCTCGGCCAGGATGTCGGATACCTGCACCACGGTGCGCGCAGAAATGCGGGGCGAAGTGGCCCTTTTCAAGATCATGAGCCCGGGGCGGCATTTTGCGATGAACGGTCTCGCCGTTTTGGCCGCCGTTGAGGCACTGGGCGGGGATACAGGGATGGCGGCACCTGATCTGGCGCTCTGGCAACCGCCCGCCGGACGCGGCAGGCGGGAGGTCCTGCGGCTCGATAGCGGGCATGAGGATTGGACCCTTGATCTCATTGACGATGCGTTCAACGCCAACCCCACTTCAATGCAGGCCGCGTTGGAGGTTCTGGCGGCCGCAGCACCACGTGACGGGATTGGCCGCATCACCAAGGGGCGGCGGATTGCGATCCTTGGCGATATGCTGGAGCTTGGCCGCTCTGAGGAGGCGTTGCACCGTGGGATTGCCGATTTGCCCAGCATTGCTGCGCTCACCGTGGTGCATTGTGTGGGGCCGCGGATGCGTGCGCTGCACCGGGCGTTGCCCGAGGCGCAGCGCGGCATGTGGTTTGAGGATGCAAACGCACTGGCAGCAGAGGTGTTTCGCATGATAGACGCGGGCGACGTGGTGCTGATCAAGGGCTCCAAGGGCAGCAAGGTGAGCCTTGCTGTGGAGGCGCTGCGCAAAAAGGGGCGGGCAAACCGACCCGAAGCAAGGGACGATTGAATGTTTTATTGGTTGACTGCTCTGTCCGACGGCGGTGATTTCTTTAACCTTTTCAGGTATATCACCTTCCGCACCGGGGGCGCGTTCATGACGGCGCTGATTTTTGGCTTCATGTTCGGCAAGCCGCTGATCAATGTGCTGCGCCGCCGTCAGGGCAAGGGGCAGCCAATACGCGAGGATGGTCCCGAGGGGCATTTCGCCAAGGCGGGCACGCCGACGATGGGTGGATTGCTGATCGTGGGCGCTCTTTTGTTCTCGACGCTGCTTTGGGCGCGCCTCGACAACCCGTTTGTTTGGATGATCCTTTTTGTCACCGTCTCCTTTGCGGCGATCGGCTTTGCTGATGATTATGCCAAGGTTTCCAAAGGCAATCACAAGGGTGTGCCGGGTAAGGTGAGGCTTTTGCTGGGCTTTATCATCGCGGGGATTGCCACCTATTGGGCGATGAGCGTGCATTCGGCGGCGGATCTGGAGCTTGCCGCGCGGGTTGCGGATTATGATCCGCTCGCGGGGCGGCTTGCCTTTCCGGTGTTCAAGGACGTGCTGTTGAATTTGGGGATATTCTTCATTCCCTTTGGGATGTTCGTCATTGTTGGTGCCGCCAATGCGGTGAACCTCACGGATGGCCTGGATGGTCTGGCGATCATGCCTGTGATGATTGCGGCGGGCACGCTGGGCGTGATCGCCTATGCGGTGGGCCGGGTGGATTTCACGCAATATCTCGATGTGCATTATGTGCCGGGAACGGGCGAGATTTTCGTCTTTGTCGCGGGTCTGATCGGCGGGGGGCTCGGGTTTTTGTGGTATAACGCGCCGCCTGCGGCCGTTTTCATGGGCGATACCGGGTCTTTGGCCCTGGGCGGCGCGCTGGGCGCGATTGCGGTGGCCACCAAGCACGAGATCGTGCTGGCGATTGTCGGCGGGCTTTTCGTGGTCGAAGCGCTCAGCGTGATCATTCAGGTGCTTTACTTCAAACGCACGGGCAAACGTGTGTTCCTGATGGCGCCCATTCATCACCACTATGAGAAAAAGGGCTGGGCCGAGCCGCAGATCGTGATCCGGTTCTGGATCATTTCGCTGATCCTCGCGATGATCGGCCTTGCGACGTTGAAGGTGCGGTGACCCCGCGTCTGGGAAAGGGCTTGCGATGATACCAGTGGTTGGATTTGAGGCGCGTCGCGTGGCCGTGTTGGGCCTTGGCCGCTCGGGTCTGTCGGCGGCGCGGGCGCTGCGCGCGGGCGGGGCGGAGGCGCTTTGCTGGGACGATAGCCCGATGGCGCGGGCGGCGGCGGAGGCTGAGGATTTTGCGCTTGTGGACCTTGGCCGCGACGGCGCATTCGAGGGCATCTCGGCGCTGATCGTCAGCCCGGGTATTCCGCATCTTTATCCTGAGCCCAATCGCATCGTTGCCGCCGCAATGGCCGCAGGTGTGCCGGTGGACAATGATATCGGGCTTTTCTTTCGCTCCTTCGCCGCGTCCGGCTGGGAGGAGATGGACAGCGTGCCGCGCGTCGTCGCGGTCACTGGATCGAATGGAAAATCTACCACATCGGCCCTCATCGCGCATATCTTGGGCGAGGCGGGGCGCGATGTGCAACTGGCGGGCAACATTGGCCGGGGCGTTCTGGATATCGACCCGCCCCTGGATGGCGGCGTGGTGGTTCTGGAGCTGTCGAGCTACCAGACGGAGCTCGCTCGCGCGCTCACGCCAGACATTGCGGTCTTCACCAACCTCAGCCCGGACCATTTGGACCGTCACGCAGGCTTCGGCGGGTATTTCGCAGCCAAGCGCAGGCTTTTTGCCGAGGGTGGGCCGGACCGGGCGATCATTGGCGTGGATGAGCCGGAGGGGCGTTTCCTGGCGGGGCAGCTAAGCGAGGGGCCCGTGGATGATCGGGTGATCCGCGTGTCGTCTGGCACCAAGTTGACTGGGCCGGGATGGCTGGTTTTTGCGCGCAAAGGGTTCCTCAGCGAGTACCGCAAGGGGCGGCAGGCGGGCAGCATTGATCTGCGTCCGATCAAGGGCCTGCCCGGCGCGCATAACCACCAGAACGCGTGCGCCGCCTACGCCGCTTGCCGTGCGTTGGGGCTGGCGCCCAAGGTCATCGAGGCGGCGATGCACAGCTATCCGGGCCTGCCGCACCGCAGCCAGATCATCGCTGAGGCGGGCGGCGTTACATATGTAAACGACAGTAAGGCCACGAATGTGGACAGCGCGCTCAAGGCGCTGATGGCGTTCGACAAAGTACGCTGGATTTGCGGCGGGCTGGAGAAGGAGGGGGGGCTTTCCGAGCTTGCCCCCGCGCTGGCCCGCGTGTCCAAGGCTTACGTGATCGGGCGCGAGGCGGCGGGGTTTGCCGTGCAGCTCAAAGGCACAGAGGCAGAGGTCTGCACCACCATGGAGGATGCGGTCGCGCGCGCTCATGCAGAAGCCGAGCCGGGCGAGACGGTGCTTCTGGCCCCCGCGGCGGCCAGCTTCGATCAATACGACAATTTCGAGCAGCGCGGCGATGATTTCGCGGCCTGCGTGCGTGCGGCACTCGGCTCTGGTCAATAGCGGCCCGCTGCGCTATTTCATCCGCCAAACGCGGAGGGCTCATGCCAGACAGCACGCCATTTCAAAAGCCGGGGCCCGTGGAGAGCGATCTGCGCGCTGCACTTGCCAGCACCGAAGAGATTATCGCCGAGGCCCGTGCGGGCCGGATGTATATCCTCGTGGACCATGAGGACCGCGAGAATGAGGGTGATTTCGTCATCCCGGCGCAGTTTGCGGATGCGGCGGCGATCAACTTTATGGCCACCCATGGGCGCGGCCTGATCTGCCTGCCGATGACCTCTGCGCGGATTGATCATCTTGGCCTGCCGATGATGGCCGTGAACAATTCCTCGCGCCATGAGACGGCCTTTACCGTAAGCATTGAGGCGCGCGAAGGCGTCAGCACCGGCATCTCCGCCGCTGACCGCGCGCTGACCGTGGCGACCGCGATCAACGATCAGAATACCTCTGCCGCGATTGCGACACCGGGCCATGTCTTCCCATTGCGCGCGCGCAATGGGGGCGTGATGGTGCGCGCGGGCCATACCGAGGCTGCGGTGGATATCAGCCGCCTGGCAGGCCTGCATCCTTCGGCGGTGATCTGCGAGATTATGCGCGCGGATGGCACCATGGCGCGCCTGCCAGATCTGATAGAGATCGCGGCGGAGCATGGCCTCAAGATCGGCACGATCAGCGATCTCATCGCCTATCGCCACCAGCACGATAACCTTGTGCGCGAGACGCGGCGCGAGACGGTGCAGGCCCATATCGGTGGCGCGTGGGAGATGCGCATCTTCACCGATCAGATCAGCGAGACCGAGCACGTGGTGCTGGTCAAAGGCGATATCGAGAATGGTGGACCGGTTCTGGCGCGCACCCATGCGCTGAACGCGCTCGAGGATACTCTGGGGATCGGCGGAATGCCGGGTGGCAAGCTGCCCCGCGCGATGCAGATCATCGCGGATGAGGGCCGTGGCGCGATCTTCCTCTTCCGCCAGCCGCGTCCGCGCCTTGCGGGCGAGATCGAGGATGACGGCCCGCGCACGATCAAGCAGACCGGGCTTGGTGCGCAGATTATGTCCACCATGGGCCTGCGCGAGCTGGTCCTGCTGACCGACAGCCCTGAGACCCGCTATCTGGGCCTTGACGCTTACGGCATCACCATCACCGGCACCCATCCGCTGAGCAAAGGATAAAATCCCATGGCTGGCACCGAATACACCCTCCCGCGCGCCACGTTTGAGCGGCCTGTGAAGCTCCTGATCGTGGTCGCCCCGTTCTATCGCGACATCGCGGATATGATGATCAAAGGCGCCATGGCCGAGGCCGAGGCGGCGGGAGCCACCTATGAGATCACCGAAGTGCCCGGCGCGCTGGAACTGCCCACCGCCATCGGCATTGCCGAACGGATGAGCAATTTCGACGGCTATGTCGCCCTTGGCTGCGTCATTCGCGGGGCCACGACGCATTATGAAACGGTGTGTAACGATTCGAGCCGGGGGCTGACACTTCTGGGCCTGCAAGGGCTGTGCATTGGCAATGGTATCCTCACGGTTGAGGACCGCGCCCAAGCCGAAGAACGCGC
>CALGEH010000050.1 GCA_937881735.1 uncultured Shimia sp.
GGGGTCACCAAAGTCACGCGGGATATACATATGATTATAAACAGAAAAGCCCGTCGCACCCCATCGAACTGTTGCTTCGAAATAGGGGGATTTGCGGATTTGTGTGCCGAAGCCAAAGTCGTCTGCTTGTGTCATATTTTCGCCCTCATAGCAGGTGGCCTGACAGGCCATTGGAGTGTTGAAACCTGAGTGCGATTTAGTCTGATATTGTTCAAACTCTCGGCCTAATAATGTGCGCAGATTAGGCCAATCAGACCGATTGTAGGGGCAGTATAAGTCTGTTCAGTCTTTGTGGGCTAACACCCCCGCTCTTTGCAAAGAGTTTGACCAGGTTAGGCTCGCTGGATTTGACCCGACGGGTCGCGATATAGGTTATTTAACGTTCAATCGAAAGCTCAGCCGAAAGCATCTCATCCATAAGCACCTGAAAGGCGGAGTGGCTTGGCGTGACCGTTTTCATCAGATAGTCCATGCCGTCACCGGTCGCTATGCAATCTGTCACCTCGTCGAGCTTTCGGATATCATCCTCGAACCGGTCAAATGCCGCTTTTCAATGCGAGCTCAGAGAGACCGTCACCACAACTCGTGTAAAATCAACAATCCGTTCCAAAGCCAGTTCGGCGTGAAATCCACGAATAAACCCCGCCGTTTTTCTGAGGAGCGCCTTGAGATTCGGGACTACCATTTCGATGGGATTGAGATCGGGGCTGTAGGACGGCAGGAAAAGGAGCCATGCGCCGACCTTGCGCAATACGCAGGCTGCTCCGGGGCTCTTGTGGCTGGACAGGTTGTCCACTGCCTGGCAGGCGCATGCGCAGCATGCTCCCGAGAGGGGTGAAAGCCCGCCTTTCGAGATGGTTGGCCATGAAGGGTTAGCATTTGCTGATCCAGATAGGGCGCAGATCAGCGACGTCCTTGCGCTTCTGTTCAAGCGCCTGAAGGTCCTTTTTTGTGTGACAGTCCCAGCCGGTGAAGCAACCGCCCGACCGAGGAGCGATGCACCGTCAGCCCGTGTTCCGATCCCAAATCCGTCGTCAATTCGTCAATAGTCAGATTGGGCTGCGCGTCGAACCGGTTCTTCGCCCAGTCCCTTACACCGGTCAGCTTGCCGCGACCCGGGTTGCCTTGCGGCTTTGGTGCACGTGCCCCGGTATCGCTCTTGAGCCGCACCATATCGTTGACACATTTGATCGAAACGCAAAGCCGCCGGGCCGTTTCGGTATGCGTGTTTCCTGGCTCAACCAACGCAACAGCGCGTTGCCGTCGTTCTAAAGGATGCGGTTTCCCATCTCAGCCTGAACAGCGGAGAATCACAGAACTTGCACGGTGGGAATCCCGAAACCGATCAAGACCGATACACTTTAAGCGCCATGCAAAATGAGGAGAGAGCGATGAAAGCTTAGGTTGCTGTCCACGAAACCAACAGCAGCTCAATGTGGGAATGCATGTTGTAGTCGCGCCGTTGCGTGATGAAATTTAATCCGGTGCATTTGCGAAATGCCAAGCGCGAGGTGCTGTGTCTGATATGATTGGTTACGTTCGGAGTGGTGGATTTGAAAGGCGAGGGGATATGTATAAACTCTTTTACGCATCTGAGAGCGCGTCCATGGGCGTTCGGGTTTTGCTTGAGGAAATCGGCGCAGATTACGAGCTTTTGGAGACTTCGGTCGAGGCGGGTGCGCCGCGTCCGGCGGCGCAATTGGCGATCAATCCCAACGGATGGGTTCCGGTTTTGATGTGGGAGGATCGGGCGATGTATGAATGCGTGGCGATCACCATATTTTTGGGGGATTGCCACCCGGAGGCGGGGCTCGCGCCGGCTGTGGATGCGGTGGAGCGTGGGGTTTATCTTCAGACGCTGGTGTATTTCTCCAGCTCCGTTCAAAACGCTTTCCAGCTTAGTTATTACCCCGACCGTTTTGCCGACGACCCCGAGGGTGAGCCGGGGGCACAGAGGCGCGGTGCGCGGCGGCTTCGGGAGACTTTAGGCGTGATCGACGCACAGATCGGTGCGAACAGATGGGTGCTTGGCGACAAGTTCACCGCAGTGGATATCTACCTCTTCATGCTCACTACATGGCTGCAAACTGACCGGGGTCATCCGCCGCTCCATACGCTGCCGAATGTGGCGCGCATTTCCGCTGCTGTCCAGGCCCGCCCCAGCGTGCAGCTGGTCTATGCCAATTGGATTGCGGGCCTTGACGGGTAGGGGACGGCTTAGGCGATTTGCAAGCAGGCTTCTTTGAGCGCGCGCGCGACGGCGTCCATATAGGCCTCGTCATAGCCCGCGTCATTTTCCAAAACGCTGAGAAAGGCGCAGGCAGTTTCAGTATGGGTGTCCACCATCAGAAATTGCCCGCCGTAGCCCGCATGCCCCACAAAGCGCCCGTCGGTCATCATGTGGTTGGAGTATCGAAGCCAGTCCTTTGGCGCGGCGAGCGACGGGGCCGGGCGTGCGAGGCTGTGCGTCAGAAAGTCTGCATTGGCGAAGGGTGCGCCTGAGATGTCGCGCCCCTGCCGCGCAAACAGGAGTCCGAAACGGGCGAGGTCGCGTGCGCTGAGGCAGCCGCCGCCGGAGAAGGCGGGATGGCCCTCGGGGCTGAGGCTGATGTGGAACGCGCCTTCGTATCCTGCGGCATCGGCGATCTGTTCGATCTGGGCCAGCAGAGGAATGGGCGACAGGGCCGCGGCGATCAGGGTAAGCACGTCCGTATTGGCCGATTTATAGTCAGCCTCGGGCGGTGTGCCAGGGATAAATCCCGTGATCCCGGCGGCGAAGTCCGCCAGCGTCGTCTCCGGCTCTGCGCCGTGGGGGAGGCGCCAGCCGAGGGCGATTTCCTCGGTGTAGCAATCGGATGCGGGATCCGCGTAATCCTCGGAGAAATCATTGAGGACGGCCATGTCCAGCAGCGCTTGCACCGTCGCCTCGCCATAGCCTGATCCGATCCCGGGCAGGTAGTCGGCGACTTTTGCCTCCAGTGAGATGACACCCTGGTCGAGCAGCCGCCCGATGATCAAATGGATGTGCATTTTCGAGATGGATTGCACCGAATGGGGGCGGTTTGGGGCAAAATCCTCGGCAGCCGTCTCAAAGATGATCCGATCGCCGCGCAGGCAGCAGACGGCAGACATGGCGGCATGATCCAGCAGCGCCCGCAACGCAGGCGCTTGGGCGGGCAGGTCTTGCGGCGCAGGTGTCAGGGCCAGCACGTTGCGGGCGCGGCTCATGAAGGTGCGGCGAAAGAGCAGGTGGGCGTTATGGAAGCCGTGGCGGCGATGTGCGGGTTGATTCCAGCGCTGCTTGTTATCCGCACCGACCGCCAGATCGGGGTTGGGGATTATGCGTGGGCGGCTCATGTCGGTGCCACGCGGTGCAAGAGGGCGTCCACGGCGATGATGCCATCTGGCGTGACGAACAGGGGATTGATTTCGATTTCCAGCAGGGTGCTGTCCTCCTTCAGATAGGCCTCGCTCAGGGCATGGAGTGCTGCGGCGATGGTGGCGATATCGGCCTTGGGGCGTCCGCGAAACCCGTCCAGAAGGCGCGCGGTGCGCAGCGATTGAAGCGCGCGGGTGATCTCTGGCGCGGTGGTGGGCAACAGGAGCGTGGCCGCATCGCCGAGCAGCTCGACCATAACGCCGCCACTGCCGATCATCAGAGAGGGCCCGAATTGGGGGTCCTGACGCAGCGTCACGATAAGCTCGGCCAATGGTGGTGGGCTCATCGCCTCGACAAGAAACCGGTCGGTGACGGCGTGCGGGTTATGGTCGCTCACATCGGCGATCATGCGCCGGAGGGCGGCGTCCAGCGCCTTTGCATCGCCGAGGTTCAGCGCGACGGCACCGGCTTCGGTCTTGTGGGGCAGGGCAGGGCTCATCATTTTGAGCGCAACAGGGTGGCCTATGTCGCAGGCCGCAGCGGCGACCTCGGCGGCCGACACGCACCGTCCGTCGGGCACGGTGCAGCCATGGGCGGCGAGCCATGCTTTCCCCGCCTCCTCGGTCAGCATCACGGGGGTGGTGGAGGGTGACGCTGGGTGCAGTGGCGCTGGCGGTGCTGCGGCGCAGTGGCGGCGGGTCTCGGCCCAGAGCGCTGCGCTGCGCATGGCGTTCAATGTCTCGTGCAGCCCCTGCATCGGGGCCACGCCTTCGCCAATCAGAAACATGCGCGTCTCCGGGTCGAGGTTTTCGGGTAGGGTGGCGCAGATCGCGGCGGGGATGCCGCTTTGGCTGGCGGCGCGGGCGAAGGCGGCGGCGTCGCGTTGGTAGTAGATTTTCGAGGCGTCGATCTCGGCTGCCGGATAGTCCTGCACCAGCACTGCCGCATCGGCGTTCATGGCGGTCATTGCGGCGGCGAAGACGGGGAATGTCCGCTCGGGATCGCCCCAGATTGGAGTGGTATAGTCGAGCGGGTTGGAGACGGTGGCGATGTCGGGCAGCAGGTCGCTCAGAGCCTTATGCGCGGCGGGAGCGACCTCGGGCAGAGGCATGCCGATCCGTTCGGCGTGATCGGCGAGCATCGTGGCCCCGCCGCCCGAGCAGGTGAAGCCCGCCACATTCGGCCCCTCCGGCGCACCCACGACACAGAGGTATTTGAGCGTTTCAAGAAACTCCGCGGGGCTGTCCACGCTGATTACGCCGGTGCGCGCGAAGAGCGCCTCATAGAGCTCATTCGCGCCCGAAAGAGATCCGGTATGGCTGACCGTCAGGGCCGCGCCGAGCTTGGATTTCCCGGTTTTGAGCGCCACCACGGGCACGCCGCGCTCCAGCGCAGCCAGGGCGGCGCGGGCGAAGCGTGGGATATCTTGCAGCCCCTCGATATGCAGGCCGATGGCGCGCACGGCGGGGTCTTCTGCGAAGGTCTCGACAAAATCTTCTAACCCCAGCACCGCCTGATTGCCCGCCGAGACCATATAGGCCAGCGGCAAAGACCGCTGGCTCATCGTGATGTCGGAGGAAAACATACCCGATTGCGTGATGATGGCCGCGCCATAACCGGGCGACCATCCGCCATGCTCGAACGACCAGAGCGCCGTACTGTCGATATAGTTTATGAAGCCGTAACAATTGGGGCCGATGAGGGCCATGTTGCCTGCGGCCTCGATCAGAGCCTCTTCTGCGGCGCCATCGCCGGTTTCCTTGAAGCCTGCCGAAAAACAGACAGCCCCGCCGACGCCCATCGCCGCCAGCTCTCGCAGCGCGTCCGTGACACCGGAGGCGGGAATGGCGAGATAGACCGCATCGGGCGGCGTGGGTAGGTCCGCGATCGAGACCACGCAGGTGACACCGCCCAGATCGGGCCGCTTGGGGTTCACCGCCCACATCTGACCCTTAAAGCCGCGCCGCCGCGCCTCGTTCACTGCGATCGTTGCATCACGCCCGCCGATGAAGGCGATATGCCTCGGCTTGAGCAGGCGGTGCAGATTTGCGCGGCGCTCGGGTGTCATCCTCCCAAGGGCCGCAGAATGGAGCGGGTGATGATGTGGCGCTGAATCTCGGAGGTGCCATCCCAGATCCGTTCAAGGCGGCTGTCGCGCCAGAAACGCTCGATCGGCATTTCCTCCATCAGGCCCATGCCGCCGAAAATCTGCACCGTGTCGTCGGCGATCTTGTTGAGCATCTCGGAGCAGAAGACCTTGACCATGGCTGCATCCGCATCGCTCATCGCGCCTTTTTCAGCGCGGCGCACCGCGTCTTGCACCAGAAGATTGGCCGCGCGCAGATTGATCGCGCCATCGGCAAGGCGAAAGCCCGTGGCCTGAAAGCTGCCGATGGGTTTGCCGAATTGCTTGCGCGTGGCGGCCCAGTCGGCGGCCATGTCCAGAATGCGCTCGGCCTTGCCACAGCAGGTCGCCCCGACCCAGATCCGCCCCATCCCCAGCCATTGGCCCGACAGCTCAAGACCGCGCCCTTCCTCGCCCAGGATTTGCCCCGGCCCGAGGCGGACATTGTCAAAGCTGAGCTGGTAGTTCTTGTAGCCCTTGTAGCTCACGCATTTGTTGCCTTCGCGGCACTCAAAGCCCGGCAGGCCCACATCGACCAGAAAGGCGGTGACGCGTTTGCGCGGACCGCGCGGGGTCTCGTCCTCGCCGGTGGCGGCAAAGACGATGGCGAAATCTGGCATGCAGGGACCGGAGATGAAATGCTTGGAGCCGTTCAGGATCCAGTCCGCCCCATCACGGCGCGCGTTGGTTTTCATGCCCATCACATCCGAGCCCGCCCCCGGCTCGGTCAGGGCGAAAAGTTCGCGTTTCTCGCCGCGCACGGCGGGCAGAAGATAGCGTTCGCGCTGCTCTGCGTCGCAGGCCATGAGAAGTTCCGTGGGCCGTGCGGCCCAGCTTTGCAGCGCGTGGCTGGTGCGGCCATATTCACGCTCGACCCGCGCCATTTGCCCGATGCTCAGCCCGCCGCCACCGACCTCTTCGGGCAGGTTGCAGGCATAAAGGCCCAGTTCATGGGCCTTGGCCGCGATATGTTGGCCCAGAGCGTCCGGCACGTGGCCGAGGCGGTCCACCTCATCCTCATGGGGGAACATCTCGGTTTCGACAAAGCGACGGACGGTGCTGACCAGAAGGTCGGTTTCGTGGCTGGTTTCCATGTTCATGTTCTGGCCTTTCAGGATGTAGCGCGCTTTTCGTTGCGCCGCGAGATAATGGCGGAGACGACAAAGGCAACAAGGGTGAGGGCGATCAGGACCACGGCGGCGGCGGCCACGGTCGGATCTGTGTTTTCGCGGATGCCGTTCCACATGCGGCGCGGCAGGGTGAAGATGGTGAACTTGGAGATGAAGAGCGTGACGACGATCTCGTCCCAGCTGAGGATGAAGGCGAAAAGCGCGCCCGCAAACACCCCCGGTTTGATCGAGGGAAGGATGACACGGCGCAGCGTGGTCCAGTTGGATGCGCCGAGGTTTTTCGACGCCTGCTCCAGCTTGGGATCGAAGGTGGCCAGCGAGGCGCTGACGGTGATCAGCACCATGGGCGCCGCGAGGATCGTGTGGGCGAGGATCAGGCCCGCATAGCTATCGAGCAGGCCAAGCGGGATCCACAGCCGGTAAAAGGCCATGGCCGAGATGATTTGCGGAATGATCAGCGGCAGCAGCAAAAACGCGCGCACGAGTTCGCTGTATTTCGACGACACGCGCCACAGGCCGATGGCGCAAAGTGTGCCGAGCACCGTGGCCAGCGCCGCGGTCGAGACGGCGATGACGCCACTCTGGAAAAAGCTGGAGAGCCATTCGGGGCTTGTGAAGAGCTTCTGGAAGTGGCGCAGGGACAGTTCGCCCTCCGGCATGGACAAGAACCGTTTGGGCGTGAGCGAGACGGGAATGGCGATGAGTGCAGGCGTGACGAGAAAGAGCAGCAAGACCCAGGCGCCCACACGGTTGAACAGCGAAAAGAGACCGGGCTTCATCGCGCGGCGCCTCCGAAAACAGTGCTGAGCTTCATGAAACGCGACATGATCCAGAGCATGGCCAGCACGCCGAAGAGCATGAGAGCCGCCAGCATCGCCGCCGTGCCCCATTGCAGCGTCACCAGAAGCTGCACCGAGATGTATTCGGCCACCATCAGCACCTTTCCACCACCCAGAACCGCAGGGGTAACGTAGAAGCCGAGGCTGAAGATGAAGACCAGAAGCGTGGAGGCGACAATGCCCGGCAGGGTTAGCGGCAGGTAGATGCGCCAGAAGGTCTGGCGGCCCGTTGCGCCGAGGTTGCGCGAGGCGTCCAGTACGCGTTTATCCATCGCCTGCATCGAGACCAGCAGGGGCAGGACCGCATAGGGAATCATGTAGTGCACCATGCCGATCAGCACGCCAAGCTCGTTGCGCATGAAGGCAATGGGCTCGGCGATGAGGCCTATATCCTCCAGCGTGACATTGACCAGCCCGCGCCGGCCCAGAAGCATCAGCCACGCGAAGGTGCGCACGAGGATGGAAATCCAGAAGGAGACCAGAAGCAGCGTCAGCATGTAGTTTTTCTGCCGCTCGTGGCAGTGGATCATCGCATAGGCGATGGAATATCCCATCACCACGCTGAAGACCGTGGTGATAAGGCAAATGCGCAGGGTGGTCCACAAGATGCGCACCAGCGCGTCACTCTCGCCCAGCTTGGCGTAGTTGCCTAGGCCCGGCGTGGGGTCGGTGATGCTGAGCCACAAGATGTTGAGGATGGGACCCAGATAGAGCAGCGCAACCATTGCCAGAAGCGGCGCGATGATCAGCCAGCCGGGGTGTATATGCTTGCGCAGCGCCTGCATGTGGGGTCCGTTTCGTTACAGGGGTGGTGGGGGCCGCGCGGAAAAGCACCGCGCGGCCCTTTGGGTTAGCTGATCGCGTCGAGGAAGGCGTTCACGGCGTCGCCGCCATTCTCGCCCCACCATGTCGGATCATTGTAGACGATCTTGTCGATGTTCATCGCCGAGGTGATGGCATAGGGCTGTTGATCCTCGGGGATATCGGCAAAGGCCGCCGGGTTCGATGGCGTCATCCCGAGGCAGTCCAGCAGAGCCAGCTGCGCGGGCACCTCTTGGGCTGTGGCGATGAACTTCATGACTGCCTCGCGGCCTGCCGGGTTGCCCTTGGGCACAATATAGGCGCCGGGCATGGCCAGGGCCTGATTGTTGACCAGTTTGAACCGCCCATCGGTGTCGGTCTCGATGTTGCGGCCACGGTTTTGCCAGACCATGCCCATCGTGACCTCGCCATTCACGCACATCGCATGCGCCTCCGACCCCGAGCCCCAGTAGAGGCTGTTGTCCTTGATGGATTTGATCTTGGTCAGCGCGCGGTCCATATCGAGCGGGTAGAGCGCATCGCCCGCCACGCCATCCGCCATCAGCGCCGCCTCAAGCGAGCCGTTGGCCCATTTGTAGAGTGAGCGCATACCGGGGAACCGCTCAGTGTCGAAGAAATCGGCCCAGTTCTCGGGGGGATTATCGCCGAAAGCCTCGGTGTCGTAGACGAAGGCATAGCCATAGAGGATGATCGACACACCATGCTCCAGCGCGTAGCCGGGCAGGGTCTTGTCCTTGGACACGATGGAATAATCAATCGGCTCAAGATGGCCCGTGGGCCCGAGCGAGACGGCGTTGAAGAGATCACCGTCGGCCACATCGGCAGTGACATTGCCGCTGTCGACCATCTCCTTGATCTTACCCTCCAAAGGCCCGGAGGTGTCGAACCGCAGACCCATGCCGGTATTGGCGGTGAACGCCTCGCCAATGGCCGAGCTGTGGCATTCTTCCGATTGCCCGCCCCAGTTCCACATGACCACGTGATCGGCTGCGGCCTTGGCGTCGCCGGCCATGACCGCGCTCATCGCCACACCAGATGCGCCGCAGAGCGCGAGAAACGTGCGCCGGTCCATGCGGCCTGCCTTATAGGCATGCGCACTTTCGGTGAGCATCTCTTTCATGAATTGCTTATCTTGCATTTTATCCTCCTATTGGGACCGGACATTGGTCCGGCCTTGTGTTGCCTTGGCACCTTTGCGGTGCTCTTTGCGGGTTTGGT
>CALGEH010000051.1 GCA_937881735.1 uncultured Shimia sp.
TTCATCAGTGTTGGATACATCTTAGCACGCTGTCCGAATTTGCCGGACCACTTCACTGGTATGCATCACGCCACCTATAAAAGCTGGACCTGCCGACGCCAAAATACCGGCAAGCTTTGTGGGCATTGCCGATCTTCTCCGCGTGCTGGAGCACCTTAAGTTTGCGTTGAATGTCGCGTTCTTCGTTCGTCATGAATACTTCCTCCATCCCAAATCAGGGAATTTACAGGAAGTGTCCCAAGAGTCCGTACATATCTACATCATTCTGGGCGGCTGACGGCGGCCGCACTCAGCGCAGGTCAGTGCCGGTTTCTCTGAGCCGTCCCGGCCCTTGACGCACCACCAAACTGGACAGCCCCGCCCGCCGCGCGTAAGCACATCTGCGCATGAGCCCATCACAGGAGACGTCCCCATGACACGATCGCTTTTCGGCACGGACGGTGTGCGCGGGCGCGCCAATACTCACCCTATGACTGCTGAGATTGCCATGCGCCTCGCTGCCGCCGCAGGGCGCTATTTCCGCCGCGATCATCAGGATCACCGGGTCGTCATCGGCAAGGACACGCGCCTTTCGGGCTATATGATCGAAAGCGCGCTTCAGGCGGGCTTCACCTCCACGGGGATGAATGTCTTTCTGCTCGGGCCCGTGCCAACGCCGGCCGTGGGCTATCTCACCCGCTCGATGCGCGCCGATGTGGGCGTGATGATCTCGGCCAGCCACAACCCGGCCTCCGACAATGGCATCAAGTTCTTCGGGCCTGATGGGTTCAAGCTCTCGGATGAGGCCGAGACGGAGATTGAGCGCCTTTTGGGCACTGGTGTCAGCCTTTCGCACCCTGAGAA
Source organism: uncultured Shimia sp. (assembly GCA_937881735.1). GTDB lineage: Bacteria > Pseudomonadota > Alphaproteobacteria > Rhodobacterales > Rhodobacteraceae > Roseovarius. The sequence goes on from CALGEH010000051.1 coordinate 844, forward strand.
TATCGGCCGCGCCAAGCGGATCGACGACAGCGGTGCGCGCTATGTGGAATATGCCAAGACGACCTTCCCGCGGCAGCTGCGCCTTGATGGGCTGCGCGTGGTCATCGACTGCGCCAATGGTGCTGCCCACCGGGTCGCGCCCGCCGTGCTGTGGGAACTCGGCGCCGAAGTGATCCGCATCGGCACCGATCCCGACGGGTTCAACATCAACGCCAAATGCGGCTCTACCCATCCCGAGGCCGCAGCACAGCGGGTGCGGGAGACGCGCGCCGATGTGGGGATCTGCCTTGATGGCGATGCCGACCGGCTGATCCTTTTGGATGAAAAGGGCCAGGTGATCGACGGGGACCAGTTGATGGGTCTTATCGCCACGCGCTGGGCCGCTGATGGGCGTCTGGCCGGCAACACGCTTGTTGCCACGGTCATGTCCAATCTCGGGTTGGAGCGGCATCTGGAGGGGCTTGGCATCGCGCTGGAGCGCACGCAGGTGGGCGACCGCTATGTGGTCGAGAAAATGCGCAGCGAGGGCTTCAACCTCGGCGGGGAGCAGTCGGGCCATCTTGTGATGACAGATTATGCTACCACGGGTGACGGGCTGATTGCGGCGCTTCAGGTGCTGGCCGCGATGGTCGAGACGGGCCAGAAGGCCAGCAAGCTGGGACGCGTCTTCACGCCAATCCCCCAGATGCTCAGCAATGTGCGGTTCTCCAAAGGGAGCGATCCGCTGGAGGCGGGTGCGGTGCAGGATGCGATTGCGGCGGGCGAGAAAACCCTTGGCACGTCGGGGCGGCTTTTGATCCGCAAATCGGGGACCGAGCCGCTCATCCGCGTCATGGGCGAGGCCGAGAACCACGCGCAATTGAAATCCGTGGTGGCGAGTGTGGTGGCTGCCATCGAGAAGGTGGGCTAGACCCCGTAATGCCCGCGATACCACGCGACCGTGCGCGCCATGCCGTCGCGGATGTCCGTCTTGGGGCGATAGCCGGTCAGGCGGTGTAGCAGGTCTGCATCGGCCCATGTGGCGGGCACATCACCCTTTTGCATATCCATGTAATTGCGGATCGCAGGCTTGCCCGCCGCGGCCTCAATCGCCTCGATGAAATCCAACAACCGCACCTTTTGCGAATTGCCGATATTGACCACCCGCCAGGGTGCGGCGGGCGAAAGGCTGTCGCCTGGCGTGATATCCTCGGGGCGCTTGGGCCGCACCGGGGCCGCACTGATCAGGCCGCAAATACCTCGCACCAGATCGGTCACATAGGTGAAATCACGAAACATATCTCCGTGATTGTAGATGTCTATCGGGCTGCCTTCGAGGATAGCCTTGGTGAATTTGAACGGCGCCATATCCGGCCGCCCCCAAGGGCCATAGACGGTAAAGAAGCGGAACATGGTCGTAGGCAGGTCGTGTAGATGCGCATAGGAATGACCCATCGCCTCATTGGCTTTTTTCGTGGCGGCATAGATCGTCAGCGGGTGATCGGCCTTATGCGTCTCGGCGTAGGGCATGGTGGTGTTTGCGCCGTAGACTGAGGAGGTGGAGGCCATCAGCAAGTGCTGCACGTTATGCACGCGCGCCATCTCCATCACGTTGAAGCTGCCGACAAGATTAGTTTCGATATAGGCGCGCGGGTTCTCAAGGGAGTAGCGCACACCCGCCTGCGCCGCGAGATGGACGATCACTTCCGGTTTGAACGCATCGCAGGCGGCAGTGAGCGTGTCCATATCCTCGATCATCGCCACCGTGTCGGAATAATTCGGATGCGGCGAGAGCTGCGCGCGGCGTGCCTCTTTCAGCGCCACCTCATAGTAATTGGTGAGCGCGTCGAACCCATGCACCTTGTGCCCCTCCTCCAGCAAAAGCTGTGCGAGGTGAAAACCGATAAATCCGGCGCTGCCGGTGATAAGGACTCGTGTCATAGTGTTTTGCTCTGCCCGTTCTTTTGGGTATCAGTGTTGCGCATATCGCACCGCTTGCCAATCCGTGGTTTGAGGGCGCGCCCTTTGTTGCTAGGGGTGGGATAAACGTTGGTGACGTATCAACCGGATAGAGGATGAGAGCAGGATGCAGATTGAGACGACAGCGCTGGAGGGCGTGCTGATCCTGACGCCGCAGCGCCATGGTGACGCGCGCGGATTTTTCTCCGAAAGCTGGAACCGGGCGCGGATGGAGGCAGCGGATATCTACATCGATTTCGTGCAGGACAACCATTCGGTCTCCGAGGCGTCCGGCACGGTGAGGGGGCTGCATTTCCAGACGCCCCCCCATGCGCAGGCCAAGCTTGTGCGCTGCGGGCGCGGGGCGCTTTGGGATGTGGCGGTGGATATCCGACGGGGCAGCCCGACCTATGGCCAGTGGATCGGATGCGATCTGAGCTTCGAGAACGGGCGTCAGGTCCTGATCCATGCGGGGTTCGCCCATGGTTTCGTCACCCGAGCGCCGGGGACGGAGATCATCTATAAATGCTCGGATTACTACGCGCCGGATTGTGACCGGGCACTGGCCTTTGATGACCCGGATCTCGGGATTGACTGGGGCGTTGGGCGTGATCAGGCGCAGCTTTCGGCCAAGGATGCCGCCGCACCCGGCTTTGCCACATTGGACAGCCCCTTTGTATATGAGGACGCGCGATGAAGCTTCTGGTGACGGGCGGCGCGGGTTTCATCGGCTCGGCCGTGGTGCGGCTGGCTGTGGCGCGCGGGCATAGCGTCGTGAACCTCGATGCGCTGACATACGCGGCGTGTTTGCAGAATGTGGCCCCCGTGGCGGATGCGCCGGGCTATGTTTTTGAGCATGCCGATATCCGCGATGCGAGTGCTTTGGCGCGGGTGTTTGCACAGCACCGGCCCGACGCCGTGCTGCATCTGGCCGCCGAGAGCCATGTGGACCGCTCCATCGACGGGCCGGGCGCGTTTATCGACACTAACGTGACTGGCACCTACACACTCTTGCAGGCCGCGCGCGCGTTTTGGGAGGGTGCTGGGCGCCCCGCCGCGTTCCGGTTCCACCATGTCTCGACGGATGAGGTTTACGGCTCGCTTGGCCCCGAAGGCCAGTTCACTGAAGACACGCCTTATGCACCAAACAGTCCCTATTCCGCTTCAAAAGCAGCAAGCGACCATCTTGTCCGGGCGTGGGGTGAGACCTATGGCTTGCCGGTTTTGCTGACCAATTGCTCCAATAATTATGGGCCTTATCACTTCCCTGAAAAGCTCATCCCTGTGGTCATTCTCAATGCCCTCGCAGGGCGCTACATCCCAATCTATGGCACCGGCGCCAATGTGCGCGACTGGCTCTATGTGGAGGATCATGCAGATGCTTTGCTGACTGTGCTGGCGAAAGGCGCTGTTGGCCGGAGCTATAATATTGGCGGGGAGAATGAGCTCAGCAATCTCGATCTGGTGCGCCAGATTTGTGGGATTCTGGATGAGATGCGCCCCGGGCCCGTGCCGTATAGCGATCTGATCACCTTCGTGGCAGACCGGCCCGGGCATGATGCGCGCTATGCGATTGATCCCGCGCGGATGCGCGGTGAGCTTGGCTGGCGGCCTTCCGTGACGGTGGAAGAAGGGCTGCGCCGCACAGTGCGGTGGTATCTCGACAATGAGACGTGGTGGCGCGCGCTGGAAGGCCGGGACGGGGTCGGTACACGGCTGGGTAAAGCATGAGGGGCGGGAATTTTGAGTATTTTTGCTAAGAAGAAAGCATGAGCGGGCTGCTTCTGGTCTTTGGTGCGACGGGACAGGTGGCGCGGGAATTGCGCGCCCGGGGCGACGTTCTGGCGCTGGGGCGCGATCAGGCGGATCTGACGGATTTGGGGGTGGTTCGAGCCGCCATAGAGACGCATGCACCCCGCGCGGTGATCAATGCGGCGGCCTTCACTGCGGTTGATAAGGCCGAGGCGGAAGAGGCTTTGGCCACTACTGTCAATGCGGCTGCGCCCGGCGCGATGGCCGAGGTGGCAGCGGCGCGGAACATCCCGTTGTTGCATATCTCCACCGATTACGTCTTTGCGGGTGGCGGTGTGGCGCCTTGGAGCGAGGAGGACCCGGTGGGGCCGATCAGCGCCTATGGGCGCAGCAAGCTGGCTGGGGAAGAGGCGGTGCGCGCGGCAGGGGGGCGACATGTGATCTTGCGCACGGCGTGGGTCTTTTCGGCCTCTGGCGCGAATTTTGTGAAAACCATGCTGCGCCTTTCTGAGACGCATAGCCAATTGCGCGTAGTGGCTGATCAGGTTGGTTGCCCGACCCCTGCGGCAGGGATTGCCGACGCGCTTTTGCAAATGGAGGCCGCGATGCAGGCCGGTCATGCGGGCGGAACCTATCACTATGCTGGCCAGCCCGCGGTAAGCTGGGCAGATTTCGCCCGCGCTATTTTCAAAGCTTCTGGCCGCGATGTAGCGGTGGAGGATATCCCCACGTCTGACTATCCCACCCCCGCGCAGCGCCCGCTGAATTCCCGGCTCGATTGCGCCAAGATAGAGACTGAATTTGGCATCACGCAGCCAGATTGGCGGGAGGCGCTGGCAGAAGTTGTGCGCGCGCTCTAACTTTCGGCCAGAAGGCCTAGGAGATAGGTGCCGTAATCCGTCTTTGCATAGCGCATGGCCAACGCGCGCAAAGCGTCTGCGTCGATCCAGCCTTGCTCAAAAGCAATCTCCTCGGGGCAGCCTGCCTGCAGGCCCTGGCGGCTTTGCAAGGTGCGCACGAAATTACCGGCATCCAGAAGGCTGCCATGGGTCCCTGTGTCGAGCCACGCATAGCCGCGCCCCATTTGCTGCACCGACAAAGCGCCCTCGCGCAGATAGCTTTGCAAGAGCGTGGTAATCTCCAGCTCGCCACGCTCGGAAGGCGTGATGGAGCGGGCGCGCTCAGACGCGCTGGCATCGAGAAAATAGAGGCCGGTGACGGCATAATTGGAGGGCGGCTTGGCAGGCTTTTCCACGATATCTACCGCAGCCCCAGAGGCATCCATCGCCACGACGCCGTAGCGCTCTGGGTCCGAGACGCGGTAGCCGAAGACGGTGCCGCCCGCGTCCTTGGCATCGGCAGCGGCGAGAAGATCGGGCAGGCCGTGGCCGAAGAAGATGTTGTCGCCCAGCACCATGGCCGAAGGCGCGCCGTCCAGAAAATCTTCGGCCAGAAGATAGGCTTGGGCCAGCCCGTCAGGTGAGGGCTGTGTTACATATGTGAGGCTGAGACCCCATTGCGCGCCGTCGCCCAGAAGGCGGCGGAACTGCGGCTGATCCTCGGGGGTGGTGATCACGGCAACCTCGCGAATACCCGTCAGCATGAGCACCGACAGCGGAAAATAGATCATCGGCTTGTCGTAGATGGGCATCAATTGCTTGGATACGGCTCCGGTGATGGGAAACAGCCGCGAACCGGTGCCGCCTGCCAAAATGATACCTTTACGCGCGCCCATGAGTGGCCTCCCTGCGATCTACCCGCCCATTGACACCACCGGGACGCATAGGCGCAAGACCCTCGGGCAGAAATGGAATGTGCGGACTTAAGCTTTCGACGTCGCGGCCCGGTCGCCGCGCCCTTTGCCTATGAGAGTGGCCATGATGATCTTGGCGTCCAAGAGCAGCGATTGCAGCGCAATATAGCGCGCGTCCCAGTCTGCCAGTCTTTCCGGGTCGCTCATGTCGATATCGTTGATCTGGGCAAGGCCGCTGATGCCGGGTTTGACGGCAAAGACGCCACGGGCTTGGCGCGCCTCAAAAAGCGCCGTTTGCACCGGCAGGCCGGGGCGCGGGCCGATCAGGCTGATCTCATTGCGCAGGATGTTCCAGACCTGTGGCAGTTCGTCGATCTTGCTACGCCGCAGGAAATGTCCAATCCGTGTGATGGAGGCGGCGGAGACTTCATGGGTCCCCGCTTGCACTGTGCCTTGCTGCATTGTGCGGAATTTGTAGCATAGGAATGTCTTGCCGTGCTGGCCGACACGCTCTTGCGCAAAAAGGCCCGGACCGGGGGAGCCTGCGCGGATCAAGGCCCAGACGATTAAAAGCGCCCACCAGAGGAAGAGTATGACGGTGAAGGCGAAAACGAGGTCTACGACGCGTTTGAGGGCATTGAAGGTGGCATTGCCGCTCTGGCCATCCGATAGGATAATGGTCTTGGCACTATCTTCCGGGGCGCTCAGAACGTAGGCGGCCAGTTTTTCAACGCTCACCGAAGGTTTCAGCGCCAGCAGGCAGGATGCCAAAGGCCCTGCCAAAACCGGTGGCAGGCTGTTCAGAAACGAGAGCTTGCCGTTCCAACGCGTGCCGCGCACGAAAGGCAGGTAGAGGTTGATCACGTTGAGGCCGCTGACCTCCTCAAGGCTGGCTGTGCCTGCGCGTTTGCTCTGGGCATAGGGCGTGTCATGCCGTGCATCCAAAGCGTGGATCGAGGAGATATTGTAGAACTGTTCAATGCCCGCATCTTGGCAGATCTCGACCATACGTCGGGCGAGATCGACGTTCACGGATTGGAAAACTCCACTGGATACCTGCGCATCAGTGTTCACCACCGCCAAATGCACGAAGGCGTCGTAGCCTTCGGCAAGGTGAGCCAACCTTTCAATCGTGCAAGCATTACGGCCCGGGAAAAGCTTCGCTAGCTTCTCGGCGTCCCGGCCGACCAGCAGAAGCTCCGCGCCGCTCTGCTCCAAAAGAAGGACAAGTTGCCTGCCCACATAGCCGGACGCGCCGGTGATCACGATCTTCAACACTGGTCTCCATTCAGGCGGTCTTGGTAGGGTAATCCGTGTCATAAATTGACGGCACCTTGCTTAAATCACACGTTAAAGTTGATTTATTGCGGGATAAAGCCTCTGCTTTGGTGGTGTCTGAAACACGGTTATGGGTGCTGTTCAGTTGGCTGAATGCGACATCACGGTCACAAACCGCAACATTCGAAAGGCCGTTCATCCCATTGGTCTTGAAAGATTAAGGCGATTGGGGGCATGGCTGGGTCAGGCAGCCGTAACGATAAAAACAGGGCAGAGATATGTTGAAACAACTGACAGTGGTGATTGGGCTTGGCGCTCTCTCGGGTTGTGGCGTGGCTTATATCTCACCCAAGGTGACCGAGGCCGAGGGCGCCGTGCGCGTTGTGCCTCTGACCGCTCAAAGCGTGCGGGCGGCCAACAGCTCCACCTATCAGCCGAAGACGCTGCCATCGGCATTTCGCGCCACTGCGGGCGGCGGCGCGAACGTCAGCGCAGGCAGTGCGGCACCGGCCCCCTCGCTGGACCGTCAGACCCGGCCCACTAGCCTTGAAATGCGCCTGCCCCCGGCGCCTGCCGCGGGTGCTTATGAAATCGGCATAGGCGATGTGCTGCTTCTGGCCACCAAAACGGCGGGAAACACCGTGGAGGAGTTGAGTGGGCTTCTGGCCGCACAGAATGCGCGGCAGGGCTATACCGTGCAGGATGATGGCGCGATTGCCATTCCGGATGTGGGACGCGTTGCAATCGCGGGCCTCACGCTGGAAGAGGCCGAGGCCGCGCTCTTCCAGAGCCTCGTCGAGAACCAGATTGACCCAAGCTTCAGCCTTGAGATCGCCGAGTTCAACTCGCGGCAGGTTTCGCTGGGTGGTGCGCTGGCCCAGCCGACGGTGGTGCCAATCACGTTGACGCCTTTGACGCTGGATAGGGCTATTGCCGCCGCGGGCGGGATCGATACGCGCGACATGGATTTCGCCTCGATCCGCATTTACCGCGATGGCACGCTTTACCAGATTCCACTGCCTGAATATCTGCGCCGGGCCGATCTGCAAAAGACCCCGCTTCAGGGCGGTGACAGCGTCTTTGTGGATACCGAATATGAGCTGGAACGCGCGCAGGCCTATTTTCAGGAGCAGATCTTGCTGGCCGAGCTGCGCCAGCAGAACCGCGCGCAATCGCTTGCCGAGCTGAATGCCGAAGTGAGCCTGCGCCGCGCCGCTCTGGACGAGGCACGGAGCAATTTCCGCGATCAGATCGAGCTTGATGCGGTGGAGCGCGACTATGTCTATCTCACTGGCGAAGTGCGCCGCCCCTCCCGCTTCGCGCTGCCCTTCGGGCATGACGCCAGCCTTGCGGATGCGCTTTTCTCCAATGAAGGGTTCAACAACGAGAAGGCCAATCCCCGTCAGATTTTCGTGCTGCGCGCGGCCCCTGAGCCGGGCAATCCCGATCTGGTCAACGCATGGCATCTGGATGGCTCCAATGCGGCCAATATCGTTTTGGCTACGCGGATGGAGATGCGCCCCAATGACGTAATCTTTATCGCAGAACAGCCGATCACCCGTTGGAACCGCGTGTTGAGCCAGTTCGTGCCAACATTGCTGACGGCAGGGGCGTCTTTGGCTGAGTAGGTATCTTGGGTGATGATTTAGGCACGCCTCCGGTAGCCCAAGTGGCTCTGGTTGCGCGCGCCCGCCTGCATGCTACATGCCCTTGACGCTTGCAGCGGTCTAAATGAACCTGTCCGCGCCATGCCTGCCTTTTTCGCAGAGGGTTTTGGTGCTACCGGCTCCGATCAATTGGCGAAAATATCAAAAACGGAGTGTTCTGTCCGCGCGCGCTACACTCTCTCCTCAGGCTGAAATTAGGACTAACCCAATGACCGATGCGGAAAAACGCGCACTACGCGATGCCTTTGGTCAGTTTGCAACGGGCGTCACTGTGGTAACGACGCGCGGGCCAGATGGTGCGCCGCGCGGCTTTACGGCCAACTCCTTCACATCGGTCTCTCTTGATCCGCCCCTTTTGCTGGTCTGCATCGCCAAATCCGCCGCCAGTTGCGATGCGTTCTGCGAGGCCGGGCATTTCGCGGTCAATGTTCTGTCGGAGGATCAAAAGCAGGTCTCCGGCCTTTTTGCGTCCCGGTCGGAGGACAAGTTTGCGCAAGTAGACTGGACGGCTGGTGCGCATGATCTGCCCCTGATCCCCGGCTCCGTCGCGACCTTCATCTGCGCGCGGCGGGAGGTGATCGATGCGGGCGATCATGTGGTTTTGATGGGTCGCGTCGAGGCGGCGCAGACCCATGATGCGCCGCCACTGGGTTACCACAAGGGCGCGTATTTCTCGATTGGTCTGGAAGACCGTCTTGTGGATGCCGCCGCCCGCAGCGGCATGGCGCGTATCGGTGCCATCATGGAGCGCGAGGGCGCCCTTTTGCTGCGTCATCATCACGGTGGTGCTGTCTCCATCCCGTTCGCGCCGGAAAGCGATTGCTCGCTCTCGGGCCTCACGCGCAAAATCTCGACACTGGGTTTGACGGCCACGCTGGACCATCTCTATGCGGTTTATGAGGAGGCGGGGAGCCATGTGATCGTCTATCACGGCACGGCGTCCGGCCCTGTGCCCGAAGGGCTCGTGCCCACGCCGCTGGGGTCTATCCCTTTCGACGCGGTTGTCAGCAAGGCGCAACGCTCCATGCTGGCGCGCTACCAAGAAGAATACCAGCACGGGCAGTTTGGCATCTACCAAGGGCCGCAGGATGGTGGTGAAATGGGCCTCGTTCACCAAGTGACGGGGCGCGCAATCGTAAAAGGGTGAGCGGCGCGCCGTTTAGTAGGAAAACTCGCCGTAGATTCGGCTGAGATCGCCCTGCCACGCGCCATGGTAGCGCTCCAACAGCTCATCGGCAGGCACTTGCCCGCTCTCAACGCTTTCGCGCAGGGCGTTCAGGAAATGCGTCTCGTCGGGGATCATCCCATCCGCGCCGGAGCGCGCCCGTGCCTTCAGGCCTGCCTCGGATATATCGAGCACCTGCCGGGCAAGGTTGTGCATGTCAATCCCGTCCACCTTGGCCTGAAGCGCGTCCACAGACGCCGCAATTCTCAGCGCTTCACGCTGTGCCCCGGTCCAGTCCTTGACCACGTCCCACGCGGCATCAAGGCTGTTTTGGTCATATATGATCCCGGTCCAAAAGGCGGGCAGCGCACAAAGCCTGCGCCAGGGACCGCCATCCGCGCCGCGCATCTCCATGAATTTCTTGATCCGTGCCTCGGGGAAGATCGTCGTCAGGTGATCGGCCCAATCCGAGAGGGTCGGCATTTCGCCGGGCAGTGCAGGAAGCGCGCCTTTGAGGAAATCGCGGAAGGATTGCCCGAGTGCGTTGATGTATTTGCCATCGCGGTAGACGAAATACATCGGCACATCGAGCGCGTAATCCACATAGCGTTCAAACCCCATCCCGTCCTCAAAGACGAAGGGCAGCATGCCCGTGCGGTCGGAATCGAGATCGCGCCAGACCCGCGCGCGCCATGATTTGTGCCCGTTGGGCGCGCCGTCAAAGAAGGGCGAATTCGCAAAGAGCGCCGTGGCCACGGGTTGCAGGGCCAGCGCCACGCGGAATTTCTTGACCATGTCGGCCTCGGAGCTGAAATCGAGGTTCACCTGCACGGTGCAGGTGCGGCGCATCATCGAGCGGCCCATGGTGCCGACCTTCTGCATATACGCATCCATGAGCTTGTAACGTCCCTTGGGCATCAAGGGCATATCGTCATGCGACCATTCGGGCGCGGCCCCGAGACCGATGAAGCCCACGCCCACCTTGTCGGCGATATCCTTGACCTCGCGCAGGTGAATGTTCACCTCGTCGCAGGTCTCGTGGATCGTCTCCAGCGGCGCGCCCGAGAGTTCAAGCTGCCCTCCGGGCTCAAGGCTTACATTCGCGCCGTCTTTCTCAAGGCCGATGAGGTTGCCCTCTTCCAGAACCGGGGCCCAGCCGTGCACATCCCTAAGCCCTTCGAGAACCGCCAGAATACTGCGCTCGCCTGCATAGGGGATCGGTTTGTGGTTATCTTTGCAATAGCCGAACTTCTCGTGCTCGGTCCCAATGCGCCAGTCCTCGCGCGGCTTGCAGCCATCGGCAAGGTATTCGGCCAGTTGGCTGTGGTGTTCGATTGGCCCGCCACCGGACTGAGGAATGGACATTGGGCTTCTCCGCGCTGTGATCGGTCTTTGGTGACGGGGATGCATGGGGGTGTCAAGGCCGGGTGGCTGCTCAGTGCGATGTGCGGTGTGCAATCCGCGCAGCATCCCCTGTTCCGCGCTGCCAGATGAGCACTTCACCGCCCCTGCCTTTGCGCAATTCGCTCAGCATATGTTCGGTGCGCATGCCCGGAAGGCTGGAAAAAGGGCCAAGCAGACCTTCGGCACCCTCGGCGGTGACGGGGATCATCACATTGTCTTGTCCCGGCTGGCTCAGCACCCAGTGGACAGGGCTGCCCGTGCGGTCGAGCCTTACGGCGCTTATCTCGCTCAGCGCGACGACACCGCCGGTGAGCGGGCCAAAATAGCCGATCGCGCCCTCGTCGATCTGCACGATACCCGGGCCCCCCTTGCCCGCGTCAAAGCGCAACCGTTGCACGGCGGCAATCATGAGGGATATGCCAGCCAGAAGGGTAAGCCCACCAACGAGGCCCATCACCCCATTGCCCAGTAGCACCCACCAAAGCCCCAGCGCCAGAACCCCGCCTGCGATCAGAACGCCTTGATAGCGGGTGAGGGCCGCGGCCACTTCGGGGCGCACGAAGCTCATGCCCAATCCCCCAAGGCCTGCTGCCAAAGCGCCATTGCTGCCACCGCCGCCGTATCGGCGCGCAGGATACGTGGGCCGAGGCTCACGGCGTGGGCAAAGGGCAGGGCGGCCAGCCGCGTCCGCTCGGGTTCGGAAAAGCCCCCCTCAGGGCCGATGAGAATGGCCCACGGGGCGCGCGCGCCGAGGCGGCCTGCGAGGATGGAGGCGGAGCCTGCCAGCGCCTCGTCGCAGAACATGATCTGACGCTCTGGGTCCCATGCGGTCAGGAGTTTGTCGAGCCGCGTGAGCGCGGCCACCTCGGGCACATATGTGCCGCCGCATTGCTCCGCCGCCTCTACAGCATGGGCTTGGAGACGGTCCTGCCGGATCCGCTCGGAATTGGTGAAATCGGTCTGCACCGGGCAGATGCGCGCGGCCCCCATCTCGGCGGCTTTTTCGACGATGAAATCTGTGCGCGCTTTTTTAATAGGAGCAAACATGAGCCATAGATCGGGTGGTATTTGCAGCGGCTTGGTCTGCTCCAAAGCCCGTAAAACGCCCCCGCGTTTGCCCGCCTCGGCAATCTCGGCCAGCCATTCCCCGTCCCGCCCGTTGAAGAGCATCACGCGTGCGCCCGCGGCTTGCCGCATCACGCCAAATAGGTAATGCGCCTGATCGCGTTCCAGCGGAATGGAATTCCCTTCCGCGAGTGGGTGCTCTACATAAAGCCTGATTTTCGCCGCTGCCATGGGGGCACCATATGAGCCAGAAAGCTCCAATACCAGAGCCCGCAGATCAGGTAGCCGATGCCGTGCGCGGCAATTGGGTGGACCTGCGCGCACCTGCATGGTCGCGCCCCTATTTGCGGCTCAGCCGGGCGGACCGGCCTATCGGGACGTGGCTTTTGCTCCTGCCCTGCTGGTGGGGGCTGACGCTGGCGATGCTATCCACGGGGCAGGCGGGCTGGCATGATTTATGGATTTTTGCAGGCTGCGGTATTGGCGCGTTTTTGATGCGCGGTGCGGGGTGCACATGGAACGACATTACCGACCGCCATATCGACGGCTCGGTTGCGCGCACGGCGTCGCGGCCCATCCCCTCGGGGCAAGTCGGTGTGAAGGGCGCGCTGGCATGGCTGATCCTTCAGGCGCTTGTATCGTTCGGCATCCTTTTGACGTTTCACCCGGCGGCGATCCTGCTGGGGGTGATCTCGCTTGCGCCTGTCTGCATCTATCCCTTCGCCAAACGGTTCACATGGTGGCCGCAGGTTTTCCTCGGGATCGCGTTCAACTGGGGCGCGCTTTTGGCCTACACGGCGCATACCGGGCAGCTCGAATGGCCCGCGGTGATCCTTTATCTTGCGGGCATTGCGTGGACGCTTTTCTACGATACGATCTACGCCCATCAAGACGCCGAGGATGACGCGCTCATTGGGGTGAAATCCACCGCGCGGCTCTTTGCGGAACAAACGCCCGTCTGGCTGCGCCGGTTTCTTGGTCTCAGCGTCGCACTGATGACAGCGGCGGTTATCCTCGCGCTGCGAGATGCCGATCCGATCGCCCTTTTGGTCGCCCTTCTGGGGCCGTGGGCCCTCGGGCTGCATCTGCTTTGGCAACTCACCAAGTTTGATCCCTCTGACGGCGCGGGGCTATTGGTGCTCTTTCGCTCCAACCGAGACGCGGGCCTGTTGCCCTTGCCGTTTTTCGCCGCAGCGCTTTTCCTGTGATTGAACTTGGCCGCGCGCGCGCCTAAACACATGCTTAACCGTTCCAAGGTATCGGACCCTTCCATGCGTCTTTCCTCTGTTTTCACGATTGCCGGCACCTTTGCTGCGGCAGGGCTTGTGTGCTGGGTTGCTGCGGGATTCGCCGTGACGGTGATCGAGGACACATCGCGGTCTGGCGTGCGCGATGCTTTGGACGAGGGCGGCCTGACATGGGCCGAGGTGGATACGGACGGGCTTCAGGTCTTTCTGGGCGGCACAGCTCCTACGGAGGCCACGCGCTTCAATGCCATTCAGCTGGCTGGCAGTGTGGTCGAATCGGCCCGTGTGATTGACCAGATGCTGGTTGAGGACAGCGCCGTTTTGACCCCGCCACGCTTCTCGGTGGAGATCTTGCGCAACGATGCTGGGATTTCGCTGATTGGCCTGATCCCTGCGGCCACGGATCGCGAGCGTCTGATGCAGCGGATCTATGACGCGGCCGATGGCGCGGACGTAGCGGATCTCTTGGAGACTGCGGATTATCCCGTCGCGGGCAATTGGGACCCGGCGGTAGAGTATGCATTGCGGGCGCTTGCCATGTTGCCGCGCGCCAAAGTGTCGATCAAGGCCGGACGGGTCGAGATCAAGACAATGACCGACACACCGGGTGAGAAGCTGACGCTGGAATCCGACCTGATGCGCCGGGTGCCACCCGAAATTACAGTGGCGCTGGATGTGGCAGCACCACGCCCGGTGATCACGCCGTTCACGCTGCGCTTCTTGATAGAGGATGGGACCGCGCGCTTCGATGCATGCTCTGCAGATACGGAAGACGCCAAGCGCAAGATTGTCACCGCCGCCCGCGATGCGGGTCTTGCGCGCTTGCCTGATTGTATTATTGGCCTTGGCGTGCCGACACCGGAATGGGGCGATGCGGCGGCACAGGCGATCCGCGCGCTTGGTCAATTGGGCGGCGGCAGTGTGACCTTCGCTGATGCCGATATCGCCCTGATCGCGGCGCCGGGCACAAATGAGAGCCGGTTTGATGATATCGTCGGCGGGCTTCAGAATGAGTTGCCAGATGTCTTTGTGCTGAAAGCCGTTTTGCCGCCCCCTGAGGATGACAGCGCGCCCGTGGTGCCCGATTTCGTGGCCACCCTTTCGCCTGAGGGGTTGGTGCAACTCCGTGGCAAGCTGGGCAGCGCGCAGCTTTTGAGCACTGTCGACAGCTTTGCCAAGGCGCGGTTCACCACCGACAGCGTTTATACGCAGGCGCGCGTCGTCGATGGGTTGCCATCCGATTGGCCTGTGCGGGTTCTGACCGGGCTTGAGGCGCTGCCCTATCTTTCCAATGGTGCCGTGACCGTGACGCCCGATCTGGTGCGGGTCACGGGTAATACCGGCCGCAAGGATGCCAGCGCACAGATCGCAGGGCTTCTGGCTGGTAATCTGGGCGAGGCGGGGCAGTTTGATATCGAAGTGACCTACAAAGAAGAGCTGGACCCGATCGCGAGTATTCCGGAGCCTGAAGAATGTATCGAGATGATCGCTGCCATTCAATCGGACCGCAAGATCACGTTCGAGCCCGGCTCGGTCCAGATCGAGGGGGCCAACGCCGCGATCATGGACGATATTTCCGAGGTTTTGGATAAATGCGGAGACATCCGTATTGAGATTGGTGGCCATACCGACAGCCAAGGCCGCGAGACGATGAACCAGGACCTGAG
>CALGEH010000052.1 GCA_937881735.1 uncultured Shimia sp.
CCAAGGCGACGCTCTATAGTTACGTGCCCGACAAGCGGCTCTTGTTTTCCGAAGTGGCGCGGATCGAATGCAACAGGCAAGCCAGTGCGGCAATCGCGGTGATCGACCCCGACGCCCCTGTGGACGAGGCGCTGCGCATGATCGCAGATCGGGTGGTGCGGTTTTTCCTGTCGGATTTCGGCACGCAGATGTTTCGGATTTGCGTGGCCGAGGCATATCGCTTTCCCGAACTGGGCCAGCGTTTTTATGACAGCGGCCCCGCGCTTTTGCGCGCGCGGATGGGGGTGGTTCTGGAGGAATATATCGCGCGCGGTGTGCTGCAGATTGACGATATGCACATGGCAGCCAGCCATTTTGGCGAGCTGTGTAAATCCGATCTCTTCGTGCGCAAGCTCTGCGGAGTGGCAACGGATTTCTCCGAGGATGAAATTGCGCGGGTCGTGTCCTCGGTCGTGCGGATGTTTCTGGCGCGCTATGCGGTGCGGGCCTGAGCGCTATAAGTTTTGAGTAAACCGACGCGGCCTAGACGCCCGCGTCAATCATCGCTTTGGCGAGGATCGGGACGGTCTCTGCGTTCAGCCCCGCGATGTTGATGCGGCTGTCGCCGACCATGTAGATCGCACTCTGGGCCCGCATCGTCTCCACCTGCTCTGGCGTGGCGCCGAGGCGCGAGAACATGCCGCGATGCTGGGCGATAAACGCGAAACGGTCGGAGCCTGAGAGGCGTTGCAGCTCTGCCGCCAGATCGCGGCGCAGGGCCTGCATACCTGTGCGGACTTCTTCCAGCTCGGCCTGCCAATCGGCGCGCAGGGCAGGATCGTTGAGCACACGCGTCACCAGCCGTGCGCCGTGATCGGGCGGAAACGAGAAATTCTGCCGGTTGAGATGGGCGAGGGTGGCCTGCGCGATGGCGGTTTTATCACTGTCTTGGGTGGTGGCGATCAGGATGCCAGTGCGCTCGCGGTAGATGCCGAAATTCTTGGAGCAGCTGGCGGCGATCAGCGCCTCGGGGCTGTGCTCCACGATCATGCGGGTGGCGGCGGCGTCCTCATGCAGCCCGTCGCCAAAGCCCTGATAGGCCAGGTCGACCATCGGGATAGCGCGCTTTTCGGTGAGAAGGGCGAGGACGGCCTGCCACTCAGCCGTGTTGAGGTTCGCCCCGGTTGGGTTGTGACAGCAACCATGCAGCAGAACCACATCGCCCGCGCGCAGGTCCTGAAGGCTGTCGAGCATCCCTTGCGCGTCCACACCGCCCGTTGCCGCGTCAAAATAGCGGTAGGGGATGGCGGTCATGCCAAGATGTTTTAGGATGCTGAGATGGTTGGGCCATGTCGGGTCCGACACGAAAACACGCGCGTCGGGGCTGGCCATCTGGATCAGTTCAAACGCCTGTCGCACAGCGCCCGTGCCACCGGGTGTGGCGGCAGCGGCGATATTGCTGCGCGGGAGGGTGTCGGCGAGGATCATATCGATCATCGCATCCGCGAAGGCGGGATCGCCGGCGAGGCCGGTATAGGCCTTGGTCTCTTCCTCCTGCCACCATTGCTGCTCTGCTGCCTTGACGGCGCGCATGATGGGGGTATGCCCGCGCGCATCGCGGTAGACGCCCACACCGAGGTCGATCTTGACCGGGCGCGGGTCCTCGCGGAATTTTGCCATGAGGACGAGGATTTTATCCTCGGGCTGTGCTGTGAGGGCGCTAAACATCATGCGTCTCCTGTGGCGACGGGCACGGTGGGGAAAGCGCCCCATTCGGTCCATGAGCCGTCATAAAGCGCGTGATCCGTTACGCCGATCCGCTCCAGCGCCAGGTTGATGATCGCGGCGCTGACGCCAGAGCCGCAGGTGGTGATGATAGGCTTGCTCAGATCAGCCCCGGCAGCGTCCAGCACGGCGCGCAAATCGTCCGGGCCCTTCATCGTGCCCTGATCGGTCAAAAGCTCGGTGTAGGGTACGTTCTGCGATCCGGGAATGTGGCCTGCGCGCAGGCCCTCGCGTGGCTCTGGTGCCTCGCCCCGAAAACGTGCGGTGGCGCGCGCGTCAAGGATCGTGGCGCTGCCAAGTTTCGAGGCGGTGGCCACTTGCGTCACATCACGCACACGGTGGTTCTGGCGGCGCACAGTCATGTGGCGGTCGCGGATCATCGGCGGCATGTCCTCCACGGGGCGACCCTCGGCCTGCCATTTGGGCAGGCCGCCATCCAGCACCGCGATATTGTCCTGCCCCATCAGCTTGAAAAGCCACCACACGCGCGGTGCGGAGAAGATGCCGTGGCTGTCATAGACGACTACCTGATGCCCATCGCCCACACCCATGGCGCGCATCCGGGACATGAATTTTTCCGTAGGTGGGACCATATGGGGCAGGTCCGAGCGTGCGTCACTCACATCGTCGATATCGAAAAAGCGCGCGCCGGGGATATGGGCCTCCTCGTATTCCGCGCGCGGATCACGGTCTGTGCCCGGCAGGAACCAGCTTGCATCAAGCAGGCGCAAGTCAGGGTCCTTGAGATGGGCGGCAAGCCAATCGGTGGAGACTAGAATTTTGGGATCGTCCTGCACCATGATGCCCTCCGGACCGGGAAAAAAAGTAGCGGCAAAAACGCTGTCTGGTTATCGTGCGGGCGCGCGCGTGGCAAGCCCGCGCGGTCCTATTTGGACCCCATGCCGCGCGCGAACCCGGCCAGAAGCAAAAGAGCAACCCCCCCGGCGGCTCCAATACCGAGGGCCCAAAGCACCGCACCGGGCCCCTCGACCGCGCGGCCGAGAAGCGGCAGACCCTGAACGGCAAGTCCACCACCAAGCATCCCCAGAAGCGTCTTGGCCCAAAGCGCGAAGCGCGCGCCGCGTCGTCCGGCTAGAACACCGCCCACCGCACCAGCCATGAGGGCAAGAAGCAGATCCACGCCCCGCCCTCAGCCGTGATCTTTCAGAAGCCGCTGCTTCTGACGGGCCCAGTCGCGCTTGGCCTCAGTCGCGCGTTTATCGACGTTCTTCTTGCCCTTGGCGATGCCGATTTTCATCTTGGCGATGCCGCGATGGTTGAAATAAAGCACGAGCGGCACGAGGGTCATCCCCTTGCGCTGCGTATCGCTCCACAGGCGCGCCAACTCGCGGCGCGAGACCAGAAGCTTGCGGCGGCGTTTTTCCTCATGACCAAAGGTCTTGGCCTGTTTGTAGGGCGCGATATAGCTGTTCACGAGCCACAGTTCGCCATCCTCGACCGAGGCATAGCTCTCGGCGATGTTGGCACCGCCCTTGCGCATGGACTTGACCTCGGAGCCTTCAAGAATGATGCCACATTCCAGATCTTCCTCGATCGCGTAATCATACCGCGCCCGCCGGTTTTCGGCGATGACCTTGTAGTTTCCGTCTTCTTTTACCTTTGCCATGGGGCGCATCTAAGCATGCGCGGCGGCGCTGTCCAGCCGGGGCAGGGGCGGTGTGCCCTGCATGTTCCTGTTGGAAGCCAAAATGGAAGCCGCCCAAAAACGCAAAACGCCGCCCGGCACTATGCGGGGCGGCGTTTTCAGATGTGATCCAAAGGCTGACTTAGAACCCGAGGCCTTCGTATTTCTTCTTGAACTTCGATACACGGCCGCCGGCGTCCATCAAGCGGGTGCCGCCACCCGTCCATGCAGGGTGCACGGTGGGGTCGATATCCAGCGAGAGCGTGTCGCCCTCCTTGCCATAGGTCGAGCGCATTTTCAGGATCGTGCCGTCGGTCATCTTGACGTCGATCATGTGATAGTCGGGATGGATGTCTTTTTTCATTGCTGAGATCCTTACGCTTTTGCGCCCGACTTGGGCTTGTAGTTGGACACTTCTGCGATCCGGGCCGATTTGCCGCGACGCGCACGCAGATAGTAGAGCTTGGCGCGACGGACACGACCACGGCGGACCACGGCGATGCTGTCGATGTTGGTCGAATAGAGGGGGAAGACCCGCTCCACGCCTTCACCAAAGGAAATCTTGCGGACCGTAAACGATCCCGCGATGCCGGTGCCGTTCTTGCGGCTGATGCAGACGCCTTCAAAGTTCTGGACCCGGGTGCGGGTGCCTTCGGTCACTTTGAAGCCGACGCGGATGGTATCCCCGGCCTTGAAATCGGGAAGGTCTTTCCCGAGGGCGGCAATTTGCTCCGCCTCGATCTGAGCGATAATGTTCATCGCCATTCTCCTAATGTTGCTTGCGGTTATGGTCCGCAAAGTGATTTGGCGCCTCAGAGCTCTCGGTCTTCGCTCGGGTCCCTTGGGCGCAGATGCGTCCAAAGCCCGCCAGAGATCAGGTCGTCCTTATTTCGGTCTTCCAAAGTGCCTGCCCGTGATGGCCGTGGCGCATATCCGATCGAAGGGGACGGAATCGCCATTGGCCGGGCCTGCCCGGACTGCTGGGCGTAAAACAGGTCTGCGTGTTTATTTCAAGCGTTTTGTGGTGGGCTTTGCGGCGGTAGCGGCCTCATGCGCGGCCCAAAGGTCGGGGCGGCGCGCCTGCGTAAGCGCCTCACCTTGCGCGCGCCGCCACTTGGCGATCTCGCCGTGGTGGCCGGACATCAGGACGGGCGGGATTTCGCGGCCCTGCCAGATGGCGGGTTTGGTATATTGTGGATGCTCCAGAAGTCCGTTGGTATGGCTTTCTTCCGCTGCGCTTGCCTCATTTCCCAAGATGCCGGGGCGCAGGCGCAGGGCTGCGTCGATCATGGCTTGCGCTGCAATCTCGCCGCCGGTCAGGACGTAATCCCCAAGGCTCACCTCGCGCGCGCCGTAATGGTCGATCACGCGCTGATCCAACCCCTCGAACCGCCCACAGATGAGCGTGAGGCCCGGCGTTTGCGATAGCTCTTCGGCCATGGCCTGATCAAACCGTTCGCCCCGCGGGCTGAGATAAATGAGCGGCGCGCCGGGGGCGGCGGTTTTGCGCGCGGCCTCGATAGCGGCGGTCATCACATCGGCGCGCAACACCATGCCGGCGCCGCCGCCTGCGGGCGTGTCGTCGACATTGCGGTGGCGCCCCTCGCCGAAACGGCGCAAATCAATCGCCTCCAGCGTCCAGAGCCCGTCATGGAGCGCGCGACCCGTCAGGCTTTCACCAAGGATGCCGGGAAACGCATCGGGCAGGAGGGTGATCACCTGCACCGCCCACGCATCCTTGAGGCGCGGTGTGGAGGTGATCAACTCCTGCGGCTGCGCGCTGGCGCGGATGGACTTGCGGCCATGGGATTTCGTCGGAGGTTTGGGGGCGTCGCTCATGCCCGGTCGATACAATGCGCGCGGCGGGCTGGCAAGGATGGCGCGTCAGGCCGTATGGCTTAGGCCGCCTGTTGGCAAAGCAGCGCCTCATGTTGTTTCAGGCTTCGGCGCGCATCCGCGCCATAGCTGTCCAAGCCGCCCGCGCGCAATTCGGGGAAAAGCGCATAAATCTCTCCGCGTGCAGCCTCAGCCAGCGCACCGATGGCCATATCGCCGGGCTGAAAGCTTTCGGACCAGCAATCTTCGGCCAAAATGATTTCGTGACGGTCAAAGAGGATGTGAAAATATTCCACCATACCGCCCTCCTGCCGGATGACGCTGCGACCGTCGATGAGCATCTTGGCGGCGGCGAGCACTTCTGTCTCACCGGTGATCAGCTCAGGACCCCAGCCTTGCAAAAGCATCCGGTGTTGTGGTGACACACGCAGATCACGCGAATTGCCCAAAGCACCCTTGCGGATCAGAATGGGGGCGAACTTGTTCCGCGCGGGCACGGATTTGGACCCCACCCAACGGACCTCCTGCACGCCGCTGTCACGGGTTTGCACCCGCTCACCGGGTCGGATCTGCTCGACAGGGATGCAGCCGCGGGCGGTATGAATCAGGGTGCAACGAGTGAAGCAAACCACGTTGGTATTGTCAAAGGTCAGCCCTTCGCGGGCGGTGCCAGTGAAGGTGATCGAGCCGCCAAGCGCCGTGTTGTCGGAGAAATCACCAACCGACTGGTTGAGGATATTGTCGTCCTCAAGGTCGGCTCGGATTTCGTTGAGGTTGGTGTAATAGGCGCTCAGATCAATGAAATCATTGTTGGTCTGGGTGCCATCCGTGTCCGAACCCGTGTTGCCGGCGTTGAAATCGGTGATCGTGTCGTTGCCGGAACCTGCTGTGTAGACAAAGGTGTCATCACCATCGCCGCCGGTCAGGATGTCATTCGCGCCGCCACCATCCAGCGTGTCGTTGCCATCTCCGCCCAGAAGGCTGTCGCGGCCGCCATCGCCGTCAATGACATCATCATCTGCGCCGCCATCGATCGTATCGGCGCGGTTGCCGCCGCTGATCGTGTCATTGCCTGCGCCGCCCAGAATACTGTCGC
>CALGEH010000053.1 GCA_937881735.1 uncultured Shimia sp.
GTCGCGGCACGGTCCGAGAAAATCTCAAGGATGAGCCCGGTGCGATCCAGAAGCTTCACGCCCCATTCTTTCTCAAGGTTGCGTTGCTGCACGGGCGTCACGGGCCCGTCAATCAGGACAAGCTCGACCTCCGCCTCTTCAAACACGGTCTTGAGCTCGGCGATCTTGCCCTTGCCAAAGAGCATGCCTGGATGGGCGCGTTGAAGCCGGACGATCTGCGCGCCACACGGCTCAAGCCCCGGCAGCGCATGGGCGAGTGCTACCGCCTCTTCCAAGGCAAGTTCGGGGGCACGACCGCCCCCCTGACCGTAGATGTCGGGATGCAGCACCCACGCGCGGGTGCGCATGGGATCATGATCCATCACGCGGGATCATCACCATCATAAAGGTTGATAGGCTGGCTCGGCATGATCGTGGAGACCGCATGTTTATACACCAGCTGGCTTTGACCATCACGGCGCAGAAGGATGCAGAAATTATCGAACCAGGTGATCACACCTTGCAATTTCACACCATTGATCAAGAACACCGTTACGGGTGTTTTGGTCTTGCGCACCTGGTTGAGAAACGCGTCCTGAAGATTTTGACGATCAGAAGCCATTTGTCCCTAAAGCCTTTTTTTATTATTCGCGCCGCGGACCGGCACGCATTGGGCCACACTATGCAGGGCAAGGTTGGCAGTTTCCAGCCCTAAAATCAACTGACTGGGCGGGTGTGCGCTTGCGCCACGTCAGTCACGCCAAAGGCCCGGATTGAGCAACGCAATGATCGCCAGCAATTCCAGCCGCCCCAGAACCATGCCGGCGCAGAGCACCAGCTTGGCCCCCGGCGCCAAGAGAGCAAGCACGATGGGCGCGTCACCAGCCACTTGGGTGAGCGGGCCGGTGGTCGAGAGCGCCGCGACCGACAGGATGATCGCCTCCTCAAAGCCCACGCCAAAAGCGGCAAGGATCACCGTCAGGCCCGCGAGGGTCAGTGCGAAGAGCATGAAGAACACCCATGCCACGAACGCGCCCTGACGGCGGATGCGGCGGCTGCGCGCGCCTTTGCGCGCCACGGAGGACGGATGGACGAGCCGCTCCATCTCGCGCTGCCCATTGAGGTAGAGCGCGTAAACCCTGAGAAGCTTAACTCCGCCCGCCGTCGTGGCCACCCCACCCCCCACAAGCGCGAGGCCCAGAAGGATCAGCCCCGGCGTGCCAAGCCCCGACCAGGCCTGCGCATCGGGCCAGTAGGCGCTTTCAAAGCCGGTGGTGCTGAGGAACGACATGACGCTGAACATGCCCCCCCAGAGCGCCTTGAGCGCGGCTGGCAAATCCTCGGTCAGAGTGTCATCCCAAGCGCCGATCCAGTGCCGCGAGAACAAAAGGAGCGGCACGCCGATGACAAGGCCAACGCCAAGACGAAACTCGGGGTCATGCCAGACGCCGGGGCGCGCGGTGGTGATCGTATCGGTCGAGAAGGTCAGCCGCGACAAGGCGAAGAACATGAAGAAAAAGATCACGATCTCGCCACCCACGCCGGAGCCTGCATTCTGCACCCCGCCCACGGCGGAGATGCCGCTGGTCGACAGCGTCGACATCGCATGAATCAGCGCCACAAGCGGGCGATCGCCGCCCACCGTCAGCATCAGCCACAAAAGCCCCGTGAGGCCGATATATATGGGTGCGAGCGTGCGCGCGGCACTCGCCATGCGGCGCGCGGTATGGGCACGCTCGAATCGGTCAAGCCGGCCCTCGCCCTGCCCCGGCTCGGCCGAGGCCGTCACCTCGAATCCGCCAAGGTTGAGCGGCGCCAAAACCGCCAATGCCGCCACCCAGATCAAAAGCCCCCCTGCCCAGCCCACCATGCCACGCCACAAATGCAGGCTATCGGGCAAGCGGCGCGGGGTGTCGAATATGGTCGCCCCCGTGGTGGTGAAGCTCGACACCATCTCGAAATAGGCGTTGAGAAAGCTCGTCGTGCGCAACCCTTCGTAGAACGGAATCGCGAGGAAAATCGGCAGGACCGCAAAGGCCAGAAAGAGCGACAGAAGGTTGCTCAAATCCGAGTTCTTGCGCTGCTCTTGGTTGCTGATCGCAACCGCGATGGCCCCGATCAAGAGCAAGCCCAGGACACCACTATAGGCAAAGGCGCGCGACACGGTGTGATCCTCACGCAAAAGCGCGTGCAGCGCAGGTACGAACATCGCGGCTGCCGAAAAGCCCGCAAGGATCAGGATCAGCGGCATCTCGGCGCGCTGGCCTGTGATGCGCCTAGAAGAAATCAATCGAGACCTGAAGCAGTTGCTCCACCTGCGCCACATCGGCGGCCATGGCGAAGATGACGACGACATCACCCTCCTCCACCCGCAGGCTGCCAGTGGGTTTATGGATCACATTGCCCTTTTGCACGGCCCCCACAAGGACACCCTCGGGAAAGTCGATATCGCGTATCTGACTGCCGGCGATGGACGAGGTGGACATGACTTGCGCCTCGATCACCTCGGCCTCGGCATCACCGATGGAGTAGACGCCGCGCACGCGCCCGTGCCGGATATGGCGCAGGATGGAGCTTACGGTCGTGGCGCGCGGGTTGATATAGGCGTCCACGCCGATGGGCTCCAGCAGCGGGATCAACGTGGGGTCGTTGATGAGCGCGATGGCAAAGGGGCAACCCTCGGATTTGGCGCGCACGGCGGCCAGAAGGTTTGTCTTGTCATCATCCGTTACAGCCAGAACCGCATCGGCCCGCGCAATCCCCGCCTCGGCCAGAAGCGCGCTGTCCAGAGCGTCGCCATTGAGCACAATCGTCCGCTCCAGCGCATCGGCGGCCTTCTCGGCATTGGCGCGACTGCGCTCGATCACCTTGGCGCGGATGCGCCTGCCGCTTTGCTCCAGCTTTTTGGCCACGGTGAGCCCGACATTGCCACCGCCAAGGATCACGACACGCTCCTGCTTGGGGGATTTCTTGCCGAACACCTCAAGCGTGCGCGGAATATCCTCGTCGGGCGAGAAGATGTAGCACTCATCCCCGGCAAAAAGTTGATCGCCCGCCTCGGGCGCGAACAGCCGACCCTCCCGGCGGACCGCCAGAACGACTACGCGCAGGGTGGAGAAAAGATCGCTGAGCTGGCGCAGCGGTGTGTTGAGAACCGGGCAATCATCTTCCAGACGCAAGCCCATCAGCTTCGCTTTGCCACCCAGAAACGTCTCGGTATCAAACGCAGCGGGGGCTGCAAGGCGTTGCAATGCGGCCTCGGCCACCTCAAGCTCGGGGCTGATCACCACGTCGATGGGCATGTGATCGCGGCGGTAGAGGTCGGAATAGATAGCGTCCAGATAGGACTGGCTGCGCAACCGGGCGATCTTGCGGCCAATTGCGAAGACCGAATGGGCCACCTGACAGGTGACCATGTTCACCTCGTCCGAATGGGTGGCGGCGATAATCATATCGGCGTCGCGCGCGCCTGCCCGGTCCAGCACATCCGGATAGCTCGCAAAGCCCGCAAGACCCTGCACATCCAGCGTATCCGTGGCCCGGCGCACCAGATCCGGATTGCTGTCCACGACCGTGACATCGTTCCGCTCGCCCGAGAGGTGACGGGCGATTTGCCAGCCGACCTGTCCTGCGCCGCAAATGATGACTTTCATACCGCCTCGCCCCGAATGACCGCTCTGAGATACGGCTCAGCGCCGCCGCTATAAGCACCCGTGCATGGCAGAGCGGCCCGGCGCGGTCAAATCAAATCAGCCGGGCTCAGCCCGCCGAAAGTCCCTCAACCTTCGCCACTCGCGCGCCCGATTTGGCCGAGGTCACGACCCCCAGAGATTTCAGCTTGCGGTGCAGCGCGCTGCGCTCCATCCCGACAAATTCGGCAGTACGGCTGATATTGCCGCCAAAGCGGTTGATCTGCGTGAGCAGGTATTCACGCTCAAACGCCTCGCGCGCCTCCCGGAGCGGCATGGTGGCAAGCGCGCCGGACAACACGACGCGACCATCCTCGGGGGTGGTATCGCTCTCGCCCGGCAGCTCGCCCGCGTCGATCTCGCCCGCGCCGTCGCCCAGGATCAGCACCCGCTCGATCATATTCCGCAACTGGCGCACATTGCCGGGCCAGGTCATCGTCTGCAAAAGCGCGTTCGCCTCCCCGCTGAGGCCGCGCAGCGGCAAGCCCTGGGTCTTGTTGAACATGTCGATGAAATGAGTGGCCAAAAGCGGGATATCATCGCGCCGCTCTTCCAGCGAGGGCACAGCGATGGGCACCACATTGAGCCGGTGATAGAGCTCGCGCCGGAACGTTCCTTCGGCGATGGCATCCTCCAGATCGCGGCTGGTGGAGCTGATCACACGCAAATCGACCTGCACCTTGTCCGAGCCGCCCACCCGCAGGAATTGCTGATCGACCAGCACGCGCAGGATCTTGGATTGCGTGCCTGGCGGCATGTCCGCCACCTCGTCGAAATAGATCACGCCCCCATTGGCCTCCTCCAGAAGGCCCGGCTCCACGCCGCGCTCCTCGCTTTCACGACCAAAGAGAACCTCCTCCATCCGCTCCGCCTCGACCGAGGCACAGCCGACCGAGACAAAAGGCGCATCGGCGCGGTTGGAATTGACGTGAATATAGCGCGCGGCCAGTTCCTTGCCGCTGCCCGCAGGCCCCGAGAGCATGACCCGACCATTGGAGCGCGTGACCTTATCAAGCTGGCTCACAAGCGCGCGGAACACGCTGCTTTCGCCCAGCATATCGGCAGGCCCAGTGTCACGGCGCTTGAGGCTCTGGTTTTCGCGGCGCAAACGGCTCGTTTCCATGCCGCGCCGGATCACCACCATCAGCTGATCAATGTTGAAGGGCTTCTCAATAAAGTCATAGGCCCCCTGTTTAATCGCCGCGACCGCGATCTCGATATTGCCGTGGCCCGAGATGATCACAACCGGCACGTCCGGGTAGTCGCGCTTCACGGCCTTCAGGATATCAATCCCGTCCATATTGCTGTCTTTGAGCCAGATATCGAGCACCAGAAGCGCCGGTGGCTGCTCGGAAATCGCGGCCATCGCATCGTCGGAATTGCCCGCAAGGCGGGTGGTGTAACCTTCGTCCTGCAAGATATCCGAGATCAGCTCCCGGATGTCGCGTTCATCGTCCACAATCAGAATATCGCTCATGGGGTCCTCATACTGCCTGTTTGGCCGGGGGCGCTGTGCCCGGTGTGTTTGTGTCCGGTGTCTCTGTGTCCGGTGTCGCGGGCGCCAAGGACGCGTCCGTGCGGGTAAGATCGAGAGAAATCACCGCCATCGCGCCGATCCGCGCGCCGGGTGTAAAGGCGGGTGCATCGACAAGGGTCAGCGTGCCACCATGCTCCTCGATGATCTTCTTCACGATGGGCAGGCCAAGGCCGGTGCCCTTGTCGCGAGTGGTCACATAAGGCTCAAAGAGGCGGCTGCGATCTTCGGGCAGACCGATCCCGTTATCCGCAATGGTAATCTCAGCTCGGCCCGCCTTGTGATAGGTGCGTACGCGGATCGTAGGCTGGAACCCTTCGGGCAAGCCCTCCTTTTCACTCAAGGAGTCAATCGCCTCACCAGCGTTCTTTATAAGGTTCGTCAACGCCTGATTGATCATGGTCGCGTCAACATCTGCCAACAGTTGCTCATCAATCAGGTCGGTTTCTATGCTCACATCAGGCTGGCCGACCTGCTGAAACAGCACCGCCTCGCGCACCAATTGGGTCAGGCTTTCGGGTTGGCGCTGCGGCTCGGGCATGCGGGCGAATTTGGAAAACTCATCAACGATGCGAAGCAGATCATCGGTCTGACGGACAATGACGCCAGTCAGTTGTGTCAGCGCCTCAGCGTTCTCGGCATCTAGCAGCTTGGAGAATTTGCGCTGTGTCCGCTCGGCAGAGAGCTTGATCGGCGTGAGCGGGTTTTTGATCTCATGGGCGATCCGGCGGGCCACATCGCCCCATGCCGCCATACGCTGAGCACTTACCAGATCAGTCACGTCATCGAAGGCGACCACGTAGCCCTCACGCTCGCCCGCCTCGCCGGTGCGGGTGGACATGCGCACCAGAAGACTTTCCTGAAGCCCGGCGCGGGTAACGCGAATTTCGTCTTGCACAAAGCCACTGGCACTACGCCGCAACCGTTTGAAAAGCGTGGTGAATTCTGGCACGGCCACGGCCAGATCAACCGACTGGCGATCCTCTTGCCAATCCAGAAGCCGTTCGGCGGAGCGGTTTACGAACGTCACACGACCCTTCGCATCAAGCCCAACCACGCCCGAGGACACAGAACCCAGCACCGAATCAAAGAGCCTGCGACGGCGCTCGATCTGGTCCGTATTTTTGAGAAGCTTCCCACGCTGCGCTTTAAGTTCGCGCGTCATCTGATTGAAATAAATGCTTAATTGGGCAATTTCATCATCGCCTTCTTCCTCGCGGACGCGCACATCCAGATCACCGGCTCCAACCCTTTGCGCCGCAGAGGTCAGCCGCCCGACAGGTCCCGCCAACCGTTCGGCAAACCACAGGCCAAGCCAAACGGCGGCCAGAATCAAGATCACCGCAAACCCCAGATAGAGCAGGCCAAACTCAAACAGCACCCGGCCCCGCTCACTCTCGCGCTGCTGATAAAACACAGCCGTTTCCTTGGTTTCATCCAAAAGGTTGAGGATGTCACCGTCCACATTTCGGGTCACATACAGAAACCGGTCAACGAAGCTCTCGAGCGGCAAGAGCGCGCGGAATTCGTTATTGTCCCAATCCTGAATAACCAGCACACCCTCAGCGCGTGCCGCGGCCAATTCGGCCGCACTGGGGCGCTCAAAATCAAAGAGATAGGAGCTTTCGCCACGCGCCCTGATCTCGCCCGCGCTGTTGACGACAAACGCCTCGCGCAGGCCGCGCTGAATCTCGCGCTGGCCATCGCTGAGGACTTTGCGAATGTCGCCATCATCCATGAATACCGTGGCCTGTTTGGTCCGGTTGATGATGGTGGCCAAAACCTCTGCGTCGATCACCAGATCGCGACGGTGCTCTTCCTCATAAGCCTCGGCGGCGGCCACGGAGTTGCTCACCACGCGCCCTACCCGGT
>CALGEH010000054.1 GCA_937881735.1 uncultured Shimia sp.
GGCCATGGTTCAGTCCTCCTCAGACCCGTCGTCAGTTTCGATCGTATCGAAAGCGTCTTCATCAATGATACCCGCCGCCTTGCGTTGGCGCAGCATCTCCTGGATCAACTCATCAGTCAGAACCAGCTTGGCATCCACCAGCCAGTCAAACTCAAGCCCAACCGTGCCTTCGTCGAGATTGATCAGCACCTCAGTGCCCTCAACGCCCGCGAGCATCCCCTTGAAGCGCTTGCGCCCGTCGATCAGCTCGCTGGTCTCCAGCTTGGCCTCATAGCCCTCGAACGCCTCGAAATGCTTGAGCATCGTCAGGGGCCGGTCGATCCCGGGGCTGGACACCTCAAGCGTGTAGGCTTCGACAATCGGGTCCTCAACATCGAGTGCTGCACTCACAGCAGTCGAAATCTGGGCGCAATCATCCACCTCGATCCCGCCCTCGGGCCGCTCGGCCATGATCTGAAGCGTGGCGGTGTTCCCGCTCATCAGACGCACGCGCACCAGATCAAACCCCATATCCTCGATAAAGGGGGTGATGATCTCCGCCATCCGGCGGTCAATCGCAGCTTTGGCAATCAGGTCGTTGGTCATGTGATGTCAGACAGTCTCTCAAGTGACATTGGATCGGGCACAAAAAAACGGGCGCGCGGCCCGTGAACTTTTCCGGTGGAGCCTTTCGGTGTGGACCCGAGAAGCGCCGCTGTTGAGGGTGATATAGGCGGGATGCGGGCTGGGCGCAAGGGCCATCCGCTCCTACATCCGCCCCAGCCGGTTCATCACATTCACCAACTCCGAACTGATCCCCGGCTCGCTGAGCGCGTGACCAGCCAAAGGGATCATCCGCATCAAGGCCCGTGGCCATGCGGCGGCGAGGGCGTGGGCGGTGTCGGGCGGGCAGATCATATCGTAGCGGCCCTGCACGATTGTCCCGGGCACATCCTTGAGGCGGTCAATATTGGCGAGGATCCAGCCGTCATGCTCCAAAAACCCTGCATTGATGAAATAGTGATTCTCAAGCCGCGCAAAGGCGCGGGCGTACTCCGATGGGCTGTCCGCCCCCACGCCCGAGGATTGCACCGAGGCCAGCGCATTTTCCCACGAACTCCACGCCTTGGCATAGGTTGTCTCAAGCCGCGCATCGCCGGAAAAGAGACGGCGATGATAAGCAGAGATCAGATCGTCGCGTTCATCCTCGGGGATGATCTGCACGAAGCGCTGCCACGTATCGGGCCAGAACCGCCCGGCGCCACCGCCATAAAACCAGTCAAGCTCGCGCCGGGTCATGGTAAACACGCCGCGCAACACAAGATGCGTACAGCGCTCTGGATGCGTGATGCCGTAGATCAGCGCGAGGGTCGCGCCCCAGCTGCCGCCAAAGACGCACCAGCGCTCAATCCCAAGCTCGGTGCGGATACGCTCGATATCATCCACAAGATGCCATGTCGTGTTCGCCTCCACGCTGGCATGGGGTTTGGAACGTCCGCAGCCGCGCTGATCAAACAGGATGATGCGGTAAACCCTAGGGTCAAAATACCGCCGCATCGCCGGGCTGCACCCACCACCAGGGCCGCCATGCAGCACGATCACAGGCAGCCCGTCAGGCGCGCCCGATTGCTCCATATAGACCTGATGACCGTCACCCACATCGAGCGTCCGGCGATCGAAAGGCTCAATCGGCGGATAAAGATACTGCACTGCGCTTTTTTGGTCCGAGATTTTATCCATGAGTGTCCTATATAGAGCGGCACAGACAAATGATCATACGGAGAGCAGAATGCAAGCCGCTCAGAGCACGATCGACGACCACGAGATTGCGAAATTTCAGGCCATGGCCGCCGAATGGTGGGACCCCAATGGCAAATTCAAACCGCTGCACATGCTCAACCCGTGCAGATTGGATTACATCACGGCGCAAATTGCGTCCGAGTTTGAGCGCGACCTGAGCGAGGAGAAACCCTTCGCGGGGCTGCGTATCCTCGATATCGGCTGCGGTGGCGGCCTTCTGGCTGAGCCTATGGCGCGGCTGGGGGCCGATGTGGTCGGCGCGGACGCCGCCGAGCGCAACATCCCGGTGGCCAAGCTTCATGCCGAGCAATCCGGGCTGGAAATCGATTATCGCTTCACCACGGCCGAGGCGATGGCGGCCGACGGCGAGCAGTTCGACGTAGTCCTGAACATGGAAGTGGTGGAGCATGTGGCCTCCCCCATCGACTATCTGATCGCCTGCCGACAGCTTTTACGCCCCGGCGGGCTGCACATCTGCTCCACGCTCAACCGCAATCCAAAAAGCTATATGATGGGTATTATCGGCGCGGAATATGTGATGCGCTGGCTGCCTAAAGGCACGCATGACTGGAAGAAATTCATCACACCGGATGAGCTTTTCGACCTGATCCGCCGGGCGGGGCTGGAGCCTGTGGACCGAAAGGGCTTCGTCTTCAATCCGATCGCATGGAGCTGGTCGATTTCTGACCGTGATCTGAGCGTGAATTACGTGACCGCCAGCCTCAAGCCGGAATAGGCGCTACTCGCGCTCCTGCCCAAGCCTTGTGCGCAAACTGCGCAAGGCGGGCAGGATGGCGCGGACCTTGTCCTCGCCCAGATTCTCCACAACATCCCCGATAAGCGGCGCAATCGCGGCCACTGCCACATCACGCGCGCGGCGCCCTGCCGGGCTGATCGCGACCTTCTTGCGGCGCGCATCATCCCAATCGGGCCGGATGTGCACATATCCCGCCGCCTCCAGCTTGCGCAGCGTGTTGGTCATCGCGCCGCGCGTGACATGGAAACTTTGGGCAAGCTGCGCGGGGCTTTTCTCATCCACGCTGCGCGCAAGCTGATTGAGCACGGAGAAATGCGACACCTCCATGCCCTTGGGCAAGACGCGGCTGAGCTGGTTCCGAATCAACTGATCGTTGATCAGGATTTCACTGAAAAGGGCCACGGCGAGGGCATTACCGGTCTCGGTCATAGGATCCTGGGGCCACTGAAGGCGGCTTCATGCATGAGCGATGGAATACGCTTGCGTGATTTTGCCACCTCGGAGGGGTCAAAATCAACGGTGATAACGCCCGGCGCGTCACCCGCATCGTCCAGAACCTCGCCCCACGGGCCGATCGCGAGGCTGTGGCCATAGGTTTCGCGCGGCTTTCCCACTTGCGCCGCGTGCAGCCCAGTCTGGGCAGGGGCAAGGACATAGGCCCCCGTCTCAATCGCTCGGGCGCGCAAAAGCATCTCCCAATGTGCGGTCCCCGTGACGCGAGAGAAGGCCGAGGGAACGCTGATAATTTCAGCACCATGCTGCGCCAGACCCCGGTAGAGATGCGGGAAGCGGAGATCATAGCAAATTGTCATGCCCAGCGCGCCAAACGGCGTGTGTGCGAGGCAGGCCGCACTTCCGGGCCGATAGCCCGCCGATTCGCGGTAGCTTTCGCTCTCGGAAATCGTGACGTCGAACATATGGATCTTGTCATAGCGCGCCGCGATCTGCCCCTCGGGTGTGATCAGGAACGACCGATTCGCGAACCGCCCATCCGCATCGCCGGTCTTGAGCGCCAGTGAGCCGATCAGCAGCCAGATACCCCGCGCCCGCGCCACATCCCTGAGTGCAGCGAGGGTGATATCGTCCTCTTCACGCTGAAGCACGGCCTCCTGCCTTGCGCGGCTGGCGGAGACGCAATTCGTGACTTCAGGCGTCAGAATGAAGCCCGCGCCCCGCGCCACACCCTCCTCAATCAAGGCCAGAGTCCGTGGCAGGTTCGTCTCCGGATCATCGCCCGAGCAAAGCTGAACAAGAGCCGCCCGCATGGATCAGGCCGCCAGAAGCGCGTCCAGCTTGCCCGCCCGCTCCAACGCATAAAGCTCATCACAGCCGCCTACATGCACATCGCCCACGAAGATCTGCGGCACGGTGCGCCCACCATTGGCGCGCTGCATCATCTCGGCGCGCTTGGCCGGCTCGCGGGCGATATCCACCTCCGAGAAATTCACGCCCTTTTTGCTCAGAAGGCGCTTGGCCGCGTGGCAAAAACCGCAAAGCGGTGAGGTGTAGATTTCGACAGGTTGCATCAGAACACTCCGGGACAAAAGATCGCGCATCCCGGCTATTTAGGCATCACTGCCCGCGCGCGCCAGTGCCACGACGCTCACGGAGGCGGCGCCAGCGGCCGTGCAGGCGCCCGCCGCCGCCGCGAATGTCGCGCCCGAGGTCATCACATCATCGACCAAAAGCACGTCGCGCCCCACTAAAAGACCCACATGCTTTGGATGGACAGCAATGGCATCACGTACTGTATCGCGCTGCTCCGCATAGCTTTTTCCGCCCAGCTGCGCGGTGGGTTTGCGCCGGATGAGAAGGTCGGGACACTGCGCTGCGCCCATTTCCTGCGCCAGCGCCTTGGACAAAAGTGCAGATTGGTTAAACCGCCGCTTGAGCAACCTCAGCCAATGCAGGGGCACCGGCGCAATCAGCGTCCTAGGCGTCAGCAAAGCCTCGCTCGATACGGTCATGGCCTTCATGGGGGCCATGGGCGGTGGTGACATGGACAGCATGGGCGCGCTTATGGCCGATGACATGGTTTGGCAAAACGAAGGTGATCCCGCCTTGCCACGGATCGGCACATGGGAGGGCAAGGAGGCGATCTTCGGCTTTCTTGGCACGTTCTCGCAGAATGTTCAGGTGACCCATTGGGAAAATCAGGATGCTTTTGCCTCCGGTGACTCCGTGGCCGTTTTCGGTTGGATGAAATTGCGGCTGACGGCTTCTGGCGCGGAAACCGACGAGTTCACCTTCGCTCTGCGCGCCAAGGTCCGCGACGGCCAGGTCGTCCTGCGGAACTGGTTCGAGGACAGCTATGCCGTGAGCCAGGCGTTTCACGCGACTTGAGCCAGCCGATCTACGCTGCGGTCGGGACCAAAAGGATATCGAGATGCCAAGACTTTCAAACCTGATTTTGATCTCGGCCGCAGTATCGCTGCTCATTGCAGCGGCGCCCGCGTCCGCTCAGAACGTGACTTTCCCGATTCGGGATGGCGCGCACCCGGATACGACGAACGGCGTGCCGCACGTGCAGATCGACGTATCGCCCGTTCCTGAGCTATCGGAAGAAATGCTCCGTCAAGTCGCCGAATTTCCCGGCGTCGTTCTTGGGGCGACCCGCGTATCACTCCCGGGTGCGGTCGGGTTTCAGTTGACGGCCGACGTCCAGATCGAACAACCGCAGGCCATCGTCGGTGGGCGCGAGTTTGCGCATCTTCACCCCGATGGCAGCCTACATGCCTCGCTGCACCCGGACACAGCCCGTGCCGCGATAAATGCCGGTTGGGCCGTGGCACATCCCTGGGCCGACCAACGCGCGGGCTGGGAGGGGTTCGTGATGATCTATACCCCAATCAATGAAGCCGAATTGGACGTGGTGCTGCAACTGGTGCGTGGGTCGTATACCTACATCACTGGCGATGCCTTGCCCGAAACGCAGCGTTAGCGGCCATTCGCATGCCGCGCAGCATTGGGCAAAATGGGCTCTTTGCTGTCATCAGACGACAATTGCTGCATGGCTGCTTAAGGAAGGCGAACGGCTTGTGCCGCTCGCCTAAAGTTCAAATGTCGATCTTCTCAGAAATGCTTAGGGCATCTTCGACTTCGACGCCGAAGTACCGTAACCGTCCGGCCTCACTGCACTGCCGCGCATAGAGAGTGTTCGATAGTGTCCGCTTTGGACAGCGGACACTATGGGGCGGTTGATGGCGCGTCGGACGAAGCGGTTGTGGACGGACGAAGAGAAGCGCTCGATCTGTTTTCAGACGACGGCGCCGGGTGTCTCCGTGGCGCAGGTCGCACGGCGTTATGCGATGAACGCCAACATGGTCTTCAAGTGGCTGCGTGACCCTCGTTATGCGCCGGAAGCTGGAGCGGTGGTTGAAGAGAGCGTGGCGGATGCCGCCTGTTTCCTGCCGGTCGAGATCATCGGCCGGACGGAGAGCGGTGGCGCAGATTCCCACGCTGAACCTATGCCCGCAGCAGGGATGATCGAGATCGACATCGCGGGCGGTCATCGGCTGCGGATCAATGGCACCTATGACCCTGATGCGCTGGCCCGGCTGATCCGAGGCCTGTCGGGATGATCCCTGTGCCGGTAAACACGCTGGTCTGGCTGGCGGCGGGCGTGACCGACATGCGCCGGGGGTTCACGACACTGGCGGCCCAGGCCGAGCAGACGCTGAAGCAGGACCCGTTCGCAGGCCACATGTTTGTCTTTCGTGGCCGCCGCGGCGATCTGATCAAGATCATCTGGTGGGACGGCCAAGGGGCATGCCTGTTCAGCAAACGGCTTGAGAAGGGTCGGTTCGTCTGGCCCTCGGCGAAGGAGGGCAAGATTGCCCTGACTGCCGCGCAGTTGGCAATGCTCCTAGAGGGGATCGACTGGCGTCTGCCGCAACGCAGCTGGAAGCCGCTCAAGGCGGGATAAAGTGACGGTGATTGCCCGTGCGGGATTCCCGTAGCACCGTTGTTTTGCTATGGTCCGGTCATGTTGGACGTGGCCAAATCCCTGCCGGAAGACCCCGACGAACTGAGACAGTTCACTGCGCTGTTGCTGGCCGAGGTGAAGTCGCAGGCGGTCCTGATTGAGAAGCTCCGACACCAGTTGGCGGGTCATCGCAATCACCGGTTTGGGCCGTCGTCAGAGAGTATCGAGCAGCTTCAACTGGCGCTGGAAACGAGCGAGATCGCCGTTGCAAAGATGACGGCAAAGCTGCGACTTCCCAATGAAGAGCCGAAGGACAAGCCGAAGCGTCGGCCGATCCCCGATCACATCCCGCGCATGGAAGTCGAACTGACGACTGGCAACGACGATTGCACTCATTGCGGTGGCGCACTGCGTCGTCTGGGCGAGGATGTGACCGAAGAATTGGAATATGTTCCGGGACGGTTCATCGTGAACCGCATTGTGCGACCACGTTTTGCGTGTTCGGGCTGCGAGACGTTCACCCAAGCGCCTTCCGCGCCCTGGGGTAATCCCCCCCGAAAGTAAGGGGCTGCAAAAGTAGAATTTTCTCGGCAAGATGAACGAGGAGATTTCGAAT
>CALGEH010000055.1 GCA_937881735.1 uncultured Shimia sp.
GAGCTTTTGGGCCCTGCTGCCCATGCCGAGGCGGCGGCGGTGCTTGCGCCCATCGTGGCGGATCACATCCGCATCTAAACACAAAAAGGCCCGCCGGATCCGGCGGGCCTTTTCCTGTCACATCCGAAACGATCAGAGCTTTTCAGTCAGCTCCGGCACCGCGTCAAAGAGATCGGCGACAAGGCCATAATCGGCCACCTGAAAAATCGGAGCCTCTTCATCTTTGTTGATCGCGACGATGATCTTGGAGTCCTTCATGCCCGCGAGGTGCTGAATGGCCCCCGAGATGCCGACGGCCACGTAAAGATCGGGGGCGACCACTTTACCCGTCTGGCCAACCTGCCAATCATTCGGTGCGTAGCCCGAATCGACCGCGGCGCGGCTTGCGCCGACGGCGGCGCCCAGCTTGTCCGCCAGTTTCTCGATCATCGCGAAATCATCGAGCGATCCAACACCGCGCCCGCCCGAGACGACAACGCCTGCGGAGGTGAGCTCGGGCCTGTCAGAGGCTGCAACCTTGTCCTCTACCCACTCGGAAAGGCCGGGGTTAGCTGCCGCCGAGATTGTCTCGACCGAAGCTGATCCGCCCTCTGCCGCTGCATCGAAGGCGGCGGTGCGGAAGCTGACCACTTTGATGCTGTCCGAGGATTTCACGGTCTGGAGTGCGTTGCCCGCGTAGATCGGCCGCTCGAACGTGTCGGCGTCAACCACGCCGGACACATCCGAGATCACCATGACATCAAGGAGGGCCGCCACGCGTGGCAGCACGTTCTTGGCATCCGTGGTGGCAGGGGCCACGATATGCGAGTAATCGCCCGCAAGCCCCACGATCAGCGCCGCAGTCGGCTCCGCCAGGCGGTGGCCCAGCGAGGCGTCCTCAGCGACCAGCACTTTGGCCACGCCCGAGATTTTTGCAGCAGCGTCGCCTGCGGCCGCGGCACTTGAGCCCGCACAGAGCACCGTCACATCACCAAGGCTCTGGGCCGCCGTCACGGCCTTTGCCGTCGCGTCCATCGCCAGTTCACCATCTGTCACTTCGGCAAGGAGAAGAACAGCCATTACACAGCCCCCACTTCTTTGAGTTTCGCCACCAGCTCGTCCACCGAGCTGACCATTTCTCCGGCCTTGCGTGTCGAAGGCTCAGCTGTTGACACCACGGCGAGGCGCGGTGTCACATCGACGCCGTAATCGGCGGCGGTTTTCTCGTCCATGGGCTTTTTCTTTGCCTTCATGATGTTGGGAAGCGAGGCATAGCGCGGCTCGTTGAGGCGCAGATCTACGGTGATGATGCTGGGCATATTCACTTTGATCGTTTGCAGACCGCCATCCACTTCGCGGGTCACGAGGGCATGATCGCCATCGATATCGAGACCCGAGGCGAAGGTGCCTTGGCTCCAACCCAGAAGCGCCGAGAGCATCTGGCCCGTGGCGTTCATGTCGTTGTCGATCGCCTGCTTGCCCGCAAGAACGAGGCCCGGCTGCTCTTCGTCGATGATCGCCTTGAGTATCTTGGCGACCGCGAGCGGCTCAATGTCGTTATGCACATCATCCGTGGCGATCACGAGGATCGCGCGGTCTGCACCCATAGCGAGGGCGGTGCGCAGGGTCTCTTGGTTTTGCTTCACGCCGATCGAGACGGCGATCACTTCGCTCGCCTTGCCCGCTTCCTTGAGGCGGATCGCCTCTTCGACGGCAATTTCGTCGAACGGGTTCATCGACATTTTTACGTTGGCAAGATCGACGCCGCTGCCATCCGCCTTCACGCGGACTTTCACGTTATAGTCAATCACGCGTTTGACGGGAACGATCACCTTCATTGGCATGGTCTCCTTAAATTCTCCTGAGCCTGGGTGCGACTCTGTTCCGACTGTAGCTCTCGAACGCTTTTAGCGAATGCGCTTGCCGTGAAACAGGGTAAAATCGTCACATCAGGAGGCGCGGGCGTCGTGTTGACCCCGGGCCCGTTTTTTCAGCGGTTTACGCCTTGCCTCGGGCCCCGGACTCCGCCCTTCCGGCTGCCGCGCCGTCCACCGGACGCGACGCCGCTATTCGCGGTTCGCGCCCGGAACCCAAAGCACGTCATCCTTGCCGCCATTATTGGCGATCCGCGAGGCCACGAAGAACCAATCGCTGAGCCGGTTGAGGTATTTCACCGCGGCCGGGTTCACCGTTTCGATGGTGGACAGTTCCACGCTCAGCCGCTCGGCGCGACGCGACACGGTGCGGCAGAGATGCAGATAGGCCGCAAGGGGCGTGCCGCCGGGCAGGATGAAGCTGCGCAGCGGCTCCAGCACCTCGTTCATCACGTCGATCTCGGCCTCAAGCCGCGCGACCTGAGCATCCGTCATGCGCAGCGGCGTATATTCAGCCTCGGCGTCGCTTTCCATATCGGGGCGGCAGAGGTCGGCGCCCAGATCAAACAGATCGTTCTGAATGCGCGCCAACGCATCGTCGGTCTCGGCCGTCGCGTGTTGACGTGCAAGGCCCACGGTCGAATTGGTCTCATCCACGGTGCCATAGGCATTGACCCGCATGGAGTGTTTCGCGACGCGTTCGCCGTTGCCCAGAGCCGTCTCGCCCTTGTCGCCTGTCTTGGTGTAGATCTTGTTCAGAACAACCATGCTGCTCAGCCCCCTGTTTGTCTGCGGATGTATACGAATAAAAGGATCAGCGCGACCGCGATGAACTGTGCGATGATGCGCCAGCGCATGAACTTGTTGGCCCGTTTGCCATTGTCCTTGCCCTCTTTGCCGAAGGTGCTGATGCCCATAGCCAAAATGACCGCGACGGTGCCGCAGGCAATCACGACGATGATGAAGAGTGGATCGTTTAACATTGCTGTCCCCATTTCCGGTCTTCCGCCCATGTAGGCCGCGGCCAGACAAAAGCGAACCCCAAATTGCTGCTGCCATGCATCATGTGCGCGCCAGCAGCCAATCAAGCGCGCGGGTCGGCAGCACGCGTTTGAAAAAGCCCATAAGATGCGTGGGCGTGGTCACGTAATAGCGCGCGCGGGGGCGGCGGGCCTCAAGCGCGTGGATCAGCTTTTTCGTCACTGCCGATGCCGGAAGCTCGAACTTGTCGGGGCCGTTATCCTCGTAGAGCCGTTTTTGCAGGCCTGCTCGGTAGGCCTCGCTGCGCGGTGAGGCCTCCCAATCGATCCACCGCTCGAAATGTGGAATCGCGTTTTGACGGATTTTGGAGGTCACGGGACCTGGCTCGATCAGGATCACCTCGATCCCGGTGCCCTTCATCTCGATCCGCAATGTATCGGTGAGCCCTTCCAGCGCGTGTTTGGTGGAATTATAGGCCCCCCGCCATGGCAATGTGACGAAGCCCAAGACGGAGGAGTTCTGCACGATCCGGCCCGCACCTTGCGCCCGCATCACGGGGATAACGAGGCGCGAAAGCTCGTGCCAGCCGAAGAAATTGGCCTCGAATATATGACGCAGGGCGTCTGTGGGCAGGTCCTCGACCAGACCGGGGCAGGCATAGGCGCCATTGTTAAAGAGAGCGTCCAGCCGTCCACCCGTGGACTCCAGAACCTCGGCCAGACCGGTGTAAATCGTGCTGGTGTCGCTGTAGTCAATGAGAGGGCTTTCAAACCCTTCGGCAATCAGGCGCGCGCAATCCTCGGGTTTGCGGCAGGAGGCAAAGACGCGCCAACCGCGCGCCCTCATTCCGATTGCCGCATCATATCCGATGCCTGAAGAGCAGCCGGTGATCAGGAGTGTTTTCTCAGTCATGGCTGGACGCTAGAGCGGTGCTGCGTCCAGTGCAATCTGTTTGGCCAGACTTCAGTTGGACGTGGTGATCAGCCAGTCGGCCATCCAGCCCACTTGCCCCGAATCCATGTCCCGCAAAATCATCCAGCCGTTATCGGCGCTGTCCAGCACCTCAACAGGTGTGCCAGCAGTCAGTTGTGCGATCTTGCTGAAATCCGTGCCGGGGCCGTTGCGCATGTTGGCTCTGGCGCGCGCTATACTGCGGATATCTGCGCCCTCGAACGGGGTCGCGATCACGGCCTGATCAATTGGCACGAGGTTGACGTTGCGCACCAAAGTCTCGGCGGAGAACCCGCCCAAGCCACCAAGGTCAATCTGCTGTGAGAAAGGTTGTGCATTCGTTTGCTGAGTTTGCGCGGTGGAGGCGAGGGTGATCACGAACTCTTCCAACTCAGTCTCAGTCGGGGCGAAAGCCGTGTCACGGGTTACCGCCTGTTGCGCGCCGACATCCTGTGCCGCGGAGGCAAGGTCACGCGTGCCGGCGGTATCGCTCCGAGCTATTTCAGGTGCGGTGGCGGCGGGTGTTGCGGCCACCGGAGCTTCGTCACCAAGAGCAACCATAACCGTCACAGGTGCGGGCCGTGCGAAAAGCGGTTTGTCCGACCACGCAATCTGAAGCGAATTCTCTGCGGGTTTGTAGGCAGCACCCCCGCTCATTTCATAAAAAGCCCAGCCAAGAAAGCCGAACGTCACCAAAATAAAGCGCCACATCGCGCATCCCCCAAGATCGTACAAAAAACAGCAGTGCGTCAGTTCTACACGATTCGCGCCTGGCCAATATGGGAAATGGCCCAAGATTTCCCCGGACCGGTGCTTTACGAGCAATCATGCCACAGGTATCACCCAGTCCATGAGTGATACCAAAGATATCCCCGAGGCGGTCGCCGAGCCGCTGCGCCGCGCCCTTGGGGAGCGATATCTGACCTATGCGCTCAGCACGATCATGCACCGCGCGCTGCCCGATGCGCGCGACGGGTTGAAGCCCGTTCACCGCCGCATCCTCTATGCAATGCGCGAGTTGCGGCTGAGTTCCACTGGGGGTTTCAGAAAATCTGCGAAGATCAGCGGCGATGTGATGGGCAACTATCACCCGCATGGCGACGCCGCGATCTACGATGCGATGGCGCGTCTGGCCCAGGATTTTGCCGTGCGTTATCCGTTGGTCGACGGGCAGGGGAATTTCGGAAATATCGACGGCGATAACCCGGCCGCCGCGCGTTACACCGAAGCGCGGATGACGGCAGTGGCCGAGGCTTTGCTAGAGGGCCTCGCCGAAAATGCTGTTGATTTCCGCGATAATTACGACGGCACCCTGACCGAACCTGTCGTGCTGCCCGCGTCTTTCCCGAACCTTCTGGCCAATGGCTCGTCGGGCATTGCCGTGGGCATGGCCACGAATATTCCGCCGCACAATATTGCCGAGCTGGTCGATGCCTGCCTGCATCTGATCAAGACGCCCGATGCGCGCGACGACACGCTCCTGAACTTTGTGCCCGGCCCCGATTTTCCCACCGGGGGCATTATCGTGGAGCCGCCCGAGAATATCGCCACCGCCTATCGCACCGGGCGCGGCAGTTTCCGGCTGCGTTGCCGCTGGGAGGTGGAGGATCTGGGCCGCGGGCAGTGGCAGATCGTGATCACCGAGATTCCTTATCAGGTTCAGAAATCCAAGCTGATCGAGAAGATCGCCGAGGTGATCCACCTCAAGAAGATTCCGATCCTTGGCGATGTGCGCGACGAAAGCGCCGACGATATCCGCTTGATCCTCGAGCCGCGCTCGAAAAATGTCGATCCCGAGGTGTTGATGGGGATGATGTATCGCAACTCCGATCTGGAGGTGCGGTTCTCGCTCAACATGAACGTGTTGATAGACGGGGTGACGCCACGCGTCTGTTCCATGAAGGAGGTGTTGCGCGCCTTCCTCGATTTCCGGCGCGAGGTTCTGGAGCGCCGGTCCCTGCACCGGATGGAAAAGATCGACCACCGGCTTGAGGTGCTCGAAGGGCTGATCGTGGCCTTCCTGAACCTTGATCGCGTGATCGACATAATCCGCTATGATGATGAGCCCAAGGCCGCGCTGATGCGCGAGGATTGGGGGCGGGACTTTACCCGCGCGATGACCGAAGCTGATTACGTGCCACCCCCGCCTGCAGGCGAGGACGGTTTGAGCGATGTGCAGGCCGAGGCGATCCTGAACATGCGCCTGCGCAGCTTGCGGCGGTTGGAGGAAATCGAGCTTCTACGCGAGCAAAGCGTGCTGATGGAAGAGCGTGCGGGGCTGGACGATTTGCTGGAAAGCGAAGGGCTGCAATGGGACGCGATCGCGGAACAGCTGCGCCAGGTCAAGAAGGCGTTTGGAAAGAGCTACAGGCTCAAGGACCAAAGCGTGGGCGCGCGCCGCACCAGCTTTGCCGAGGCGGGCGAGGTCGAGGACGTGCCGCTGGAGGCGATGATCGAGCGTGAGCCTATCACGGTGGTCTGCTCGGAGATGGGCTGGATCCGCGCGCTTACGGGGCATATCGACCTCAATCGCGAGCTGAAGTTCAAGGACGGCGACGCGCCGCGCTTCATGTTCCACGCGGAGACGACCG
Organism: uncultured Shimia sp.; assembly: GCA_937881735.1. GTDB lineage: Bacteria > Pseudomonadota > Alphaproteobacteria > Rhodobacterales > Rhodobacteraceae > Roseovarius. The sequence continues at coordinate 6,377 of CALGEH010000055.1, forward strand.
ACCGTCTTCTGGCCTTTGCCGAGAACGGGCGGTTCTATACCATTTCCGCTGCCAACCTGCCCGGTGGGCGCGGCATGGGCGAGCCTTTGCGTCTGATCGTTGATCTGCCCAATGAGGCGGGGATCGTCGATCTCTTCATCCACAAGCCGGGCGCCAAGCTGATCGTGGCCTCAAACGCGGGTGACGGATTCATCGTGCCCGAGGATGAGGTGATGGCACAGACGCGCAGCGGCAAACAGGTGCTCAATATGCGCGGCGATACACGCGCCTTGGTCTGTCGTCCGGTTGCGGGCGATCACCTTGCCGTGGTGGGCGAAAACCGCAAAGTGTTGATTTTTGACCTTGCTGAGCTGCCTGAAATGGGAAGAGGCAAGGGCGTGCGGCTGCAAAAATACAAAGATGGCGGGCTGTCGGATGCGACGAGTTTTGCGCTCGCCGAGGGGCTAAGCTGGCATGATCCCGCAGGTCGCACCCGCACCGAGACCGATTTGAGTGAGTGGATCGGCAAGCGGGCAGGCGCAGGCCGTATGGCGCCACGCGGCTTCCCGAGGGACAATAAATTCACCTGAGTGGCCCAATCCCGGCCCCGCATGGTGATGACGCATGAACGGTAGATGAGGCGAGCGATGACGGACCGGATCGCAGGCGAATATCACGGCGAGCGCCGCGCGCTGTTCTGGCTGGCGCTGCGCACGGCCATCCTGACCACGATCACGCTGGGCATTTACCGCTTCTGGGCCAAGACCCGCATCCGCAAATATATCTGGTCCTCGGTGGCGGGCGATGGCGACAGCTTTGAGTATACCGGCACCGGGCTGGAGAAATTTCTCGGGTTTCTCGCGGCCATCGTGATCCTCGCGGTTTACCTCGGGGTCTTGCAGATACTTCTGTTCTTTTTCGGTCTGTCGCTCCTGGACGCATCCGACGCGCCGGGGCAGGCCTTCTTGCAATTTGGGGCTTTCGTGCTGCCGCTGCTGGCGGTCACGCCGTTGATCTTCTTCGCCCAATACCGCGCGCGGCGTTACAAGCTGGCGCGGACCCGGTGGCGGGGCGTGCGCTTTGGCGCGGAGGCGGCGGCGTGGGGCTATGCGTGGCGCGCGATGGCGCATTGGGCGGTGACGGTCCTGAGCCTTGGCCTCTTGATGCCGCGCCAGACCTTCTGGCTTGAGAAATACATGGCCGACCGCACATGGTTCGGGAATGCGCAGTTCAAGCAGGGCGGCACATGGACCGCGCTTTACCCTGCAATGTCTCATGTGCTGATTGGCTTGGGCCTTATCGTCCTCAGCGTGGGGCTTTTGGCATTGGACTGGATCGGCTTTGGCATCCTTGCGGGTCTGATTGGGCCGGTCTGGCTGCTCGTGGGGCTCGTGTCTTACCGCGTGCGGGCGTTTGCCTATCTCACGTCGATGAAAACGCTGGACGGGCAGATCGCGTTCGAGGCAGCCCCCAAGACCGGGCGTATCGTGCGTATTGGGCTGGTGGGGATGCTGATCGTGGCTCTTTTGGCCTCTGTGATCCTCGGGGTGCCGGGGGCCGTGATGACCAGTCTCGTGGGGTTTGAGGCGATGGAATTCGGGCCGCTGATCATTCCCTTCGTGCTGCTTTACATGCTGGGTCTGGCGGTGGTCGGCGCGCTGTCGCTGGTTTTGCTGACGCAGCCTTTGATTGCCTATTTGGTCGGCAAGATCACTATCGTGAATGCCAGCGCGCTTGATGATATCCGCCAGAGGGCGGGGGATACGGGCGCGGACGCCGAAGGCTTTGCCGATGCGCTGGACGTTGGGGGGGCAATCTGATGCTGCCTGTGAAGGGCCGGTATTTCGACGGGCTCACCTCGGCGCGCCACGACGTGCAGGTGACGCTCAGCGCGGATCGGCGGCATTTGCAGATCGTAGGCCCCAGCCTGCCCGCGCCGCTGAGCTGGCCTCTGCCCGATCTGCGCGCATTGCGCGATCGTGCGCAGCGCGGGCGGCTGACGGTGACGCTTCATGCCGCGTCGGAATATGCCGCACCGCAGGACCCTGCGCGGCTGACGGTGACGAGCGCGGCGCTGAGCACCGAGTTGATGGCTCTCTGCCCGGACCTGCTGAAGTCCGATATGCGCGAAGGCGCGTGGGGGCGGCTGATCAAGCGTGGTGCATTGGCCGTGGCGGCGGTGGTGCTCATGCTTTTTGTGATCCTGCCGCGTATGGCCGATACGCTTGCCGGGCTGATCCCGGTGGAGCGCGAGGTGGCGTTTGGCAAATCCGTGGTCTCGCAGATTGAGCGCGCTTTGGGGGCTACGCGGCTGGGGCAGTTGCGATGCGAGAACCCTGAGGGGCTGGCCGCACTGGGCGCGATGACCGCGCGACTGACGGCGGGGAGCGAACTTGCCTATGCGCTGGAGATGCAGGTGTTCGACCATGAGATGATCAATGCGTTTGCCGCCCCCGGCGGGCAGATCGTGATCATGCGCGGCCTTTTGGAGAACGCGAGCGGACCCGATGCCGTGGCCGCCGTTCTGGCCCATGAGATTGCCCATGTGGAGCGGCGCGACGCCACGCGCCACGCGCTGCGTGCGGCGGGCTCTGCGGGGCTTTTGTCGATGGTGCTGGGCGATGTGACAGGGGGTGCTGCTGCGGTGTTTCTGGGCGAGCGGGTGCTTCAGGCAAGCTACACCCGAGAGGCCGAGGCCGAGGCGGATATCTTCGCATTGGCCATGCTGAACCGCGCGGGCGTGAGCAGCGCAGGCATGGCGGATTTCTTTGACGTATTGGCGGATATGGAGGCCGGGATGCCCGCGCTGCCCGCGTATTTCTCAAGCCATCCGGCAAGCGCTGGACGCGCGGAGGCGGCGCGCAGCCATGCGGACGGGCAGGGGGCGACCAGCCCGGTGTTGAGGGATGGGGAATGGGCCGCGCTCTTGGCGGTGTGCAACTGAAGCGTTTCGTGCGCCTTGCGGGGGCTGTCGGGATCAAACCGCCTCGGCCTGAAGCCAGACGCCACCTTCGGGCCGTAGGGTCAGGATCATCACTGGATCGGGGTCACGGCCCTTTACGCGCGTGAACCGGAACCGGCCCAGAAGCGTGGCGAGGATGATCACCGCCTCTTGCAACGCAAAGCTGGCCCCGATGCAGACGCGCGGGCCATCGCCGAAGGGCAGGTAGCTGTAGCGCGGCACGGCTTTGCGATCCTCGAAGCGTTCGGGGCGGAACGTATCGGGCGCGTCCCAGAGCGCGTGATGGCGGTGTAGCGCATAAATGGGCACGATCACCGTGTCACCTTTACGGATTTCGGTGCCGCAAAGCGTGTCGTCCTTCATCGCGGTGCGCGAGACCATGGCGGCGGGCGGATAGAGGCGCAGCGCCTCGTCGGTGATCTGGCGGATATAGGGCAGGTTCGCCACGTCATCGCCCGTGGCCGCGCGGCCCCCTAGGACGGTTTCAATCTCGGCGCGGGCCTTGTCCTGCACACGGGCATCATAAGCGCAGAGATAGAGCGACCATGCCAGCGTCAGCGCGGTCGTCTCATGGCCTGCGACGATGAAAGTCAGAAGGTTGTCGCGCAGCTCCTCGGTGCTCATCTGCCGTTTGGTCTTGGGATCTTCGCCGTCTAGCAGAAGGTCCAGCAGGTCCGGCACACCCTCGGGCCCGCGCGCGCGACGTGCCTCCACCGCGGCGTCCGCGAAGGATTTCATGTCGGCCATGCCTTTGTCGGGGACGATGCGGCCCGGGCGCGGCACCCAATCGGGCAGGCCCATGAAATCAAACAGTGATATCTTGCCCGCCTGCGCGATATAGCCGTCAATCGCGTGATGCACCGCGTCCGCATCCATCGCGCCATCGCCCGAGAATGTGACCTCGGCGATCACATCGAATGTGGTGCGGACCATATCCTCCGCCATATCCACGGCGCGCGGGCCAGCGGCACTGATGCGCGCGGCGCTCCGCTCGGCCGCGGCGGTCATGATGGGGGCGAGGTTCATGACATTGCGGTGCGAGAAAGCGGGGGCCGCCGCGCGCCGTTGCCAGCGCCAATGCGCGCCTTCCGCAATAAAGAGCGAGTCGCCAATCGCCGGGCGTAGCAGGTTCTTGGTGACGACGGATTTGGGATAATCCTCCACCCGCTCCAATAATATCTCACGGAGCGCGCCGGGGTCGGTGACCATATGCCAACGCCGTCCGGTGCGCCCAGAAATGATAGGTTTCTGTGTGGCGGCCTTGGGGATGATGCCGAGAATGTTGCGCCGCGCGGCGGTGAGGCTGCGCAGAAGGCCCATCGGCTCCACCGGGAGAGGCACGGCAACGGGGGGGCTGGTTGGGGGCATTTTCTCTCCGGGGTTGATTATGGATGATGTAGGGCAGGGGGCCACTCTGGGCAAATGATTGCAGCGCCCCGCCCCATGGGCTAAATCCCTATGCAGGAAGATATCATAGGAAGGCTGCCGCCTCATGTTTGCCCATCAGAAATTTGCCCGTCTTGCTGCGCTGTGCTTTGGCCTCGCTTTGGTGAGTGCGTGCACCAACCCCAATGATCTCGACCGCGCACCAACGCCCTTGGGGGATTTCGCACTGGGACATAATGTGGTGGTGGCGCCGAACCTGACGAAGGGGCCTGCCTCGCGCGAAGCGACCGAGGAAGAATGGGCAGCCTCGATGAAGGCGGCCATCGAAGAGCGCTTCGGCCGCTATCAAGGGGCCAAGCTCTATCATCTGGGGATTTCGGTTGAGGGCTATGTATTGGCCATTCCTGGGATCCCGTTGGTGGCCTCGCCTAAATCGGCGCTGATTATCAACGTGACGGTGTGGGATGATGCCGCGGGCAAAAAGCTCAATGACAAGCCCGAGCAAGTCACGATTGTGGAGACGATCTCAGGCAGCACGATGCTCAGCTCAGGCCTCACGCAATCCAAAGAGGTTCAGATGGAGAACCTCAGCCGCAACGCGGCGAAGCTCATTCAGAACTGGCTGGTGCGTGAAAACCTCGACAAGGAGTGGTTTGGTGGGGCCGAGGCCAACAAGGCCGTTCTGCGCGCGCAGCGTGCCGCTCAGGCCGAGGCTGATGCGGAGGCAGAAGCTGCAACAGCATTGGCTGCACAAGCCGATACCACCTCAGAAGATGCCGCCGATGTGGTGCCCACGGGCGCTGCCGCTCAGGCCGCAACGGTGCAATCCTCGCTGATCGTGACCGAGCCTGACGTCGCCCTCGCGCCGGAAAGCTGATCCTGGCCCGCCACCCACCGAGAGATTGAGCACGCGCACCCGCCCCTGCGGCGGGCTGTCGCGTATTTCCCCATTCCCGAATTTACGCCGCAGTGCGGCGTAATGGCAAAACTGTGAGTGGTTTCAACAGGTTTACGCGAGGTGCAGATGCAGCATGGCTGTTTCTGTATGCCGTTGTATTCCACTAACCCCTTAAAAACATTTGATTTTATCTAACAAACCCGTCATGTACGGCGCAATTCGAACAAAAGGAAGACCTATGGATCAGGTCAATCTGACCGCTTGGGCGGGCAAGCAGGATATGTCCAGCGGCAGCATCGATGCGACGATGGCGGCCATGCTGGCGGCGACGCTTGATCACGGCGATGCGCCGCGCGTGGGCGATGTGTTGCCGCAGCTTTGGCATTGGTGCGCGATCCTTCCCACTGTGCCGAATGATGCGCTGGCCAAGGATGGTCACCCCGCGCTGGGGGGCTTCTTGCCGCCCGTGCCGCTGGAGCGCCGGATGTGGGCCGGGGGGGCTTTGACGTTTCATGGGCCGCTCCATGTGGGGGAGGTGATCACCCGCCACTCGACCATCGCGACGGTCAGTGAGAAGACAGGGGCGACTGGTCAGATGGTGTTCGTCACCGTCGATCATGAGGTCCACGGCGAGAATGGGCTCGCTATCACAGAGCGGCAGGATATCGTCTATCTCGCCATCCCCGACAGCTTCACCCCGCCGCGCAAGCAGCCCTTGCCCGAGGGCGAAGCCTATGCCGAGGATGTGCGGGTCAACGAAGCGCTGCTCTTCCGGTATTCCGCCTGCACGTTCAACGCCCACCGCATTCACTTCGATCTGCCCTATGCGCAACAGGTCGAGAATTACCCCGGCCTCGTGGTGCACGGCCCCCTTCAGGCCACACGGCTGATCGCGGGGGCGGCACGCACCAAGGGGCGTGCGCCGGACGGGTTCACATTTCGCGGGGTTCACCCGCTTTTTCACGACGATGGATTGCATCTGCGCGGGGCATGGGAGGACGGGACGCTCAGGCTTTGGGCCGGGACGAGCCTCGGGCACCAGACGATGCAGGCCTCGGCCACATGGGAGGGAACGACATGACGGGAGTTTTGCAAGGTATGCGCGTGGTAGAGGGCTCGGCCTTTGTGGCGGTGCCTCTCGCGGGGATGACGCTGGCCCAGATGGGGGCGGAGGTGATCCGGTTTGACCGGATCGGTGGCGGGCTTGATGCCGGGCGCTGGCCCATAGCACCGGATGGGCAAAGCCTTTTCTGGGCGGGGCTTAACAAGGGCAAGAAATCCGTCGCGGTCGATATGAAATCGCCTGAGGGGCGCGAATTGATCAGCCGGATCATCACCGCACCGGGCGAGGATGCGGGGCTTTTCATCACCAACCTGCGGGTGCGCGGCTGGATGGATTACGAAACCCTCAGCCAGCGGCGCGAGGATATGGTCATGGTCACCCTGACCGGGGATCGCCATGGCCGCCCTGCGGTGGATTACAGCGTGAACCCGTCGCTGGGCGTGCCGGCCATGACCGGGCCCGAGGGCAGCGCGGACCCCGTCGCCCATGTCGTGCCATGCTGGGACCTCATTGCGGGGAATATGGTGGTCTCCGCCCTCATGGCGGCCGAGCGTCAGCGCCTGCGTGGCGGCGGCGGGCAGGAGGTGGAGCTGGCCCTCAAGGATGTGGCGGCGGCGGCTTTGGGCCATCTGGGCATGATCGGCGAGGCGGCCACGACGGGGCACTCGCGGCCCAAGGCGGGCAACGCGCTTTATGGTGCCTACGGTCAGGATTTCCTCTGCGCCGATGGGAGGCGTGTGATGATCATTGGCCTCACGGACCGGCAATGGGCGGGCATCGTCAAGGCCACCGGCACGGGCGAGGCGATGGACGCACTCGGCGCGCGCACGGGTCAGAACCTGCGGATCGAGGGCGTGCGCTGGGCCTTGCGGGACGACATTACGGCAATCCTCAAGCCGTGGTTCGCCGCGCGTTCCGTCGCTGATTTTGGCGACGCGTTTGATAAGGCGGGCCTCACATGGTCCGAGTTCCGCACCCTTGATCAGGCCCTGCGCGAGGATGCGGATCTCAGCGAAGCCAACCCGATGTTCACCCAGATGCACCACCCCGGCGTGGGCAGCTACCCTGTGCCCGGCCACCCGGCCACGTTCTCGTCCCACGCCCGCCGCGCGCCTGAGGCAGCACCCGCCTTGGGCCAGCATACCGAAGAGGTGCTGGGCGACGTGGCCAAGCTGGATGATCGCGAGATCAGCACGCTTTTCGACCGTGGAATCGTGCAATCGCCCGATTGGTGCAAATCGCGTAGCGCAGCGTAGGGGCGGGGTGAGGTAATCTCAGTGGATCGGGCCTTGCGCCCGACCACGAATTATCTTAATCCGCACCCGCAGTAGGGGTATAGCTCAGTTGGTAGAGCGACGGTCTCCAAAACCGTAGGTCGCG
>CALGEH010000056.1 GCA_937881735.1 uncultured Shimia sp.
TCGAGCAGAAGCTTGGCAAATACGCCATCTGTTCAAATCAGTCGATGCTCTGGGACAGCCTGCGCCTTGCTGGGGTTGACGACAAGCTCCCCGGTCTTGGCCGCCTGCTGCGCGAGCATTGACCCCACGCAGCAAGCCATTTTGCCTTAGCTGACCGCCTTGAGCATGGGGGCCTCGGACACGGCCTCCATGGCCGACCATTCCAGACCGCCCTCATAGCGCCCCGCCATCTGCCCCGCCTCGTCCAGCGCAAAGAGATGCAGCCAACCATTGTCAAAGAGGTCCCGCACACCAGCATGGCGGCGCAGCACATCCGTCATCGCCTCGCGCGGGGCCTCGATACAGACCGACAGGCGCAGCGGATCATGGGCATACTCCGCCCCCTCATGCACCGATTGCCACGGCAGACCCGCGCGCAGCGTCCCGCCATTGCCCTCCACCACACCGATCCCGCCGGTCACGTTGTGCAAGAGCTTGTTGCCCGAACCGAAAACCTGCGGCGCAACGGTCGAGCCGTAATATTGCAGGCTGATCCAGCTGGCCACAACGACAGGGGCCGTCATGATCAGCTCCAGCACGCCGAACCCCTTGTCCTGCGCCCAGTCGTAATCATGCAGGAAGGCACGCCCCTCAAGACTGCGGCCCGCGGTCCGTTTGCGCGGGGCGGCAATGAAGGCCTTGCAGCCTGCCAGCGCCCATTCGGGCCGGGTCTCGGCCCAATCCTTGCTGCGCAGCAGGATGTTGCCGTCAGAGGCCGCACGCGGCAGGCGCAATGCCCGCTCCATCCGCGTGACGGTGCAGGCGGAGGCGAACCACGCGCGGGCCTGCTTGTAATCCTCCGCATGGGTCGCCGCCGAATGATCCGCGTCATACAGTGTCACGGCATCCGTGGTCGTGTCATGCAGCGCGCCCACAAAAAGCGTGTCGGACGGGATCTCGATCCCGCGCTCGGCCAGCGCCTTGCGTACATCGACGCTGTTGAGCAGCCCCGCCAGAAGCCGCGCGTTCACCTCGCCGGAATATCCGCCGCACGCGCCGCAATGCAGCCCACTCGCGAAGGGGTTGTTCACCACATTGGCACCGTGCCCGGCCAGAACGACCAGCCGCGCGAAATTTTCGGTAAACGACATGGCCCGCAGGATCGTCTCCGCTGCATTCGTTTGCGCGGCAAGGTCCAGCGCCGGATCGAGGCGCGGCGCAGGGCCACCCGGCACATCGTTGGGGGCTAGGTTGAGCGCATCACGCAACAGCTTGCCGGCATAAATCGGGCCAGTCGCCTCGACAAAGGCAAAGGACGACACGGCAGCCAGCTTGAATCGACCCCAAGCCCGGCTTGCGCGCGCGGTGAAGCGGGCCGTCTGGTCCGCGCCCGCATCCGTGCCTTGCGAGGTGGAGGTCACACCGGGGTTCAAAAGCACCGGCAGGCGCAGCTCTTCGACATCCGAGGCAAAGCCCTTATGCGCGGGCGTCAGCCCGAAAAACCCGGCAAAACCCAGCGTCTGGATACCCGGATTGACAGATTCCAGCGCGCGCCGGAACACTTCCGAGCGCACGTCGATGCAGAATGCGGCCTGAAGCGCCGGGCGCTTCTCATACGCCGCAGGGGCCGGGGCGGCGAAGGTCTCGGCCAAGCCACGTTGGACCGACCGCTCCCACGCGTTTTGCAAGATTGCATTGGCCTGAAAATCCGCATCAACCTTCAAAGGCGTGGCATGAGCCGCCGCGACCTCCTGCCATTTTGCGCCGATCTCATCCGCGTAATGCGCCAAAAGCGCCTCTTCCCAAAGGATGCGGATCGTCAGCAGATCGGTCGCGGTCGTGTCGCTGCCTTGGGCAAGCTCGGCCTGCCACAGGCGGTAGCGGGCCACCTGCGCCCAACCGCCCAGAGTAAAGAGAAGCTGGTGCAAATAAGTCTCCAGCGCCGCCTCGCTCAGGCCAAGGTTGGCCACGGCCCGCGCCAGAGCCTCATTGGCGGTGTCAGGCGTCGTGGCGATGAAATCGGCAAAGCCCGTGAGCCCCGCGATCTCTGGCGTAAGGTCATGGGTCGCGTTCTGACGCCATGCGTCATAGGCCCCCCGGCGGCGCGGCGCGGCCCAAAGCGCTTGGCCCTGATCAAAGAAGCCCGCCGCCCAATGGCCGAACCGATCCATAACGATGCCCGCCCAATCAATGCCAGACGCCTCGGAAGCCAGATCGACGATCGTGGGCTGTGGCGTGGGTGCGGGTGCCTCGGTGGTGGCGATATCCTTGAGCGTTGCGAGATTGGGCAACCCTTTGCCGCCCTGTGCGGCCAGCGCCGCCTCGATATCGGCATCCGTGATCACGCCTTGGGCAATGCGTGCATGATACCAAGCGCGCGGCATGGTGACGGCCACCCCGCCCACACGGCCCAGACGCGCGCCCACTTTGGCCAGTGTCTCCGAGGTCTGCCCCAGATAGGGGTTCACCGCGACCGAGGAGGCCAGAGGCCAGACCGGCGGGATCGCACGGGCCGCGGCATCGCTGGCTGCGTTGATTTTCTTGAGCGAAAGTTTTGTGTTAGCCATTATTCTATTCCTTTTGCTCGGATCACGAGGGTGTCTTTGTCGACCAGCCACGCAGCAGCTTGTCGAAGATGGCGTTGGCATAAAGCCCGTTGGAGAGATGCACCCGCATGCCCGCCGCCGCCGGGTGATACGCCCAGAGCGGGAACATCGCCTGCGCCACCGCCACAAGGCCGAAGCTCAGAAGCGCCAGAACCAGCAGCGCCCATTCCAGCGGGCCGGGAGCGGGCGTCGCGGGCAGCGTGCCCGCCATCACCCATTCGGCCCCCGTTTGCAGGGCGAAGTACCCAAGAGCCGCGGCCACGGAATAGACGGCTGTGCGCTGTGTCAGGACCCGTGGCGCGGCATCGGCCAGGCCTTGGGCCAGCAGATACGCCACCCCGAAGATCAGGATCGCACCCAGCGCGATGGCCTGCGGCGACTTGCCAGAGATACCGAAAATGAAGCCCACCACCGCATAGATCGCCAGCGCGATGACAAAGGCCTGCCCAACGGCAACACCGCTCGGGATGGCCACCGGGCCCGGCCGCCGGATCGCGGCCACACCGTCCACCGCACTGCCCGAGGCGAGGAACGCATGCGCCTTGTAAAGCGAGTGCGCCACGATATGCAGCAAGGCCAGCGGGAAAAGTGCCAGACCACATTGCAGGATCATGAAGCCCATCTGCGCGACGGTCGACCACGCGAGCGAGGTCTTGACCGCAGATTGCGTCAGCATCACCAAGCCGCCAAAGAGCGCCGTGAACCCGCCGATCATCACCAGAACCGCCAGAACGCTGGGCGACAGGATCATCACGTCCGAGAAGCGGATCAGAAGGAACCCGCCCGCGTTTATGACACCCGCGTGCAAAAGGGCCGAGACCGGCGTCGGCGTCTCCATCACCTCCGTGAGCCAGCCATGCATCGGGAATTGCGCCGATTTCAGGATCGCCGCGATGGCAAGGCACGCTGCGATCCAAGCCGATGCCGCCCCCCCCGCATCCACACCCGCCGCGACCATGACGGCGGCGATGTCGCCCGTCCCGTAGCGGCCATAGATCAAGAGCACGGCCAGCAGCAAAGCCCCGTCACCCAGACGCGCCGTCACCCATTTCTTGCGCGCCGCCCGCTGGGCCGCCACGCGGTCGGCGTAATGCAGAAGAAGCTTGTGCAGAAAGACGCTCGTCGCGATCCATGCCAGCAGCAGCTGCAGGATATTGCCCGAGATCACCAGCATCATCACCGCAGCCAAAGTGGCACAGAGCCAGCCAGTGAACGCACCCTGACGATCCTCACCATCCATATACGTGGCCGCGTAGCGCACCACGACCCACCCCACGAAGCTGACCAGCAGGAGCATCACGGCACTCACCGCATCCAGACGCGCGGCAATACCAAGCCCGTCAAGGCCGAAAAGCGGGCTGGTGGCGGGGCCGTTGAAAATCAATGCCAGCCCTGAAACCACCGCTGCGGCCAAACCGACAAGCGACAAAAGCTCCACCCGGCGTAGTTCAGCCGCAGGGCGAAACTCCGGTCCGCGGAAGGCTGCGAGGGCCGCAAAACCAAGCGCGAGGGGCGCGAAAAATGGCAATAGAGCAGTCAACATGGCGATATATCCTTTTCTCGGGCGCAAGTGCGAGGCCAGCGATAGCAGCGGCCCTGAGGGCATAAAAATACATTGTTTGCTTGTAATCATTCTCATAAAAAGAACGATATGGGATGCTGCCGCCCCTCCCCGCAACACCGCGCAGAATTATTCCGCCCAGCGCACCCTTGAAGGCACGCAGTGCATATGCTCAGAAGGGATGCCACAGCCCGCCTTTGGGTCTCAAAACGCCCACCCGCCAACCAAAGCCTTCGCACGAGGATCACCCTATGCTCGCAACGCCAGCCCCCCGCGCCGCCCGGCGTGCCTCGGACCTGCGCCAGCGGGCGGCTCGCGGATGGGAGCTGTGCAAAACCCGCGCACCAAACCCGTGCACCAGAGAGGCGCGCTCTGAATGACTGATATCTGGGCGGGGCTCACATCCGCATTCTGGCTGATCGTCACGCTCGATCCCGATCTGGTGGAGATCACGCTGCGCTCGCTTCAGGTGAGCCTCACGGCGCTGATCATCGCCTGCTGCATCGCGCTGCCGTTTGGCACATGGCTCGCGGTGCGCCGGTTCCGCTATCGCCGCGCCACGATCGCGGTGCTCAACGCGTTGATGGGCCTGCCCCCAGTGGTCGTGGGCCTCATCGTCTACCTCATGCTCAGCCGCTCGGGCCCCTTCGGTGTGCTGGGGCTGCTCTTCACCCCCACCGCGATGATTATCGCGCAGGTGATCATCATCACGCCCCTGATCGCGTCGATCACCCACCAGGCCATGCGTGAGCTTTGGGCCGAATATCACGACCTGCTCATCTCGCTAAACACGCCCAAACACCAGCGGATCAAGACGCTATTGTGGGACGGGCGGCGGACCTTGCTGACGGCGGCCCTCGCAGGCTTTGGCCGCGCCATTGGCGAGGTCGGCGCGATCATGGTCGTGGGCGGCAATATCGACCACGCCACCCGCGTTCTGACCACGGCGATTGCGCTGGAGACGGGCAAGGGCGATTTCGCCCTGGCGCTGGGGCTTGGCTTCGTGCTGATCGCACTGGCGCTGGTGGTGAACTTCGCCATCCACGCCCTGTCGCGGACCGAACGGGAGGGCACATGGTGAGCGGGCCGATGATTGCGACCCTCAAGGAGGCCGTGGTCCGGCGGCGCGGGCGTATCATCCTCGGCCCTGTGGATCTCACCCTGCCGGGCGAGGGGTTTACCCTCGTTTTGGGCCCCAACGGCGCGGGCAAGACCACACTTCTCAAGGTGCTCCACGGGGTCGAGCGTCTGAGCGAGGGCAGCGCCACATGGTCTCTGCCCGGCCCCGAGGCGCAGGCGGCGCAGGCTTACGTCTTCCAGACCCCGATCATGCTCCGCCGCTCGGTGGCGCAAAACCTCGCCTATCCGCTGGAATTGGTCCGCACGCCCCGCGCCGAGATTGAGACCCGCGTGGTCGAGTGGGCCGCGCGCATTGGTCTCAGCGACGCACTTGACCGCCCTGCCCCGCGCCTTTCGGGCGGCGAGAAGCAAAAGCTGGCCCTCGCCCGCGCCCTCATCCGTCGCCCCCGCGTGCTTTTCCTGGACGAGCCGTGCGCCAATCTTGATGGCCGCTCCACCCGCGAAATCGAAGCGCTTCTGCACGCGGCCCATACCAGTGGCACGCGCATCATCATGACCACGCACAACCTCGGACAAGCAAGGCGGCTTGCAACTGACCTGATCCTATTGCTCAATGGCAAGGTGCACGACCAAGGCCCTGCGCCCGTGTTCTATGCACAGCCCAACACGCCTGAAACAAAGGCATTTCTACAAGGAGATATCGTGGAATGACCCGCATGTTTGCTCTGATCGCCCTTCTGTGGGGCGCCGCCGCGCAGGCCGACGAGATGAAGCTGGCCGTAACAACCAGCTTCCACAATTCTGGCCTCTCGGAGGTGCTCTTGCCCGCCATCAAGGCAGATACCGGCCTTGACGTGCAGCTTCTTGTCGTTGGCACAGGTCAGGCCCTGCGCCTTGGC
>CALGEH010000057.1 GCA_937881735.1 uncultured Shimia sp.
TGAAGGCCACATCCCTGGTGGAGCGCGACGAGGTAGATTTCGTCGTTGGCACCGTCTTTTCCAACATGTTGGCGGCTGTGTTCAAGCCGATCGTGGAGTCCGAGACATTCCTGATCAGCCCCAATGCGGGTCCTTCGACCTTCGCGGGCAAGAACTGCAACCCGTATTTCTTCGTGACGTCCTATCAAAACAACCAGAACGCCGAAGTCAGCGGCCTGATCGCCAATGCCGAAGGGTTCCAAAACGTCTTTACCATGGTCCCCAACTACCAAGCAGGCCGCGACAACATGGAAGGCTTCAAGCAGACCTTCGAGGGCACGGTGACCGATGAGGTCTTCACCCCTCTGGGTCATCAGGATTTCTCGGCCGAGCTTGCGCGCATCTCCACATCGGGCGCGGATGCGATCTTTACCTTCATGCCCGGTGGCATGGGGGTACGGCTGGTCAATCAGTTCTCCAATGCGGGCCTCTCGGACAGTATGAAATTTCTGTCCGTCTTCACCACGGATGAGACCACGCTTCCGGGGCAAAAAGACGCCGCCGTTGGCTTTCTCGCTGCAGGCACATGGGCACCCGACATGGCCAATGAGGCCAACACCGCATTCGTCACTGCGTTCGAGGCGAAATATGGCTACATCCCCGGCTCCTATGCGATGCAGGCCTATGACACGGCCAACCTGATCGACAGCGCAATTGCCGCAAACGGCGGCGATCTGAGCGACAAGGACGCGGTGCGCGCGGCCATCAAGGCGGCCGATTTCACCTCCGTCCGGGGTGATTTCGCGTTCAACAACAACCACTACCCGGTGCAGGATTTCCATATGCTTGAGGTGGTCAAGCGCGATGACGGGCAGTTCCATACGTCCTTTGTGCGCACCATTGCCGAGGATTACGCAGACAGCTTCCACCAAGACTGCGAGATGTAATCACGCACCCTTCAAGAGGCCCGCGCTGATCCCGGCGCGGGCCTTTGTGTTGCCAAATGTGCCGCCAGAAAGTATCCGCCCCACATGTCGATGACGCTTTTCCTGATCCTGTGCCTCAACGGGCTGCAATACGGTATGCTGCTCTTTTTGATTGCGGCGGGGCTGACGCTTGTGTTTGGGGTGATGGGTTTCATCAACCTCGCGCATGGCGTGCAATACATGGTCGGGGCCTATCTGGTGTTCGCCTTCGCAGGGCTCACCGGAAGCTTTGGTCTGGCCGTGATCCTGTCGCTGGTCTCGGCGCTTATCATCGGGCTTTTGCTGGAGTATCTGGTCTTTCGCCATCTTTACGCGCGCAGCCATCTGGATCAGGTGCTGGCCACGTTCGGGATCATCATTTTCCTGAATGAGCTGGCCAAGGTGCTCTTTGGTCCTGGCACGCTCTCCATCGCGCCGCCCGAGTTTCTGTCAGGCTCCATCCAGCTGACCGAGACGCTGCGCTATCCCGTCTACCGCCTCGTGACCATCGCGGCGGGCCTCGCCGTGGCCGTGGGGCTTTTCGTCATCGTGAGCTACACGCGTATCGGGATGCTGATCCGCGCGGGTGCCACCACGCCCGACATGGTCTCGGCCTTGGGCGTGGATATCAAGCGGCTCTTCATGATCGTCTTCGGCGTGGGGGCGATGCTCGCGGGCTTTGCGGGCGTGATTGCAGCGCCGATCTTCGCCATTGAGCCGGGGATGGGTGACAACATCCTTATCGTGGCTTTCGTGGTGATCATCATTGGCGGCATCGGCTCCATCGGCGGCGCGTTCGTGGCGGCCCTTCTGGTGGGTCTCATCGACACGCTGGGGCGCAGCCTCGCCACGACGCTGCTCTCGCTCGTGTTCGATCCGTCCTTTGCCAATCAGGTCGGCCCGGCGCTGGCCTCCATGCTCATCTACATTCTCATGGCGGGCATCCTCGTGGTGCGGCCCAAGGGGCTTTTGCCTGCGAAGGGTGTGGCGTGATGGAGCGTGCAAGCCTCGTCGCGGGCGTGATCTTCGGCCTCCTGCTCGCCGCGCCCTTCGTGCTGCCGCTGATTGGTGAGGGCTATCTTCTGGGCCTGATCATCA
>CALGEH010000058.1 GCA_937881735.1 uncultured Shimia sp.
TTGCAGGCCCTGGAACTGATCAATGGACTGCCCGAATGCTTTGCGCTCGGCCATATAGGCGAGGGTTTGGTCCATCGCGGCCTGTGCGGCCCCGAGCGAACACGCCGCGATGTTCAAGCGGCCACCATCAAGGCCAGACATCGCATATGTGAAACCTTTACCCGTTTTAACAAGGATATTAGAAGATAAAAAATCGCAATTGTCAAACTGAACTTGACGTGTGGGTTGGCTGCGCCAGCCCATTTTATCCTCCAAACCGCCAAACGAGAGCCCGTCGGTGCCGTCCTCTACGAAAAAAGCAGAGATGCCCTTCGCCCCGTCCTCGCCAGTGCGGGCCATGACGATATAGGCGTCGGAATACCCGCCGCCCGATATGAACGCCTTGGTCCCATTCAGACGGTATCCGTCGCCTACGGGCTCGGCACGGGTCTTGAGGGCGGCGGCGTCGGAGCCTGCGCCGGGTTCGGTCAGGCAATAGCTGAGCACGGTTTCCATCGATACCACGCCGGGCATCACGCGGGCTTTGAGGTGTTCGGAGCCATAGCGGTCGATCATCGCCGCGCACATGTTGTGAATGGACAAGAACGCGGCGACCGAGGGGCAGGCCATGGAAAGCGCCTCGAACACCAGCGTTGCGTCCAGACGGCTGAGGCCCGCACCGCCTGCGTCCTCGCTTACGTAAAGCCCGCCAAAGCCGAGGGCCGCGATCTCGGGCCAGAGGTCTTTCGGGATCGTGCCCGCCGCCTCCCATTGCCGCGCGAAGGGCGCGATGCGGTCTTGGCCAAAGGCGTGGGCCATGTCGAAAATGGCGGTCTGTTCTTCGCTCAGGGCGAAATCCATGGCGGTGTCCTTTGGGAATGCGGGCAAACGGGCGCCTGCTGGAGTATCAAGGCTTGCGGTTGGTTTGCAAGCCTCAGAGCCCGTCGTGAAAGTCCTCGACAAGATGAGAAACGACGGCGCGCAGGGCGGCGTCCTTGGCCGCGCCGCCCTCAACGGCGGTGTTGTAAACGGCGCGCTGGCGATCCGCGCTGGTGCCGTTTGCGGCGATACCACGGGCGCGGCCCACCTCCACGGCAGAACCGAAATGGGCCGCATCCTCGGCAATCAGCTCCAGCATTTCATCAACAAGCTGTTCGAATGGCACGACCTGACCCACGCCGAAATCGATCAGCCCTTGAGTCACCCCGTAGCGCTGCGCGCGCCAACGGTTCTCTGCCAGCAAAAAGCTGTCATAGGTCCGCCAGCGCTGGTTGCGCTGTGCCAGCCGCCAGAGCATCCGCGCCAGCGACTGGGTGAGCGCTGCAAGCATCAGCGCGTCCTCCATGGAGGGCTGCACGTCGCAGATGCGCAACTCGAGCGTTGGGAATTTGGAGGAGGGACGCAGGTCCCACCAGATTTTAGAACTGTCCTCGATCACGCCCAGATCGGTGAGGATGCCGGTGGAGCGTTCATATTCGCCAAAGCTGTTCATGTGCGGCGGAAGGCCCGTGCGCGGCAGGTTGTCAAAGACGGTCAGGCGGTAGCTGCCCAGCCCCGTATCATGCCCCTGCCAGAAGGGTGACGAGCAACTGAGCGCGAGAAGGTGGGGCAGGAAGTAGCTGATTTGGTTCATCAAATCTATGCGCCGATCCGGCGCGTCGATGCCCACATGCACATGCATTCCGCAGATCAGCATTCGCTGCACCACGCCCGCAAGATCGCTGGCCAATGTGTTGTAGCGGTCCTTGTCGGTGTGTTTCTGATCGCGCCAATCGGAGAAGGGATGGCAGGAGGCGGCGATGGGCGCGAGACCGTGCTTGTGGGCCTCTTCGGCGATGCAGCGGCGCAGTCGTTTGAGATCCTCGCGCGCCTCGGAGACATTGGCGCAAACCTTGGTGCCGATCTCGATTTGGCAGCTGAGAAATTCCGGTGAGACCTGATCGCCCAGCCTGTCTGTACAGGCCTGCATGAGGGCTTCGGGCGCCTCGGCAAGAGCGAGGGTTTCGAGATCGACGAGGAGGTATTCCTCCTCAATCCCGATGGAAAATGCAGGCTCTTGCTCGGCCATGTGGCACCCCTTTCTTGGCTGGTCTTGGTCCAGCAGACAGTGCCGCGCCGCGTGTGCCAAGCAAAAAACGCCGCCCGCCCGAGATCGGGTGGCGGCGCTTTGGGGTTTAGTCCATCGATTTGAAGTTGAACTCGCCGCCTTCTTTGATGCCGCTGGGCCAGCGGGCCGTCACGGTTTTGGTGCGGGTGTAGAACTTGATCGAGTCCGGGCCATGCTGGTTGAGATCGCCAAAGGCCGATTTTTTCCAGCCACCGAACGTGTGATAGGCGAGCGGCACGGGGATTGGCACGTTCACGCCAACCATGCCGACATTCACGCGCGCCACGTAATCGCGGGCCGTGTCGCCATCGCGGGTATAGATCGCTGTGCCGTTGCCATACTCGTTATCCATGGCAATTTTCAGCGCCTCCTCATAGGTCGCCGCGCGCACGGTGCTGAGCACGGGGCCGAAGATTTCCTGCGTGTAGATGTCCATATCGGTGGTTACGCGGTCAAAGAGGTGTGGACCCACGAAGAACCCGTCCTCATAGCCCTGAAGCGAGAAGTTGCGGCCATCAACGACCAGCTCTGCGCCTTGCGCCACGCCCGTCTCGACCAGATCGAGGATGCGCTTTTTCGCATCGGCGCTCACCACGGGGCCGAAATCCACGTCATCGCCTGCGGTGTAGGGGCCAACCTTCAGCGCCTCAATGCGGGGGATGAGCTTCTCGATCAGCTTGTCGGCGGTTTCCTCGCCCACGGGCACGGCCACGGAAATCGCCATGCAGCGCTCGCCAGCGGCGCCGAAGCCCGCACCGATAAGTGCGTCTGCAGCCTGATCCAGATCAGCGTCGGGCATGATGATCATGTGGTTCTTCGCCCCGCCAAAGCACTGCACGCGTTTGCCGGCTGCCGCCGCACGCTGGTAGATATATTCGGCAATCGGGGTGGAGCCGACAAAGCCGATGGAGGCCACATCGGGGTGATCCAGAAGGGCGTCAACGGCCACTTTATCGCCGTTCACCACTTGCAGAAGGCCTTTGGGTAGGCCCGCTTCTTCGAGAAGCGCGGCCAGCATGATGGTGGCCGACGGATCACGCTCGGAGGGCTTGAGAACAAAGGCGTTGCCGCAGACGATCGCGGGCGCGAACATCCAAAGCGGCATCATTGCGGGAAAGTTGAACGGGGTTATCCCGCCGCAAACGCCCAAGGGCTGGCGCATGGAATAAAGATCAATGCCGGGGCCAGCGCTGTCGGTATATTCGCCCTTCAGAAGATGTGGTGCACCGATGCAGAATTCCACACATTCCAGGCCACGGATCACGTCGCCCTTGGCATCGGGGATGGTTTTCCCGTGCTCGCGGCTGAGCGCTTCGGCGATCTTGTCCATGTCGCGGTGCATGAGGTCCACGAATTTCATCATCACCCGCGCGCGTTTTTGCGGGTTGGTTGCGGCCCAAGCGGGCTGGGCGGCCTTGGCGATTTGCACCGCCTGATCCAATTCCTCAGAGGTGGCGAGGGGCAGTTTGCCCTGCACTTCGCCCGTGGCTGGGTTGTAGACGTTGGAAAAGCGGCCCGACGTGCCTTTGGTCAGCGCGCCGTTAATAAAATGATGCATCTCGGTCATGGGAATCCTCCTCCGGGTGTGTTTGGCAGACCTTAGCCTTGCGCAGATGGGGCGAAAAGCGGCAATGTTTCAAAGATGATTTGCAAAAATGCAAAGGGGGTCGAATATGCAGCCGCATTGGGATGATCTGAAAGTGTCTCTGGCGGTGGCGCGGGCCGAGAGCCTGTCGGCGGCGGGGCGGGTGCTTAAGGTCGATCCGGCCACAGTGGGGCGGCGCATTGCGCGGCTGGAGCAGGCCCTTAAAGCGCCTCTCTTCGCCAAGTCGCCGCAGGGCTATGCGCTGACCAATGAAGGTCAGAGGCTGATGACCCATGCGGCGCGCGCCGAACAGGAGATGATGCTGGCCTTTGAGGAGATGCCCGGCCATTCGCGGCAGCTGTCCGGTCAGATTCGCGTGGGCGCGCCGGACGGGTGCGCCAATTTCCTGCTGCCACAGGTCTGCGCCGAGATTGTTGAGCGCAATCCCGACCTTGAGGTGCAAATCATCGCCCTGCCACGGGTCTTTAACCTGTCCAAGCGTGAGGCGGATATGGCCATCGCGGTCAGCGCACCCACGGCGGGGCGGCTGAGCGTGCAGAAGCTGACCGATTATAAGCTGCACCTCGTGGCCGCGCGTAAATATATCCGCAGCTCAGCACCGATTACGAGCGTCGAGGACCTGCGCCATCACCGGATGATCGGCTATATCCCCGATATGATCTTCGATAAGGAGCTGGATTACCTTGACGAGGCGGGCATCGAGAAGGTGCATCTCGCGTCCAATTCCGTGTCGGTGCAGTTCAACTGGATCCGGCAGGGGGCGGGCCTGGGCTTTGTGCATGATTTCACCATGCCGTTCGATCATCGGCTGGTGAAGGTTCTGCCGAATGAGGTGAGCCTCACGCGCAGTTTCTATCTCATCCGCCACGCCGATGACCGCAGGCTGGAGCGGATGAACCGCTTTGCCGAGGAACTTGGCGAGGGTATTCGCCGTGAGGTGGCCAAGCTGGAGGCTGGTGGCTGAGGCCTGAAAACTTGACAGGTAGGGTCCGCGCGGTCACGCTTGGCGCATTCAGAACAATAAAAGGGGGAGGGGCCGATGTTGGTGCAACAAATCCTGAACGCGAAGAGCGACGCGCGGGTGGTGACCATTGCGCCCGGGACGCTTGTCGCGGATGCGGCGCGTATTCTGGCAGAGCGGCGGATCGGCGGGTTGATCGTCAGCCGTGATGGGGAGACGGTGGAAGGCATCCTGTCCGAGCGCGATATCGTGCGGTCCTTGGCCGTGCGCGGGGCAAGCTGTCTGACCGAGACGATTGACGAAATGATGACGCGCAACCCGGTCTGCACCACGCCCGGCGAGAGCTCCGACAAGGTGCTGAGCCAGATGACGGATGGCCGGTTTCGCCATATGCCCGTGGTCGAGGGTGGCAAGCTGGTGGGGATCGTGACAATCGGCGATGTGGTGTCTTCCCGTCTGACGGAGCTTTCGATGGAGAAGGATGCGCTTCAGGGCATGATCATGGGGCACTGAAGGACGCTGCTTGCGCCTTTCGACTTGCAATTCCCGGTGCGCTGCGGCCTTCTGAGCATCAGTTTCAAAGCGGCGGAGGCATCCTCATGCGCATCGGTCTTTATCCCGGCACTTTCGATCCCATAACGCTGGGCCATATCGACATCATCCGCCGTGCCAGCGCGTTGGTGGATCGTCTGGTGATCGGCGTGGCCATCAACCGCGACAAAGGCCCACTGTTTGCGCTTGAAGAGCGCGTGGCTATGATCGAGACGGAATGTGCCAAGCTGAGCGCGCAGACCGGAACTGAGATTGTGGCGCACCCATTCGAGAACCTTTTGATTGATTGCGCGCAGGATGTGGGCGCGCAGGTGATCGTGCGCGGCCTGCGGGCTGTGGCGGATTTTGAATACGAATTTCAGATGGTTGGCATGAATCGCGCGCTCAACGATTCCGTCGAGACCGTGTTCTTGATGGCTGAGGCGCGGCATCAGGCGATTGCCTCGAAGCTTGTCAAAGAGATTGCCCGGCTGGGTGGGGATGTGAGCAAATTCGTGACGCCGGCTGTGAACACGGCCCTGAAAGAGCGGTTTGCTGCGTAGCCCACGCGTCTAGCGCCAGAAGGCGAGCCACTCGATCAATTCTGTCATCTTGAAGCCCAGAAACACCGTTGCGGTCCAATCCTGAAACCACCAATCCGCCGCGAAGGCGATAAAGATCAGCCCGGCCAGCCATGCGGCGATCGTATTGGTCATGGTCCGGCCTCCGGGCGTGGTCACTCAAGGCGAGGCCGCTCAAGCAAAACGGCCGCTCAACGGGATATGCCCGAGGCTGCCGCATCACGCAAGTTTTAGCGGTGTGGCTCAGCGCCCGAGACGGCCCATCAGCGCCGCAAGGTCGGCCATGCGCACCGAGAAGCCCCATTCATTGTCATACCACGCCAGCACCCGCACCAATGTGCCACCGACCACCCGTGTCTGGGCCGGAGCGAAGATGCTGCTTTCCTCGGTATGGTTGAAATCGATGCTGACTTTGGGCGCATCATCATAGCCCAAGATGCCTTTCAGCGGGCCCGCTGCGGCCTCGGCTACCAACGCATTCACCTCGTCCTCGGTCACGGATTTCGACGCC
Organism: uncultured Shimia sp.; assembly: GCA_937881735.1. Classification (GTDB taxonomy): domain Bacteria; phylum Pseudomonadota; class Alphaproteobacteria; order Rhodobacterales; family Rhodobacteraceae; genus Roseovarius. The sequence goes on from CALGEH010000058.1 coordinate 6,277, forward strand.
AGAAAGGTCAAATCGACCGCCGAGACATTGGGCGTGGGCACGCGAATGGCTGACCCGTCCAGCTTGCCCTTGAGGGCGGGCAGCACCTCTCCCAGCGCCTTGGCAGCCCCGGTGGAGGTGGGGATCATGCTCATCGCCGCAGCGCGTGCGCGGTAGAGGTCTTTGTGGCGGCGGTCCAGCGTGGGTTGATCGCCGGTATAGGCGTGGATCGTGGTCATGATGCCGCTCTCGATGCCGATGCCCTCATGGAGAACCTTGGCCAGCGGGGCGAGGCAATTGGTGGTGCAGGACCCGTTGGAGATCATCCGCTCGGACGCCAGAAGCTCCTCGTGGTTCACGCCCATCACGACCGTGCGGTCCACGTTCTTGCCAGGGGCTGACAGAAGCACTTTGCCCGCGCCTTGGTCCAGATGCGCCTTGGCCTTCTCGCCATCGTTGAATTGCCCGGTGCATTCCAGAACCACATCGACGCCAGACCAATCAAGCTCGGACATATCATAAGTCGAGTACATCTGCATCGGGCCACGGCCCAGATCCATCGTGCCATCGCCCAGCGTGATCTCATTGGCAAAGCGGCCATGCACGCTGTCATATTTGATCAGGTGCGCCGCTGTCTCCAGCGGGCCTGTGGCGTTGACCTTCACGACCTCGATATCGTCGCGCGCGCTTTGGGCGATATGGGCGAGGGTGCAGCGGCCAATGCGGCCAAATCCGTTGATGCCGACTTTGACGGTCATGGCGATGTCTCCTTTGGTGTTGGCCTTGCTATAAAGCGCGGGCCGGGAGGCGGAAAGGCGAAAAGGGGCGGGTTTTGCGGTGGTAGCGATAACCGTTATCGATAAAGGAGAACGGCGCTGCTAGGCTCGGGGCGTGACGCGGCTTTGAAGGGGAGTTTGAGGATGGACGTGGCGGACAAGGTGCGGGCGTTTGTGCATGCGGCAGAGGCGTCTTACGCGGCGCGGGTGACGGACCCGGAGGGGCGGCGCTCCACCCAGGAGATTTTTGCGCGTTTGGGGTCCGATGCACTGGAGCCGGATACGAGCGTTGAGCCGGAGCGGTTCCCTGTCTGCGACTGGCTCGACCATGTGGTTGTGCCAGAGGGGGATCTGAGTGCGGTGCTCGGGGCCTTCCGGGCGCTGGAGCCGCATCTGCGCTGGTATCGGCGCGACTGTGCCGCCTCGCGCGCGCTGCCGGGGTTCTCGGAGGCCCATGCGAATGCGATGATCGTTGGACGTAGTGGGCTGGTGCCGCACGAGCGCGTGACGCTGGGCCTATCGCTCATCGCGCCCGGCACGCGCTATCCCGATCACGATCACCCGCCGGAGGAGACCTATCTCAGCCTCAGCGACGGAGAGTTCTTCCACGGAGACAGCGGATGGTTCACGCCCGGTATAGGCGGCACATTCCATAACACGCCGGGAATTTTGCACGCGATGCGGTCGGGCGAGGGGCCGCTTTGCGCGGTATGGGCTTTGCAAAGCTGATCCGGGTGTCCTCACACGCTGCGCGAAGACACCCGTTATGGACGAAGTTCGCAGCCCTTAGAGCAGGGATTTCACCTTGGCCGCCACAGCCTCGGCTGTGATCCCGAACTTCTCGTAAAGCGTATCTGCCGGGGCGGACGCGCCAAAGCTTTCCATGCCGACAAATCCGGCCTTGGCCTCGCGGCCC
>CALGEH010000059.1 GCA_937881735.1 uncultured Shimia sp.
CCTCGCGCGCAAGATCGTGCAGGGTGAGACACCTGAGGTTCTGGCCAAAACGACGATTTTCTCGCTCGACATGGGCGCGCTTCTGGCCGGTACGCGGTATCGCGGCGACTTTGAGGAGCGTCTGAAGGCCGTGATGACCGAGATGGAGAACCACCCCGATGCGGTGCTCTTCATTGATGAGATCCACACCGTGATCGGCGCAGGGGCCACCTCGGGCGGTGCAATGGACGCCTCCAACCTGCTGAAGCCCGCGCTTCAGGGCGGCAAGCTTCGCTGCATGGGGTCCACCACGTTCAAGGAGTTCCGCCAGCATTTCGAGAAGGACCGCGCGCTGAGCCGCCGGTTCCAGAAGATCGATGTGGCTGAGCCGACAGTCGAGGACGCAATCAAGATCCTCAAGGGCCTCAAGCCCTATTTCGAGGAGCATCACAGCGTCAAATACACCAATGACGCGATCAAATCGGCGGTGGATCTGTCGTCGCGCTATATCAATGACCGCAAATTGCCCGACAAGGCGATTGACGTGATCGACGAGGCAGGGGCGGCGCAACATCTCGTGGCGGCCTCCAAACGCCGCAAATCCATCGGCACCAAGGAGATCGAGGACGTCGTGGCGAAAATCGCCCGAATTCCACCGAAAAACGTCAGCAAAAGCGACGCCGAGGTCCTGAAGGACTTGGAGGCCTCGCTCAAGCGGGTCGTGTTCGGTCAGGACATGGCGATTGAAGCACTGTCCTCGGCGATCAAACTGTCGCGTGCAGGTCTGCGGGAGCCCGAAAAACCCATCGGCAACTACCTCTTTGCGGGCCCCACGGGCGTCGGCAAGACCGAGGTGGCCAAGCAATTGGCCGATACGCTGGGTGTGGAGCTTTTGCGGTTTGATATGTCCGAATACATGGAGAAGCACGCGGTCTCGCGTCTCATCGGTGCGCCTCCCGGCTATGTCGGGTTTGATCAGGGTGGCCTGCTGACGGATGGCGTGGACCAGCATCCGCATTGTGTGTTGCTGCTTGACGAGATCGAGAAGGCGCACCCAGACGTGTTCAACATCCTGCTTCAGGTGATGGACCACGGCACGCTTACCGATCACAACGGGCGCACCGTGGATTTCCGCAACGTGGTGCTGATCATGACCTCCAACGCAGGGGCGTCGGACATGGCGAAAGAGGCCATCGGCTTTGGTCGTGACAAGCGCACGGGCGAGGATACGGCGGCCATTGAGCGGACGTTTACGCCCGAGTTCCGCAACCGTCTCGATGCGGTGATCAGCTTTGGCGCACTTCCCAAAGAAGTCATCATGCAAGTGGTCGAGAAATTCGTGCTGCAACTCGAGGCGCAGCTGATGGATCGCAACGTGACCATTGAACTTACGAAACCCGCGGCTGAGTGGCTGGCGGATTGGGGTTACGACGAAAAGATGGGCGCGCGCCCTCTGGGCCGTGTGATCCAGGAGCACATCAAGAAACCGCTGGCCGAGGAGCTCCTCTTCGGCAAGCTGGCCAAGGGCGGGATCGTCCAGGTGGGCGTCAAGGATGGCAAGATCGACCTGCGTGTCGAAGGCCCCGGCCAGCCGCGCCTCACCGGGAAAAAACCGCCGCTCCTAACCGCGGAGTGATGCGAAAGAGCCTTGCTGCGGCGCTGATCCTTCTGGGGTCTGGCGCCGCAGCCGAACCTCCCCCAATGCTCGGCCTGCCTGCCGATTGCATCTTGGGCGAGACATGTTTCATCCAGCAATATGTCGATTTCGACCCCGGCCCCGGGGCCTCTGATTTCATGTGCGAAGGGCTTAGCTATGATGGCCATCGCGGCACAGATTTCGGCCTGACCTCGATGCGCGCGATGCGCGCGGGCGTCCCGGTTATCGCCGCCGCCCCGGGCCGGGTGCGCGGCATCCGGGACGGCATGCGCGATCGTTACTACACCGATGACATGGCCGCCGAGCTTGAGGGCAAGGATTGCGGCAACGGCGTGGCGATCCGGCACGAAGGCGGATGGGAGACGCAATATTGCCACCTGCGCCAAGGCTCCGTGCGCGTGGAGGCGGGGCAACGGGTAGAGCGCGGCGACGTGCTGGGCCTCATTGGCCTGTCGGGTCGCACACAGTTTCCGCATGTCCACCTGACACTACGCCGCGAAGGTGAGGTGGTGGACCCGTTTGATCCCGATGGACAGATCACATGCGGCGCACCGTCCGAGGAGACCCTCTGGCTCGATGCGCCTGAATACCGCCCCGGCGGGCTGCTTTCCGCTGGGTTCAGCACTGCCGTGCCCAGCTTTGACGATATCAAAGAGGGCATCGCGGGCCGCAGTGATCTGGCGCCGGACGCGCCTGCGCTTGTCGCATGGGGCTATGCGTTTGGTGGACGTGCGGGAGATGTGATGGAGATCCGTATCATGGGGCCAGCGGGCGAGGTGTTTTCCCACTCCGCCACTCTGGACAAGGCGCAGGCGCAGTTTTTTCGCGCCGGTGGCCGTCGCACTCCGAGCGGTGGCTGGGAGCCGGGCAGCTACAGCGCCGAGATATCGCTTAACCGGGATGGGGCTGTGGTGGACAGCATACGTGCACCGCTCACCATTCGCTGATCAACGCTCGGTAATCTTAAGCTCGATCCGGCGGTTTTGCGCGCGCGCCTCGGGCGTGTCCGCGCTGTTCACCGGCTGGTATTGCCCGAACCCGTTGGCCGCCAGACGATCCGGTGGCAGGCCGAGGAAGTCGATCATATAGCGCACAACCGAGAGGGCACGAGCCTGGCTCAGCTCCCAGTTATCGGCGAAATCGGGCGAGTTCCGTATCGGCACATCATCCGTGTGGCCGTCAACGCGGATCACCCAATCCACGCTCTCGGGGATATCCCCAGCCACGCGGCGCAGGATTTCGGCGACCTTGGCCACCTCGCCCCGTCCTGCATCCGAGAGCGTCGCGCGGCCCGGATCAAAGAGCACCTCAGAGGAGAACACGAACCTGTCGCCTTCGATCCGCACACCCTCCTGCGTGCCCAAAACCTCGCGCAGGGCCGCGAAAAACTCAGAACGATAGCGCGCCAGATCCTGATTTTCCGCTTCAAGCCGCGCGGCCTTTTCCTCCTCAAGCTCGCGGCGGCGGCGCTCCTCAGACGCCACACGTGCGAGCGCCGCGTTCAGCTCATTGCCCAGCGATTGAAGCTGCACATCGTTCGTCGCCTCACGGACGGACGCATCATCAAGCAGCGCCTGAAGCTCGCCCAATTGCGTGCGGAGCGCCGCGACCTGTTGGTTCAACAGCGCCTGTTCGCGCAGGGCCGCCTCCGTTTGTTCTGTCTGTTCGGCAAGCGTGGCACGGGCCTGCGCCAGAAGCGCCGCGCGCTGCTCGGCGGCGCTGAGTTGCGTGGCAGAGAGCTCCGCCTCCAGATCCGCGCGCGCGATGTCCGCCGCCGCGAGAAGCGTCAATGTCTCCTCGGCCTGCCGCCGTTGTTCTTCCAGCGCGAGTGTCATCGCGGTGAGCTCGGCTGATGCCCCTTCCAGCCGGGCGCGCAAAGCCTCTGCCGCCGCCGCTTCGGCCACCCGCGCGGCCTCCTCATCGCTCAGCGCGTCTCGCAGCTCGGTCACTTGCGCTGTGAGCGCGCCCTGCGCTTCCTCCGCTTCACGGCGCAAGCCTGCCACCAGCGCCTCAAACGCCTCGCGCTGCGCGGCGGCCAGACGCGCGGCCTCTTCTTGTGCATCGACCTCATCGCGCAATCCTGCAAGGGCCAGCTGCAATGCCTCCTGCTCGGACAAAAGCCCGGCTTGCGTGTCTTCCAACGCCGCCACCTGCCCCAGTGCCGTGTCGCGCTGCGCCAATAGCCCCGCCACCTGCTCCTCAAATGTGGCGATGCGCGCCGTTGCCGCCCCGAGGGCGGCGTCCTGCGTGTCACGCTCGGCGGTCAGCGCCGCTATTTGTGCCGCTTGCGCCGCCTGCCGATCGCGCGCATCGCTTAACGTAGCGGTGAGCGTGCCGACGCGGTCCTCCAGCGTGCTCGCGCGGTCCTGTTCAAGCCCGAGCGCGCGGGCGAGGGCTGCGACCTCGGACGAGAGCGCATCAAGCTTGGTTTCTTGTCCTGTGATTGTCTCACGGAGGGCGTATTGCACCACCATGAAAATGGTCAGTACGAACATCAGGACCAGCAAAAGCCCGGTCATCGCATCCACAAAACCCGGCCAGATCGAGGCCTGAAAGCGTTGTCCGGTGCGCCGCGAGAGGGCCATGACCTAGCGCCCGCCGCGCCCGCGCTCGATTGCGCGGGTCAAACTGGCCAGATCGGTGCGCAGCTCGGTCATGCTTTCCTGACGGCCCGCGCTGATCTCCTCAAGAATGCGCAACATCTGCACATCAATGGAGCGCAGCCGCATCCGGCTTTCCGCATCGAGCCCGTCACCCGCATCACGCGCGCCAAGCACCTCCACAAGACGCTCCTGCCCTTCAGAGATCCGCGCCAGAATATCATTGTCAGTGGTGCCCATCCGGCTCGCCAAATGCTCCACTGCCGTGGCTAGTTGCACCATGCGCGTGTCGGCCGCGATGCGTGCCTGTTCGGACCGCTCCATCAGCGATTGCAGCCCGTCCATCTGCGCGTTCATGTGATCGAGCACGCCGCCCATGGCGTCTGACCCGCCAGCCCCCTCACCTTCGCTGCCCGCATATCCAACGCGGGTGATCGTGGACATCCACTCCTCCAGCTCGCGGTAAAAGCGGTTCTGGCCGTGGCTCGCGAAAAGCTCCAAAAGCCCCACGACCAGCGATCCAGCCAACCCCAGAAGCGATGAGGCAAAGGCCACGCCCATCCCGCCAAGCTGCCCTTCCAGGCCCGTCATCAGGCGGCTGAACACCTCGACACCATCCTCGCCCTCCTGCGGGGCAAGGCCACGGATCGTATCCACGAGCGCGGGCACCGTGGTGGCAAGGCCGTAGAACGTACCCAAAAGCCCGAGAAAAATCAGCATGTTGACGATATAGCGCGTGATCTCGCGCGCCTCGTCGATCCGTTGCGCCACGGAATCGAGGATGGAGCGCGCGGAGGTCTGCGCGATCTGCATCCGCTTGGCCCGCTGCCGCAAAAGCGTGGCCAAAGGCGCCAGAAGCTGCGGCGCCTTAGTCATTTCATGGCCCGGCCTCTGTGCGGCAAAGCCCTCAAGCCAACGGACGGATCCGATCAGCTGAAACATCTGCCAAAAACAGGCCAGCACGCCGATGACGAAGACGAAGATGATGAACCCGTTGAGATAGGGGTTGGCCTGAAACACCGGCAATACCCGAGGCAGCGCCAGAAAGACGCCAAACCCGGTCAGGCCAAGCACCACCAGCATCAATATGATCTGGCGCACTGGATGCGAAAAATTAG
>CALGEH010000060.1 GCA_937881735.1 uncultured Shimia sp.
AAGTGGTGTGGCGCAGGTTGCAGCACACCCGGGCTATGTCCCGGGCTATGCGCTGAGCGCGGAGATGATTCGGCACGACACCGCACTTCTGAAGCTTGCAGCGCCAATTCCAAGCGCCGTTGCTGCTCCGTTCGTCCTGGCGGTCGAAGGGCGCGCCGGCCAGGAGGTCAGTGTCGTGTCTTACGGGCGTGGACGGGAGGCGGCGCTGTCATGGCAACGCGCCTGCGGGGTGACGGCAGCGGGACAGGGGCTTCTGGCGCTGGATTGCGACGTCACCTTCGGCTCCTCCGGCGCGCCGGTCTTCACGGGGGAGCATGGCCGCGCGCGCATCGTCTCGGTGATCAGCAGCGGCAACACGTCAGGTGGTCCGCCCATCGCTTACGGCATGGCCCTGCCGGATCTTGTGGAGGACCTAAAGGCGCAGTTGCGCCGCGAGGCCGGGCCCGCCACAGCCACCGCCCGCCGTGTGAAGGTGGGGCAGGGGGGCGGCGCATCGGGTGCGAAATTCGCCAAACCCTGAGGCGCGTGCGAGGGTCTTGAAACCGCGTGGAGTATTTCCCAAATATCACTCAGCGGACGCCACAGAACGGGTCCGCCTCTGCGCCTGTCCCCTAAGGGAAGGCACACCAAAACGGAATCGCTCAACGGAGGATATCCCATGCGAAACTTTGATCTGGCCCCGCTTTACCGGGCCACAGTCGGCTTTGACCAAATTGCAGATATGCTGGACCGTGTTGCGTCCACAGACGTCACGCAGCCGACCTACCCCCCCTACAACATTGAGAAAACTGCCGATGATGCTTACCGTATCTCGATCGCCGTCGCGGGCTTTGCCGAGGATGATCTGTCGGTCGAGGTAAAAGAGGGCGCGCTGTTCGTTTCGGCCCGCAAGGGTGAGGACGAAAGCGCTCGCACCTTCCTGCACCGCGGTATCGCGACGCGCGCATTCGAGCGTCGCTTCCATCTGGCCGATCATGTCCGGGTGACGGGTGCTACTCGTGCCGACGGTATGCTGCACATTGATCTGGCGCGCGAAGTGCCCGAGGCGCTCAAGCCCCGCCGGATTGAGATTGGCAAAGCCGCCGATATTGTCGAAGGGCAGGCGGTCAACTGATCCGGAGCCGCCCGCATAGCTGGGCGGATTTGGATATTTAGACCAAGAAAAAGCAAGGGGAGCGCGCCATTTTTGCAGTGGCGCGCTCTTCTAGTTTCAGACGGACATGCAGATGTATTTCATCTCTTGGAAGTCATCCATGCCGTGGTGGCTGCCCTCTCGGCCGAGTCCTGATTGCTTCACGCCGCCGAAGGGTGCAAGCTCGGTTGAGATGATGCCTGTGTTTACGCCGACAATGCCATATTCCAGCGCCTCGGCCACCTTGTAGACCCGGCTGAGATCCTTGGCGTAGAAATAGCTGGCAAGGCCGAAGATCGTGTCATTGGCCATGGCGATCACGTCATCCTCATCCTCGAATTTGAAGAGCGGGGCGAGGGGGCCAAAGGTCTCGTCCTGGCTCACCATCATATCCTGAGTCACGCCAGTCAGGATGGTGGGGGGCAGGAAGAAGCCTTCGCCCTGCATCGGATCGCCGCCGCCCATGATCACCTCAGCGCCTTTGGCCTTCGCATCGGCCACATGCTCTTGGACTTTGGTGATCGCATCGGCGTTGATGAGCGGCCCGAGGGCTACGCCCTCTTCCATCCCATCGCCGATTTTCAGCTTTTTGACGGCTTCGGTCAGCTTTGCGGCAAAGGCGTCATATACTCCAGCCTGCACGTAGATACGGTTGGCACAGACACAGGTCTGGCCGTTATTGCGGAACTTGCACAGGATGGCACCCTCGACGGCTGCATCAAGATCGGCGTCGTCGAATACGATGAAGGGTGCGTTTCCACCCAACTCCATGGAGCATTTCATCACCTGATCGGCGGCCTGACGCAGCAGGATGCGTCCCACTTCGGTGGAGCCTGTGAAGGTCAGCTTGCGTACGGCCGGGTTCTCGCAGAACTCCTTGCCCACTTCCGAGCTGCGCGAAGACGTGACGATATTGAACACGCCTGCAGGGATGCCCGCACGTTCGGCCAGAACGGCCATGACCGTGGCTGACAAAGGTGTCTCCGCCGCAGGGCGCCCGACAAAGGCACAGCCAGCAGCCAGCGCAGGCGCGGCCTTGCGGGTGATCATCGCGTTGGGGAAATTCCACGGCGTGATGGAGGCGGCCACGCCGATGGGCTGCTTGATCACGGTGATGCGCTTGTCACGCTGATGACCCGGAATGGTCTCGCCGTAATTGCGCTTGGCCTCTTCGCCGAAAAACTCGATGAAGGATGCGCCATAGGCGATCTCGCCCTTGGCTTCGGCCAGCGGCTTGCCCTGCTCGGCGGTCAGGATCGTGCCCAGATCGTCTTGGTTTTCCATCATCAGATCGAACCACTTGCGCAGCACGGCGGCGCGCTCCTTGCCGGTCCACTTGGCCCATTCCTTCTGCGCAGCCTCGGCACCTGCCACGGCGTCCGCCACCTGTGCTCGGCTCAGATCGGCCACATTGGCGATCACATCGCCGCGCGCGGGGTTTTTCACTTCAAAGGTGCTATCCCCCGAGACCCATTTGCCGTTCACATAGGCTTTCTCGGCCAGCAGGCTGGGGTCTTTCAACAGGGACTTGAGATCGGTCGTGCTCATGGCAGGGTCCTTCCACTAAAGGTGTTTGGGGGAGCAAAGACCACCTTGCCCGCGCCTTGTCCAGCCCCAAGAGGGTGCGCCGTCCGCGCGCTTCTTCTTAGCAAAATACTCCCGCCGGAGGCGTCCTCGGGTTTAACCGGTGCGCCTGCCAAATCTCTTGCCCCATGCAGGCACGATATCCCCTGCCGCCGAACGTGCCGCATAAACGCCCCGCGCAACCGCCCGCGCCATGCAGGTGGCGGCGACATGGCCCAGCATCAAGGTATCGCCTCCCGCCTGCGCGCCGGTGCTGATGGCGAAGATCAGATCCCCGTCCATCGGCGTGTGTGACGGCAAAAGGGCGCGGGCGAACCCGTCATGCGCGGCCACCGCCATCCGCGAGCACTGGGCCTGACTTAGAACCGCATCCGTGGCGACGATTCCGATTGTGGTGGCCCCGTGTTGGCCCAGCTTGGTGGGTGGCATCTGCACCTCGCCAAATGCGTCAGGTAATCCGAGCCCACCAAACTCCGCGCCTACCTCGAAGGGCGCGGCCCAAAACTCCGGCCCACCATTCACCAAGGGCGAGCCGAGTGCGTTCACTGCGACCAACGCGCCCACCACATGGCCCGAAGGCAGCACCATTGAGGCGGAGCCGAGGCCGCCTTTCACATCGGCGCAGACCGCTCCGGTCCCTGCGCCGAAACTGCCCAGATCAAACGCCTCACCAGCTTGCGCCAAAGCCTCCAGCCCCAAGGCGCAGTAGGGGTTCATGTCCCAATCCTTCTCTCCGCCATTCAGAAGGTCAAAGAGGATCGCCCCCGGCACGATTGGCACACGCGCATCTCCCACGGCAAATCCCCGGCCCATTGCGCGAAGTCCATCCACCACGCCCGAGCAGGCATCGAGGCCAAAGGCCGAACCCCCGGAGAGCACGAGTGCGTCGACCTCTTCCACCACCTTGTCGGGGGCGAGCAGATCCGTCTCCCGCGTGCCCGGCGCGCCGCCCATCACATGCACGCCTGCGGTGAACGGACGCGCTCCGGTCAGCACCGTCACCCCGCTTTTCAGGCCTGCGTCCGATGCCTGCCCGACCATAAGGCCCGGCACATCGGTAATCAGGTTCCTTGCGCCGGGGCGAATGTTCATGGCTGTCTCCTCTGAGGCTCGCGCAAATTTATCTTGCCAGAATCCACCGGATCGGCAAGAAGAGCGTCAGGCCAGAGCGGTGGCGCCGCTCGTCCCAATCGGGGCAAAAGGTCTCCATACACACAGTCCTGAACGCCGGGATCTTTCTTTTTCAAGGAGGGTCGAAATGACTGCACGTCCTGAATTTTATCGCTTTCACAATGGCGAAAAAGCGCCGCTGCAATTCTCCGCGTCTGAATATGACGCGCGCCTCAAGGGTCTGCGCGCCCGCATGGCCGAGCTGGGGGTCGAGGTGGCCGTCTTCACCTCGATGCACAATATCGCCTATTACAGCGGCTTTCTCTTTTGCGCCTTTGGCCGTCCCTACGGCCTCGTCGTCACCGCTGATCAGGATGTGACCATCTCGGCGGGCATCGACGCGGGTCAGCCTTGGCGGCGCTGTCATGGCGACAACATCACCTATACCGATTGGCAGCGCGACAATTACTGGCGCGCGATCCTGTCGGTCACGGGGGAGGGGCGCGTCGTGGGTTATGAGGCCGACCACCTGACGCTCTTGCAAAAATCCAAACTTGATGCGTTCCTCAAACCGTCTAAATCCGTCGATATCGCAGGCACGACGATGGTGCAGCGGATGCACAAAAGTGCCGCCGAGCTTGAGCTGATCCGCAAATGCTGCGCCGTGGCGGATGTGGGCGGCTATGCGATCAAGGATGCGGTCAAGGTCGGCACGCGCGAGATCGACGTGGCCATGGCGGGCCGGGACGCGATGGAGATGGAGATCGCCCGCGTCTTCCCCGATGCCGAATATCGCGACAGCTGGGTCTGGTTCCAATCGGGGATCAACACCGATGGAGCGCACAACCCCGTCACTGCGCGGCAGTTGGAGCGCGGCGATATCCTTAGCCTCAACACCTTCCCGATGATCTCGAGCTATTATGTAGCCCTTGAGCGGACGATGTTCGTGGGCGAGGTGGATCCGGCCAGCCTGAAGATCTGGGAGGCCAACGTGGCCGCGCATGAATACGGCATGAGCCTGCTGAAGCCCGGTGTGTCCTGTGCCGAGGTCACCCACAAGATCAACGACTTCCTCGAAGAGCGGCAATTGCTGCAATACCGCACCTTCGGGTATGGCCACAGCTTCGGCATTCTCAGCCACTATTATGGCCGTGAGGCGGGGCTGGAGTTGCGCGAGGATATCGACACGGTGCTGGAGCCCGGCATGGTGATCTCGATGGAGCCCATGCTGACCATCGCCAATGACCAACCTGGTGCGGGTGGCTACCGTGAGCATGACGTGCTGATCATTACCGAGGACGGCAATGAGGATATCACGCATTATCCCTACGGGCCTGAATTCAACGTCGTCGGCTAAGTCCGGCCTGAGCAACGTCGGCGAGGGGCGCGCATGCCGTGCCCTTCGCCATCCGCGACAGGGTCGCGGCCATGTGCTAGACTAGGGGCCTGCACATCATAAGGCTTGCCCAACCGAGATTCCCCAAGTGGCGCTTCGGTTGACTTGAAGATCGCCTGAATCTAGTCG
>CALGEH010000061.1 GCA_937881735.1 uncultured Shimia sp.
GTGCTAGACAGGCTGCATCATTTAAAGTCGGCGCAATAAAGACCGCGCAAAAAGGGGCGATCCATGAAAGACGACATGAGCAATCAAAGCCCGGTCTGGAGCCGTGATGAAGTGCAATCGCCTTGCGTGCGGATCTGTGTGGTCCATCCCGAAGCGCGGCTTTGCACGGGCTGTTTGCGGTCCATCGATGAGATCACACGCTGGTCCAAGATGAGCAATGCCGAGCGGGCCGAGGTCATGGAGGCGCTGCCGGCGCGCGCAGGGCAATTGAGCAAACGGCGCGGCGGGCGCGAGGCACGGCTGAAGCGCGGCACCTAGGGCGCTGCGATCCACTCCGGCCCACCCCCCCGAAACTCCGGTCTGAAATAGGCAATCATTCGACCTTCCTCGGGGGCAGAAGCCGTATCTCCCCAAGGCGCAACACCGTGCAGCGCGAGGCGATGGACCAACACGGCCTCGCCCTTGCGCGCAGCAAGCACCACGCGTGGGCACCGCTCGAACACGTCGCGGCGGGTCGCTTGGTAAATCTCGGTCAGATCTACCTCACCCCAGTTTTCGCTCGGCACATTCTTGAGCGCCTCGTGAAACGCGGCACGCATAATCTCATGGCTCCCCTCCCAGATCACCAGAGGTGCCGCATCCGCGCTTGCATCATTGAGTGGCAGGCCGAGGATATAGGCGTGCCGCTCCTTCAGCATCCGCGCGCGGGCCTCGCCCACGGGCAGGAGGCCGTCCACATGCGCCGCATCCCGGTTCAAACGGTAGCGAAACGCGCCCTCGCCTTCGCCCTCGCGCGGCTTGGGATAGCCCGGATAGACCACCGAGACCTGTGCGGCATGAAGCGGCAGGTCGCCATAATCCGCACATGCCGCAGTAAAACCCGGCCCACAAAGCGGCACGCCTCCTACCGACCCATCGGGCGCATTGGTCAACGTATCGACCCCCACAAACCATGTGCCTTGACACTGCAGCCATTCGGCCCGGTGCGCAGGCTCTGCCATCCGCACCAGCGCTGCCGCACGCGCCGCATCCGCCCATCGGGCCAGCCCTGCGTCATACCCGAAACGCGTCCAACCCTTTGCAGCGAGACCTACCATCCCAACGCCTTTCGCAGCATGTTGAGGGCGAGCAGCGTGAGGAAAACCGCGAACACCCGTTTGAGAGGTTTGGGGTTCATCCCATGGGCCAGCCGCGCACCAATCGGGGTGGTGATGAGCGTCATGACGATAACGATCCCGAACGCCACAAGGTTTACCGCGCCAATCGTGTAAGGCGGACGGCTTTCCTCAGCAATATCCAGCAATAGAAAGCCCAGCACCGAAGGCACAGCGATCAGCATCCCAAACCCCGCTGCCGTGGCCACCGCCCGGTGGATCGTAACCCCGTGCAGCGCCATAATCGGCACACCAAAGCTGCCCCCGCCAATGCCCATCAGGACCGACATGAACCCCATAAGCGGGCTCATCACCGTGCGGCGCAGACCTGTGGGCATGGTGTCGGCCAGCCGCCAATCGCTGCGCCCAAACCCAATATACAGCCCCACGACCACTCCAAGAATTCCGAAAATCGCTTGAAGCACGTCTGAGCGCAGGTTCGCCGCCACTGCCACGCCGATCAGAGCGCCGACTGCAATACCGGGTGCCCATGTCCTCAGTATATCCCAATCAACTGCGCCCTTTTTATTGTGTTGGAGCACCGAGCGCAGGGAGGTTACGACAATCGTGGCGAGCGACGTGGCAAGGCAGACCTGCATCAACTGCGGACCGCCAAATCCAAGTGTGTGAAACGCGTAGAAAAGTGCCGGCACGAGGATGATCCCACCCCCCACGCCCAAAAGGCCTGCAAGCAGACCCGCAACAGCGCTGGTGGCCAGCAACATGGCCGTGAGGCTCAGCAATAGCACCGGATCATCCATAGCACCCGCCCTTCGATATAGGCTCTGGTTAGAGCGGCTTTCTCCTTCCATCACAACGCGAAATCCGCATGCGTCCCCTCGCGCGTCGTGGCGCTCAGCGCGGCTTCGACAAGCTCTGGCCCCGCGCCGGGCAGATGCGCGCCCTCCGACAGGGTGCGCCGCCAAATGCGCGCGCCAGGACGCCCGGCAAAGAGACCCAGCATATGGCGCGTCACCTGACCCAGCCGCCCGCCCGCGCTCAGATGCGCTTCGATATAGGGCAGCATCGCGCGGGCCGCGTCCTCGCCTGTGCGATCAGGACCCGCCCCGCCAAAAATCCGCCGGTCCGCCGCACCCAGAATATCCACGGGCCGGTGATAGGCCGCGCGCCCGATCATGACACCATCAAGGCCTGCATCAAGAAACGCCTCCGCCTCGTCCAGCGTCTCGACCCCACCATTTACCGAGATATGCATATGCGGGAAAAGCCCGCGCATCTGCTGAACCAGTGCGTAGTCGAGCGGTGGAATATCTCGGTTCTCCTTGGGGCTCAGCCCCTGAAGCCACGCCATGCGCGCGTGAATGGCAAAGCGCGTGACCCCTGCCCCGGCCACGCGGGCGAGAAACTCGGGCAGCACCTCCTCGGGGATCTGGTCATCTACGCCGATGCGGCATTTCACGGTCACGGGTATGTCGACCGCCGCGATCATCGCGGCACAACACTCCGCCACAAGGCCCGGTGTGCGCATGAGCACCGCGCCGAACGTGCCCGATTGCACCCGGTCCGACGGGCAGCCGACGTTGAGATTGATCTCGCCATAGCCCGCCGCCTCGCCCATCCGCGCAGCCGCCGCCAATTCGACCGGGTCCGAACCGCCAAGCTGAAGGGCGACAGGCTGCTCCTCTGGCGAGAAGTCCAGCAAATGCAATGCCCCACCGCGCACCAAGGCCGGAGACGTCACCATTTCGGTGTACAGAAGCGTGTGGCAGCTCAACTGGCGATGAAGAAAGCGACAATGACAGTCAGTCCAATCCATCATCGGGGCAATGGACAATCTAGCGTGTTGATTTATTTGCATTTTTTGTGTATCTTCAAACTGTTGGCCTTGGGCTCTGCTACGCTGGAATACGCCCTAA
>CALGEH010000062.1 GCA_937881735.1 uncultured Shimia sp.
CCCAAAGGCAGCATTGCTACGCCATGGGTGATCAATGCGGCGGGCCTTTGGGGTCGTGAGGTCGCCAGGCTAGCCGGGATCGACCTGCCGTTGCAACCTACGGAGCACCAGTATTTCGTGACGGAAACAATCGCCGAGATCGCCGGGATGGACCGCCGTCTGCCCTCCGTCGCCGACCGTGATGGTGAGTATTATCTGCGCCAAGAGGGTAAGGGGCTGCTGATTGGGGCCTATGAGCGTGACATGCGGTTCTGGGCCGAGGAGGGCACGCCGCTCGATTTCGCGCATGACCTTTTCGCCGATGATCTGGACCGTATCGAAGAGAACATGATGCGCGCCATTAACCGCGTGCCGGCGGTGGGTGCGGCGGGAATCAAGCGGGTCATCAACGGCCCGATGATCTGGTCGCCCGACAGCAATGTGATCATGGGGCCTGTGCCCGAGCTTAAGGGCTATTTCTGCTGTAACGGCATCATTCCGGGCTTCAGCCAATCGGCGGGTATGGGTCTCATGGTGGCCGATTGGATCGTCGAGGGTGAGATGCGCTATGACATGTTCGCATGGGACATGGCGCGGTTCGGCGATTGGGCGGATAAGGCGTTCACGAAGGCCAAGGTGGGTGATCAATACGCGCACCGCTTCGCCATCCATTTCCCCAATGAAGAGCGGAGCGCAGGCCGCCCGTGCCGGGTGCGCCCGGCCTACGAGGCGCAAAAAGCGATGGGGGCTGTCTTCGGCCTCAATTACGGCTGGGAGCATCCGCTGTGGTATTCCGATGCGCCCGGAACCGTGGATACCAATGGATTCACGCGGCAAAACTGGTGGGCCCCGGTGGGCGACGAGGCCCGGATGCTGCGCGAAAGTGCGGGCATCATCGACATCTCCAACTTCGCCAAATATCGCTGCGCGGGGGCCGGTGCGGAAGACTGGCTTAACGCCGTTTTCGCCAACCGGATGCCGAAGGCGGTGGGGCGGTCCTGCCTCACGCCGCTCATCTCCGTCCGGGGCGGGATCGCAGGGGACTTCACCGTGACGCGCACCGGGGCGGATGAGTTCTGGATCATCGGGTCGGGTATGGCGGAGCGCTATCACAAACGGTTCTTCGACATGGTGCCGCGTCCCGAGGGTGTTACTTTCGCGAGCCATACCAACGCGATGTGCGGCTTTAACGTCGCGGGGCCAAAATCGCGCGAAATGCTCAGCCGCATGACCAACGCCTCGCTGGAAACCGCTGATTGGCCCTTCATGCGCTCGGCCCGGATCGAGCTTGGGGGCGTCGAATGTCTTGCTCTTAGGGTGAGCTTCACTGGCGATCTGGGATGGGAGCTTCATTGCGCCGAGGCGGATCAACTGCGGCTCTGGGAGGCGCTTATCGAGGCGGGTAAGCCTTACGGCGCGGGCCCTGTGGGCAGCCGGGCGTTGATGAGCCTGCGCATTGAGAAGGGCTATGGCTCGTGGAGCCGGGAATACAGCCCCGAATACTGGCCGCAGGAGGTTGGCTTGGCGGGGCTCTGCAAGATGGACAAGGACTTCCTGCACAAATCTGCGGCCGTGGCCGTGATGGACCAGACCCCGCGCGAGGCGCTGGTGCTCTTGCATCTGGACGCCGCCGACACCACCACGTCCAATGCGGATGCCACGGGCGGCGAGCCGATCTTCAAGGATGGGAAAGGTATCGGGCGCGTGACCTCGGGGGCCTATGGCTACAGCGTGGGGATGAGCCTCGCGCTGGGCTATGTCAAAGGGGCTGTGCCGGGCGACCGCGTCGAGGTGATGGTGCTTGGCCGCCCGCACAAAGCTGTGATCCTGCACGAGCCGCCGTTTGACGCGCCGGGGGTGGTCCTGCGGGGCTAAGCGGCGCGGCTACAGGCATTGCAAAAGGCCCCGGAGGTGATCCTGGGCCTTTTGTTTTGAATGGCAGGGATAAACGGTGACGGTCGGTGTGAGACCAGAGCGACGGATGCTGCGAGCACATTCGGCAGCCACCCTCTCTCCGCTATAAGGATAAGGCACAAGCCACTGTGGTAAAGACTTAATCGCAACCCATTAAGGGGCCGCCAGTTTTAGTAGTCATAAATGGTAAAGTAGCCTTCTAAGTTCTGAGCTTGCTGGATTGAAAGACGCGTCGACCATTCATCAATTACTGCCCCCCAGCCAGAACCGCCAGAGTGCCAACTAGTAATTGTGTTTTCGGAACACATCTCATTCCTGAACTGAATCCAGAGCCGCTGAGCTACGCGCAAATTTTCAACCGCCCCTCCACCACCATAATGAATTGGTTCATTCTCAATTATGCGTTGATAAACAGCATTCAGATGCTCGTCCGCGCGCTCCAAGCCGATGGAATTACAATATTCTCTGGTATCCACAGCAGCTCCTCCGGGACTGATGATACCTTTGCTTTCGAGAACGGCTTCCAAGTCATTCGCGCACTCTTGGATACCTGCTATGACACAAGCCTCCGTATCGGCTGGATCGCTTTCAAAACACGCTTCAACCTGAAGATAGGATTTATCGTATTCAGCATCTGCGTCAAATGCTTGCGCACCGGTTCCAACAATCACAAAACCAAAAGCCAGTATCCGTTTCAGCATAGGTATTTCCTTACGATAGTTCGTTTGAGATTAATATTGACCCAACATGCCCCAAGAGGCCAGCCGTTTGATGGACAAATGGCCGGACGAGGCCGTGTGGTTTTCACCTCACCGAAGCCACACCAAACCCCGCACCTCAAAGCGGACCTCCCCCACCCTACAGCTTGCGGATTTTCAGCCGCGTGATGCGGTTGCCGCTGCGGGCGACCACCTCGAAGCGGAAGCCGTGGAAGTTGAACACCTGGCTCACGCGGGGGATCATCTGCGCCTCGTAGATGACGAGGCCAGCCACGGTATTCGCCTCGTCATCGGGCAGGGCCCAATCGGTGGCGCGGTTGAGATCGCGCAGCGTCATGGCGCCATCGACGAGGAATTGCCCGTCATCGGCGCGGCGGATCGGGTGCTCTGCGTCTGCGTCGAACTCATCGGTGATCTCGCCCACGATCTCCTCAAGGATATCCTCCAGCGTGAGAAGCCCCTGAAGCGAGCCATATTCATCCACCACCAGCGCGAAATGCGTCCGCCTGCGCAGGAACTGGCGCATTTGTTCGTCCAGAGATGTAGTCTCGGGCACGAAATAGGGCTTCATCACCACCGATGTGATATCGAAATCCTTGAGCTTGCGGGCCGCCGCACCGGGGCCCACGACCAGCTTGTGCATGGCGCGCAGAAGGTCCTTGGCGTGGACGATGCCGATGATGTTGTCCTGGTCATCCTTGAACACGGGCAGGCGGGTGTGGCTTGATTGCAGACATTGCTCAAGGATTGCTTCGGGGTTGTTATCCGCGTCGATCATCTCGATCTGGCTGCGGTGGCGCATGATTTCCTCGATCGCGCGGTCGCCCAGATCGAGCGCGCCGAGGATACGGTCGCGGTCTTCCTTCTCGACGATGCCCTCGGAATGGCCGAGATAAAGTGCGCCCGCAATCTCCTCACGCACGGCGAGAATATGACTGTCCGGGTCGATCTTGACGCCCACAAGACTGAGCACACCGCGCACGAAATAGCGGACCGCCGAAACGATGGGCGAGAAGACGCGGATGATGATCGTAATCAAGGGAGCGGCCTTGCTGGCGGCGGCCTCGGCATTGCTGATGGCGTAGGTCTTGGGCAGCACCTCGGCAAAGACCAGCACCAGAATTGTCATGACCAGCGTGGCCATGGCGACGCCGCCCTCGCCCAGGAGCCGCGTGAACATGGCCGTGGCAAGCGACGTGGCAAGAATATTGACGAGGTTATTGCCCAAAAGGACCGAGCCGATGAGCCGCTCGTTATCTTCCGTGATGGCCAGCGCGCGGGCAGCACCCTTGTCGCCCTTGTCGGCGCGCGAGCGCAGCTTGCCGCGTGAGGCGGCCGTGAGCGCGGTTTCGCTGCCCGAGAAAAGCCCCGACATGACCAACAGCCCCATGATCGCCGCGGAGGTGATCCAGAAGGCTGCGTCGAAGTTGAGCGTGCTGAGGTCCATGTGTCCTGATATCCTTCGTGTTAAGGGCAGGTTATGGGGTCTTGCGGGCGCGCATTCAAGTGACGAGGGGGCCGTGGCCTGCGGGATTTGGGCGCAGGTGGCGTTATATACCGTCTTTAACCCGAATTTTTGTCAGACGCGGTTTCAGACAATGGGTGGTGGTCCAGCACCAGCTGTTGCAGCCGCGCCACCAGCACATGGGTGTAGATCTCGGTGGTGGCAACATCGGCGTGGCCCAGAAGGCTCTGGATCGCCATGAGGTCCGCACCATTGGCCAGAAGATGCGTGGCGAAGGCGTGGCGCAGGGTATGCGGCGTGACTTTTGATGGGGAGACACCGCCCGCGACGCTCAGCTCTTTGATGAGCGCATAGAACCTGTGGCGGGTGAGGTGGCCCAACTGTCCGCCGGAGGGGAAGAGGAAGGGCGAGGGCGGCTTGCCCTTCATGCGGGCCACGTCCTGCGCTGCATCGCGCAGATTGAGCCATTCCGCCAGCGCGGTGCGCGCGGGGGGCGAGAGGGGGACCATCCGTTCCTTGCCGCCCTTGCCCTTGATCATCAGCATATTGGGATCGCCCCGTGCGGCAGAGGCTGGCAGCGAGACAAGCTCGGTCACGCGCATGCCGGTGGCGTAGAGAAGCTCCATCAGGCAGGTGTTGCGCGCGCGATCTGCCGGGCTGCGGCCCACATGGCGCGCGGCGTCGAGAAGGTGGTCCACCTCCTCCTCGCTCAGCGTCTTGGGCAGACGCTTGTCACGACCCGGTCCCTTGATGCGCATTGAAGGGTTGTCTTCGCGCAGACGGTCCTCAAAGGCAAAGCGATAGAGCTGCTTGATCGCCGAGAGCCGCCGGGCGCGGGTTGATTTGGCAAGGCCCTGCGCCTCCAACCCCACGAGGTAGTGTTCGATATCAGCCTGCTGCGCGCTTGCCGGATCAAGGGCCTGTGCGCCAAGCCATGCGTTGAAGTCGGACAGATCGCGGGCATAGGCGGCCAGCGTGTTTTCGGCCGCGCCTTGCTCGGCTGCTTGCGCCTCCAGAAACAGGGGGATCCAGCCCGCGCTCATCCGCGGCGGTCCAGAATGAGAAGCTGTAAGGCGGCGCGCCGGGCTGTATCCTCCAACCCTACGGCACGCAAAGTGGCCAGCGCCTCGGCGGTTTGGATCAAGTCGCCGTTCGCATCGTTCAGTTGAATGGCCGCCGCGAGAATTGCTTCGCCCAGCTTGCCATCGGATAACAGCCGCGCGTGGTCGAAGCTGGGAGAGGGTGGCGCTGTGAAAACGCGGGCGATCATCTGTTCCTTGGGAGAGGTGGCCAGGACAGGATCGGGCGCCCCCATTGCGACGCTGGCCAGAAACCGTGCGGCACGGCGTGGGGCGGGGGATTTGGCTGCGGCCTCGTAATCCTCGCCCAGCAGGGAGATGCGGAAGGCGAGCGCCTGTGCCACCGGATCAAGGCGTGGTGCTGCGCGGGTCAGCCCTTCGGCGAAAAGGCGGGCGAAGGCGATTTCAAGATGTGCGTCAGACATCATCCGCCAGACGGTGGGCAGGGTGCTGGCGATGGCCTCTGCGTCTTGACGCGTGAGGGCGCGGTCAAACTCCTGCACCGCCTCGACCCGGTCCCAGATCCCGCCTGATGCTGTCGGATCGCGATCAGTATAAAGCCCAAGCAGCCGGTTTTCGGACAGCGCGCCCGTGCGCACCAGCCGCTCTGCGGCCTCAAGCTCGGCCTTCCAACCGGCATTGCCGCGCAGATCGGCCACCGCATAAGAGAGCGGCAGACCCCGCGTGGGCAGGGGCGTGCCGATGGCCTCGTAGAGCTGAAAAAACAGCGGTGAGGGGTTTTGAACGGGAGGAAGTTGGACGCTTTCCTCGGCCAGTTCGGGGTCGAGAAACCGCTCCAGCAGGTAGGATTCGGTGCTTGTGAAGATGCCAAGCGCCACGCCGGTGTCATACAAAAGGGCGGCTGTCGGCCAATCGCCGGTCAAGGTGGCGCAATAGATTTGGGCGGCCTGATCGGGGTGAAGCGCGCGGCTCGCCATCAGGCGGGTGCAGGCCTCGGCCTCGTCCCCGCGCAGGAGCGATAGATCAAACCACTGAGTAAACAGCGCGCGCGTGTTGGGGCCTGCGCGCGCTAAAAGCGCCTGCGCAGGCTCCACAGCGCCCAGCCGCAGCAGGGCTTCCACCCGCGCTTTGAGAAACGCCCCTTCCGCGCCGCCCGGTGGTGCCGCCTCGGCCAACAATAGCGTGTAGTAGAGCGCCTGAACCGCAGGGAGCGGGTCATCAGCGGCGCGCGCCCAAAGCGACAGGATCGCGCCTGCATCGCTCGTGGCCCAGAGGGTCGCGGGCAGTCCGGTCACGGAGGGTGGTAAAAGCCCCACCGCCTCATGATTGGCATCGTCCAACGCCATCACAGTCACTTCGGGCATGGCTACGCCTGTGGCGCTCGGCGCCTCGGGGCCCGTGATTACACGTGGGGCGGCCACGGTTGGCGCTTCATCGAGCCAATCGATGGCCGAGAGCGGTGTCTGGGCGGCAACGGGCGTGCAAAAAGCCGCGCCAAGCGCGATCACAAGTGCGGCATCAATTCTTCTCAAGGCAAGTTGAGAGATGCAAAAAGCAACAGACGCAGAAAACACTTATTAGGTATGATTTCACGGCCTATTGGGAGTTAAGTCTACAAGTTGCGATGTTCATGTGTGAGTGTGTTTTTTCTCCTCCCCAATTTCATTCATCATGGTTTCTTTCACCCTTACACACTCAAAAAACTTGGTTTCCGTACCAATAAAGCAATTACAGTTATTTAATGGATTT
>CALGEH010000063.1 GCA_937881735.1 uncultured Shimia sp.
CTGTGTATCAGGCTTATCAAGCGCCAAACGCATGTTCATCTTCACCCGGCCAACGGCGCTGAGGTCATAGCGTTCGCTGTCGAAGAACAGCGTGTCAAAGAGGTTCGACGCGGCCTCTTCCGTGGGTGGCTCGCCGGGGCGCATGACGCGGTAGATATCCATGAGCGCCGTGGAGCGGTTCATGTTCTTGTCCACAGCCATCGTATTGCGCATGTAGGGGCCGACATTGATGTTGTCGATGTCGAGCACGGGGATCGTGGTGATCCCTGCGTCCAGAAGCTCCTTCAGGGAGCCGCCGGTCACTTCGCCCGCCTTGTCATGCTCCAGCGTCAGCTCATCACCGGCCTCGACATAGATCGCGCCGGTTTCTTCGTTGATGATGTCGCGTGCGACGAACTTGCCCAAGATGTTCTCGTAAGGGACGAGCAGTTCTGTCACATTGCCTTCGTCGATCAGTTTCTTGACCGCACGAGGCGTGACTTTCTTGCCGGCCTCGGCGATCACTTCGCCGGTTTTCGCATCCACCAGGTCATAGGTGGGGCGCGTGCCGCGGGCACGCTCGGGGAAGAACTTGGTGACCCAGCCCTTGTTCTTCTTCAGCTTGAAATCAACCGTATCGTAATACGCATTCATGATATCTTCTTGGTCGAGACCAAGCGAATACAGCAGCGTCGTCACAGGCAGTTTGCGGCGGCGATCGATACGCGCGAACACAATATCCTTGGCGTCAAACTCAAAGTCGAGCCAGCTGCCGCGATAAGGGATGATGCGGCAGGCAAAGAGGAGCTTGCCCGAGCTGTGGGTCTTGCCCTTGTCATGATCAAAAAACACGCCGGGAGAGCGGTGCATCTGAGACACGATCACGCGCTCGGTACCGTTCACGACAAAGGTGCCGTTGGGCGTCATGAGGGGCATGTCGCCCATGAAGACGTCCTGCTCCTTGATGTCCTTGACGGATTTGGCGCCAGTATCCTCGTCGATATCGAACACGATCAGACGCAAGGTGACCTTCAGCGGTGCGGCATAGGTCATGTCGCGCTGCATGCACTCTTCAACGTCGTATTTCGGCTTCTCCAGCTCATAGCTGACGAATTCGATCACGCTCGTCTCGTTGAAATCCGAGATCGGAAAGACCGACTGGAAGACACCTTTTATGCCTTCACCATCCAACGGAACAGGGCTGTCGCCCGAGTTCAGAAAGAGGTCGTAGGAGGATTTTTGAACCTCGATAAGGTTCGGCATTTCGAGGACTTCGCGGATTTTTCCGAAGTACTTACGCAAACGCTTTTGGCCAAGGTAGGTCTGAGCCATGTGTCTAAACACCTTTCAATTTCTCACCGGTCGCACGCGCTGTTGGGCACCAGCCGCGCGGCCATTTGAGACAGCGGGTTTCCGGGTCTATTCATGGCCTCTGTCCCACCAGAAGCCTCCCGATCCGGAACCTCGCCTGAGAGAAACCCGGCCCACATTACGTGCAGGGCCTCTCTGAGACGGGTTCGTCTGGGGGCGGATAAACCGTCCCCAGCCTGCGTTTACATAGTGCGTCCGGCGTTTTTACAAACTCCGAGCTGTTTTCCATAGGATGGAAAACGCGCAGAGCGCGCTGGCCTTACTTGATTTCGACTTCTGCGCCAGCTGCTTCCAGCTTGCTCTTCAGGTCTTCGGCCTCTTCCTTGGAGACTTGCTCCTTGACGGCCTTGCCGCCGGCTTCGACCAGGTCCTTGGCTTCTTTGAGGCCCAGGCCGGTGATGCCGCGGACTTCCTTGATCACATTGATCTTGGAAGCGCCTGCCGATTTCAGGATGACGTCGAATTCGGTCTGCTCTTCGCCAGCGTCGCCGCCGTCGCCGCCCGCAGGGCCCGCCATCATCACAGCGCCGCCAGCGGCGGGCTCGATGCCATACTCATCTTTGAGGATGGTTTTGAGTTCTTGTGCTTCGAGAAGCGTCAGACCGACGATCTCTTCTGCCAGTTTTTTCAGATCAGCCATTTTATCATGCTTTCCGTTTTAAGATGGGTTCCAACGACGAAGGCTCACGCCCCCGCCGGAATGTCAGATGCGTTATGCCGCTTCGGCCTTCTCTTCGATGGTCGAAAGGATGCTCGCGATGTTCGAAGCAGGTGCGCCAATTGCACCGGCAATGTTCGAAGCAGGCGCGCCGAGACAACCCACGATGGAAGCAATAAGCTCCTCGCGCGAAGGCATTTTCGACACAGCTTCGACACCAGCCCGGTCCAGAGCGTTCTCACCCATTGCCCCGCCAAGGATCTCGTACTTTTTGTTCACCTTGGCGAAATCCTCGGACACTTTGGCGGCTGCCACAGGGTCTTCGGAATAGGTCAGAACGGTCATGCCCGTGAGGTATGTGGCGATGCTTTCGCAAGGCTTGCCCTCAAGAGCAATCTTAGCGAGCCTGTTTTTGGCAACACGAACCGAGGCATCGGCCGCACGTGCGCGCGCCCGAAGATCCTGCATTTCCGCAACTGTAATCCCGGCATAGTGGGCAACCACTACGACGCCAGAGCTTTCGAAGATTTGGCCGAGTTCCTCGACCAATTTCTCTTTCTGGGCTCTATCCACAGTTTCACTCCAAATTTCGGGGGAGAATTCCCCCGGCTCGATGACACCAGGCAAAAATGCCCGGCTTTTAGTCCTGTAAACGGGGCTATATCAAAGCATCCAAAGCATGCGCTCCGGCTGATCTCGTCAACTCCCGCCTCGGGCAGGGAATTAAGGGTTTGCACCCACCCACCGTCTTGGACGAAACGCGAAAGAGGCATGAGACGAATCTCACGCCACCTGCGCTGCGTAGCCTCTAGAGGGTTCTGCGAGCAATGCCAACCCCTCGTTGTCCTATGGTGGCCTTGAAAACGTCACCATAACGCTAAACAGGCCCCCCATCGCATCGCGGGAGGCCTGTCTAAATTTCGCTCATGAGGCGCGTGGCTTACTCGCTGACGGCCTCGGAGACATTAATCGTCACGCCGGGACCCATGGTCGAGGTCAGCGAGATGCGCTTCATGTAAGCCCCTTTGGCGCCCGCCGGCTTGGCTTTGGCCACGGCCGTAATGAAGGCCCGCACGTTTTCGGCAAGCTGTGCCTCATTGAACGATGCTTTCCCGACACCGGCATGCACAACGCCAGCCTTCTCGGCTTTGAACTGCACTTCGCCACCCTTGGCTGCCTTGACGGCATCAGCCACATCCATGGTCACCGTACCCACTTTGGGGTTTGGCATCAGGTTGCGAGGGCCGAGCACTTTGCCCAAACGGCCCACGACAGGCATCATGTCAGGTGTCGCAATGCAGCGATCAAAATCAATCTTGCCGCCTTGGACGATCTCCATGAGATCCTCCGCGCCAACAATATCCGCACCAGCCGCTTCGGCCTCTTCCGCCTTCGCGCCACGGGCAAACACGGCCACGCGCATGGTTTTACCAGTGCCGTGGGGCAGACCGATCACACCGCGAACCATCTGGTCGGCGTGGCGTGGGTCAACACCAAGATTCACAGCGACTTCGATGGTTTCATCGAACTTTGCGTTGGCGTTGTTCTTGACCAGAGCAACAGCCTCTTCAACCGACAGATTGCTCTTGCCGTCGAATGCTTCACGCGCCGAACGCGCCCGTTTTCCAAGTTTTGCCATCTTACTTCACCTCGATGCCCATGGAGCGCGCGCTGCCGACGATGATCTTCATCGCGGCTTCGACGTCGTTTGCGTTCAGATCTTTCCACTGCGCTTCGGCGATTTCACGCACCTGCTTGACGGTGACCGAGCCTGCCACGTCGCGGCCTGGCGTCTTGGAGCCAGACTTCAGCTTGGCGGCCTTCTTGATGTAATAGGACGCGGGTGGCGTCTTGATTTCCATCTCGAAGGATTTGTCCTGGTAATAGGTGATCACGGTCGGGCAAGGGGCACCTTGCTCCATGTCCTGCGTCTTGGCGTTGAACGCCTTGCAGAATTCCATGATGTTGATGCCGCGCTGACCCAGCGCCGGGCCGACGGGCGGCGAGGGGTTTGCTTGACCGGCGGGCACTTGCAATTTCATGCTGCCGACGAGTTTCTTGGCCATTGGCCTTCTCCTTTTTCAACACCCTCGGGGCGCGCCCCTCGGGATATTCGTTGCCGTGGTCCGGTCCGGGCGCCGCGGCGCCCTCGCCTCCCACATCGGGGTGCTCCTCGGCCCTTGCGGGCGCGACAAGCGCTACACGTCAGCTCTGCTTGGTGACCTGCGTGAATTCCAGCTCGACCGGGGTCTCCCGGCCAAAGATCGACACCGCCACCTTGAGGCGCTGGTTGTCGTCATCGACTTCCTCGACCATCCCGTCGAAATCCTCGAACGGGCCGTCGTTGACCTTGACCTTCTCGCCCACTTCAAAGTGGATGAGCGTGCGGGGCGCTTCTTCGCCCTCGGCCACACGGCCAAGGATGGTCTGCACCTCAGCGTCGCGCATCGGCATCGGGCGTCCTTGCGGACCCAGAAAACCCGTGACCCGGTTGATCGAGTTGATCAGGTGATAGCCCTGATCGGACATCTCCATCCGCACCAGAACATAGCCGGGCATAAACCGCCGCTCGGCTGTCACCTTCTTGCCGCGCCGGATCTCGATCACTTCCTCGGTCGGGACCATCACTTCTTCGATGTCGTCCTCAAGACCGCTCTCGATCACGGATTGCCGGATCTGCTCTGCGATCTTCTTCTCGAAATTCGAGAGCACGCTGACCGAATACCACCGCTTCGCCATGCCTGATCACATCCTCATTCCGTTCGGCGCTTTGGCCGAAAATTCTGCTGTCCCGCGCGCTTGCCGCGCAGAGGCCCCGAAACACAAAATCTGCGCGCTCACCGAATCGAAGCGCGCCATGTCCCGGAGGTGAGGCGGGCAATACCTTTGATTGCTGAGCGGTTCAAGGCCTGAGGGCCGAAAACCGCGCGCCGATCAGAAGTTGCCCAGAATAGCCTGAAGGCCCGTGCGGATGCTCAGATCCACAATTGCGAAGAAAATCGCCGTCAGCGTGGCCATGATCAACACCATGATCGTGGTCAAAACCACCTCGCGGCGCTGGGGCCATACGACCTTGCTGACCTCCGAGCGGACCTGCTGGATAAACTGAACGGGGTTCGTGCGTGCCATGTGCTCGTCTCTTTTCGCCTGTTTCAAGCGACATACGCCGCAGCGCGCATGATTTCAAGGGCGCATCGGAGCCGCGCGGAGCCGCTGCGGCCCCCTGATCACGCCCGCCCAACGGCGTGCTCAGATATGGCGCGCCTCGACCGCAATCCGGTCGAACGGGTCGGGAAGGTCGTCAAGGCCATCACCCATCAGGCTCGCCCGACTGAAATCAGGCATGTAGAGCCCTTCCGTCCAGCGCTCAGGCAGCCGGTCGAGCAACGCATCGAGCCGCATAGCAAGGCGGTCGGCTCGGTCGCGAATCCGCTCGGCCCGCGCGGGGTTGCGCGCGTCAAGCCAGACATAGAACCGGATAAACCCCTCGGCCATGCGCTCACTGCCCAGGACGGCAAAGGCGGCGATCACAAGCCAGAACGCCACGATGACCAGGCCGGGGATCAACCATGGTTTCCACAATACAATGAGAACGATCGGCGCTGCGATCAACAGGCGCTTGCGCCAAGCGCTTGTCATGCGGCGCCCGGACAGATCCTCAAGCTTGGGTGCAACGCGGGCGGCGCTTTGCGCGCGGCGCAGCTCTGCAGCCTCACGGGTCGCGGCATCGCGTCGGGCGTTACGCCCCGCCAGACCCAGAAGTTCTTCCTGATCCGCCACTTCAGGAAGCGCCGCGCGGGCCTCTTCCTGACGGCTCTTGGCAAGAGTTTGGGAGATAATATTGTCAACTTCTGCTTCAGTGACCCGTTCGGGCCGTGTTTGCAGAGGTTTCAGACGGAGGCCGGGCCGCACATCGCGCGGATCCACATAAAGACCGGTAATTTCATCAGACATTGACACAGCAGCACCATTTATTCGTTGCGCCCCCACGCACATCCGGGTCAGGCGCAGCAGTGCACCGTCTCCGAATAAAGCTAAGCTAGGGCACGATTCGGGCAAAATTGTGGCAAGCGAGGAAATTGTAAGGCAAATTCAGCAAAATATGACCGGGGCATGGCGACATCATTACCGGACGCAACAAAAAGCCTGCGGTGCGGTTTTGCTTATGTGTTTTTA
The DNA here is from genome assembly GCA_937881735.1 of uncultured Shimia sp. Taxonomy (GTDB): domain Bacteria; phylum Pseudomonadota; class Alphaproteobacteria; order Rhodobacterales; family Rhodobacteraceae; genus Roseovarius. The sequence continues at coordinate 6,185 of CALGEH010000063.1, forward strand.
CCGAAAGGAAATGGCAGGGGCAGCAGGGTTCGAACCCGCGACCTACGGTTTTGGAGACCGTCGCTCTACCAACTGAGCTATACCCC